>CAZEIG010000001.1:0-42328 GCA_964511805.1 uncultured Faecalibacterium sp.
CCGTCATTGCCGAAGCCCCCAAGGGCGGCGCGTCCGCTTCGGCCAAAGCGGCCCCCCGGCAGGAGGGGGTCACCACCCTGACGGCCCGCCGCCTGGCTGACATCAGCACCACCGAAGAGAAAAGCCGGATCATCACCGGCATCAGCGAGCTGGACCGGGTACTGGGCGGCGGCATCGTGCTGGGCGGGGTAGTCCTGCTGAGCGGCGAGCCGGGCGTGGGCAAGTCTACCATGCTGCTCCAACTCTGCGGGGCCATCTCGGATCGGTACAGTGTCCTCTACGTCACCGGTGAGGAATCGGTGCGGCAGGTCAAACTGCGGGCCACCCGGCTGAATATCCCGCAGGAGAACATCTATCTGGTCGCCGAGAACGATGTGGACGAGATCTGCGGCCTGATCGAGAAGGAGCGCCCCAACCTGGTGGTCATCGACTCGATCCAGACCATGCGCTGCGCCGACATCTCTTCTTCGTCCGGCACGGTGAGCCAGGTCAAGGAGAGCACCGCCCGGCTGCTGGCGGTGGCCAAAAAGCAGGAGATCCCCATGTTTCTGGTGGGCCACGTCAACAAGGACGGCGCCATCGCCGGCCCCAAGGTGATGGAGCACATCGTGGATACCGTCCTCTACTTCGAGGGAGACAAGATGCTGCCCTATCGCATCCTGCGGGCGGCCAAAAACCGCTACGGCTCCACCAATGAGCTGGGGATGTTCGATATGACCGGTCGGGGTCTGACCGAGATTGCCAACCCCTCCCAGCAGCTGCTGGAAGGCCGGCCTCTGGGTGTGTCGGGGAACTGTGTGGCCTGCACCATGGAGGGCACCCGCCCCATTCTCAGCGAGATCCAGGCGCTGGCCGCCAAGACCACTTTCCCGTCGCCCCGGCGGGCCTGCACCGGCTACGACTACAACCGGGTCAACCTTCTCATCGCGGTGCTGGAGCGGCGGGCAGGCTACTTTTTCGGGAACCTGGACGTCTATGTCAACATCGTGGGCGGCATTGCTCTGCGGGACACCTCCTGTGACCTGACCGTCTGCCTGAGCATGATTTCCTCGCTGCTGGACAGGCCGGTCAACGACAAACTGATCGCCATCGGAGAGATAGGCCTGGGCGGGGAGATCCGCAGCGTCCCCAACCTGGAACAGCGTCTGCGGGAGGCCGAGCGAATCGGCTTTGAACAGGCAGTTATCCCCAAACACAGCCTGCGGCATCTGGATGCCGCCGACTACCCCGGCCTGAAACTAGTGGGCGCGGCCTATGTGTCGGAGGCGCTGGCGGTGCTGAAATCTGGAAAGTGAAATGCAAAGGTGAGCGACATGCAGAACAAGATCCTCTTATATATCCACGGCAAGGGCGGCAGCGCCCAGGAGGCGGAGCAGTACCGAAAGAACTGCCCCGGCTTTGAGGTAGCCGGCGTCGATTACGACGGCAGTTTCCCATGGACGGCGCGGCCGACGATCCAGGCGGCCTGTCTGAAGGCGGAGAAAACATTTGACCAGGTATGGGTCCTTGCCAACAGCATCGGGGCTTACTTCGCGATGGACGCCCTGCAGAGCCGTGCGGTCCACAAAGCGCTCTTCATCTCCCCGGTGCTGGACATGGAGAGTCTCATCCTCGACATGATGTCTTGGGCGGTCGTATCGGAAGATGCGCTGCGCGCCGAGGGCGAGATTCCCACCCCTTTCGGGGAGACGCTGTCCTGGGATTACCTCTGCTTTGTCCGGGACAACCCCATCCGCTGGAACGTCCCGACCGAAATCCTCTATGCCGGACAGGACAACCTGACCTCCCGGCAGACGGTGGACGCTTTCCTCGCCAGCCATCCCCGCGCGGGCCTCACCGTGATGGAAGGGGGCGAGCACTGGTTCCACACCGAAGCGCAGCTGACTTTTCTGGATGGGTGGATGCAGCAAGCAATACAGTGAAAGCTGTATCCAGCAGAGAATGACCATGACAGAGAGGACGGCAATTATGACTTCTATGGAAATCGTGAAATATTTCTATGAAACCATTGTTTCGGAAAACCGGATGGACGAGCTTCCCGATTTTATATCACCGGAATGCTGTGTGAACGACGGCGGCCGCCTGCTCCATATAGGCGTAGAAGGAATGGCAGAGCATATCGCCATGACCAAGCAGACCTATCCCGATTATGCCATCAAGGTCACGCGGCAGTTCTGCGACGGGGAATATATCGTTACCGAGTTCATCATGGAGGGCACCCATGAAGGGGAGTGGATCGGGATCAAACCGACCCACAAAAAACTGAAATTTACTGGCGTCGACATCGACCGGGTGATGGATGGAAAAATCGTAGAGCACGGCGGCGCCGTCAATACCTTTCAGACGCTGCTGGAAGAAAAGCTGATCCGGCCGGTATAGACAGAAGCAAATACCGAGAGGGAAGATATGACAACAGATAAAACAAAGCTTCAAATCGCCCTTCTTCAAGTTACCCCCGGCGGGGCGTTGGAGGAAAATCTGGAAAAGGGCATTGCCTGCTGCCGGAAGGCCTGGGCAATGGGGGTAGACATCGTCCTCTTTTCTGAAATGTGGAGCAACGGCTACCGTATCGACGGCCGCCCCGCTGACCAATGGACCGCCGACGCCATCCCGGCGGACGGGGCGTTTGTCCTGGCTTTCGGCGCACTGGCAAAAGAGCTGGAAATGGCCGTCGGGGTGGCCTATACCCCGGCGTCGGATGGCTCCCGCGACACCTGCATCCTGCAGGCCGGCGGGGAAGAGGGGATCTATATCGCTTCCCTGGACCTGGCCCAGCTTCGCGCCTACCGTGCCTGCGAGGTGCACGGTAACGCCTACCGACATCCGCGGAAGTATAGCCTGCTGACCCGGCCCGGGATCGAAGCGCCCTTCATCCGGGATTACTACCGCGCATAAAATCGAGGGAAATTATGTCGATCTATCTGGACGAAAAGAACCCATCCAAACACAAGCCGTTTCAGGACGCCTCGCCCGATGTGGTGGACTATGTTCGCTATCTGGAAGTCATCGCGGGGAAGAGCGCCAACACGGCCTTCAATTACTACTGCGACCTGCGGAATTTCAGCCGCTTTATGAAGCAGCGCCGCGGCCTGGTGCCCGAGGATACCCCCACGCAGGAGATCGACCCCAAAGGTCTGGACACGGCTTTCTGGGCCAGCGTGACCAAGGAGGATATCTACGAATACCTCTACTTTCTGAACCAGACCTGCGGCAACAAGAAGTCCTCGACAGCCCGGCGGCTGGCCAGCCTTCACGGCTTCTATGACTATATGGTCAATCATGCCAGCCGCCTGGAGCAAGACCCCACCGTGGCGGTCAAGCCGCCCAAACAGGACAAAGTCCTGCCCAAGTACCTGACGGCCGACCAAGCTGTGGAGCTGATGGAAGCGACCCGCACCGGCAGCGACTTCCCCGAGCGGGACTACTGCATGGTGGTCCTGTTCCTGAACTGCGGGATGCGTCTGGCCGAGCTGGTGGGGATGAACCTGGAGGACATCGACCTGAAAGGGCGGCAGATCCGTCTTTTCGGGAAGGGGCACAAGGAGCGGATCGTCTATCTGAACGATGCCTGCGTCGAAGCGCTGGACCGTTATCTTCAAAAGCGGGGCAGCGTCGAAGGGCTCTCGCCCAAGGAGCGGGCGGTCTTTATCACCCGCCGGCGGAAGGAACGGATCTCCAACCGGCGGGTGGAGCAGCTCGTCACTGGTGCCATGAAGGCCGCCGGTCTGAAGGGCTTCTCGACCCACAAGCTGCGGCATACCGCGGCCACCCTGATGTACCAGACCGGGAATGTGGATGTCCTGACCCTGAAAGAGTTGCTGGGCCACAGCAGCGTCGGCACCACCCAGATCTATACCCACTTGCAGGATACCCAGGTGCGCGCCGCCATCGAGGCCAATCCCTTGGGCACGTCCCGGCAGGGCAGGCAGGCCGCAGAAGCCGCCGCAGAAACGGAACCTGCGGCCGCACCTCTGCCGGAAAAGCCGGAGGAACTGGCAGGGGAGGGCACAGGGGAGCCGCTGCCCGACATCCTGCCCACTTTGGACGAGCTGGGGGAAGCGGCTCCGCCGGAGCTTTCCTGAACGGAGGTAAAATGCAGCAATGGAACAGCTTCAAAATGTGCCTTTCGGCAATGTGATGGGTATGGTTTTCTCTCTGGCGGTGGCCTTTGGGCTGCCGGCCGGGCTCTTTCTCTACCTGTGGCGGAAAAAGAAGGCAAGCCCCCTCAGTTTTGTGGTGGGGATGGCCGTCTTTGTCCTCTTTGCGCTGGTGCTGGAAAGCTCGGTCCATTCCGTCGTTTTCAGCCTGACCGGCACCCTGCTCACCGGCAATCTCTTCCTGTACGCTCTGTATGGTGCCTTGATGGCCGCCGCCTTTGAGGAGACGGGGCGTTATCTTGCCTTCCGCTTCCTCTTGCGAAACCGCCTCACCCGGGAAAACGCCCTGATGTACGGCGCGGGCCACGGCGGCGTCGAGGCGATGGTCCTGCTGGGCATTACATCCATCAACAACCTGGCCAATTCCGTCCTGGTGAACAACGGCTCAATGACAGGCGTCCTCGCCACGCTGGACGAAACCACCCGGCAGACCGTGACCGCCAACCTGTCCACCCTCTGGGAAACGCCCGCCTACCTCTTTTTCATAGCCGGCTTTGAGCGGATCGTTGCCGTCTGTCTGCACGTTGCGCTGTCGGTCCTGGTCTACCGCGCCGTCAGGGACGGGAAGGCCCGCTGGTACTGGGCCGCCTTTGGCGCCCATTTCGCGGTGGATTTTGCGGCGGTGCTCCTGCCCAATGTCTCGATCTTTTTCACCGAGGCTGCGTTTGTCCTTATGACAGCCGCCGCCGTCTGGTATGCCGCTAAGGTCTACCGGGAAACAGAATAAAACGCTGAAAGGAGTTTTTGCAATGACAGAGACCTGTATAGTCAACGGCTGCGCCTACACCCTCCGCAAGCTGCTGGGGAAAGGCAAGGGCGGCTATTCTTACCTCGCGGACGACGGGGAGGGCAGGGAAGTGGTGGTCAAACAGATCCACCACGAACCCTGTGACTACTACCAGTTCGGCAACAAGATCGAGGCCGAACTGTCCGACTATAGGCGACTGTCGGCCATCGGGATCGCCATGCCCAAGATGCTCGACATCGACCTGGTCGCCGAGCGGATCGTAAAGGAGTACATCGCCGGGGAGACGGTATACCAGCTCGTCCTGCAGGACAAGCTGCCGGACATCTGCCTGGATCAGATGCGGGCCATGTGCTGCCTGCTCTACCCGGCCAATACCAACATCGACTATTTCCCCACCAACTTTATCTTGCAGGACGGTATTCTATATTACGTGGACTACGAGTGCAACGACTACTACGAGTGCAACGACTACATGGAAGAATGGAACTTTGAAAACTGGGGTATCAAATACTGGTCCAAAACGCCAGAATTTTTGGCGTATGCAGAAGAACATAAGTCGTGAGGCCATCATCGGCTTCGTGGATACCGATGTTGAGCTGTTGACCGGTAGCATCCGCTACACGTCGATGAAGTATACAAGATAGGAGGCACAGACATGAAAAACACCAATACCTGTCCCAAATGCGGCGGCCATGAGATCGTCAGAGTGCCCGGCAAAGCCGGGGCCTATGGTTCGGGTAATTATGTCCCGCTGGGCTGGTCGATCTTTACCACCGCGCCGGTCCATCGGTATGTCTGCTGCAGCTGCGGCTATGTAGAAGAATGGGTGGACCGGGAAGATGTTAACAAAATCAAAGAAAAATACCGATGAAACGTTTGAAGAAATGGAGGTGAATTGTCATGACGGTTTCGAAAATGCACGCGGTCCTTCCGGCAGACGTCTGGAGAGTGTGGGATGTGGTCACCGATGTCAGGTGTTACCCCGACTGGCGCAGCGGACTAAGCCGGGTCGAGGTGCAGGACGAGGCCGTGTTTGTAGAGTACACCCAGAACGGGTACGCCACAAAATTTACCATCACAGAGACCAATCCCGGCAGGCGCTGGGCGTTCACCATAGACAACAGCCATATGACGACGGGCCGATGGGTGGGAATTTTCCGTCAGGTGGGGGCTGGGACGGTAGTTACCTTCGCAGAATATGTGACGGCCAAAAAATTATTCCTGCGGCCGTTTGTGAAACTGTACCTGAAAAGGCAGCAGGCGGTGTTTCTGTCTGACTTGAAAAAGGCACTGTATGATGGCGAGGTAGAACTTTGAAAAGGCGCTGGATATTTTGACACGGGCAGGGTAATCAGGTAACTTGACGGACAGGCGATAGAGCTTGCTGAGTTGTATACAACGCAATAATATGAGGATAATCGAATGAAGAAAATCGGTCTGGCGGGCGGGATCGGCCCGGCGTCCACGGTGGAATATTATCTGGGCCTTACCAAAAATCGCCTTGTCGAGCATGGATGCTATCCGGAAATCGTGAGAACACAACGAATCCATTATAAATAAAGCGTATAAAGCGTGATTACGTCAAATTAACGGATATAGAGACGCTTGGCGGGCTGATTTATCCCAATCTTGAAAATGGCATCGTTGTACCAGACGACAAAGAAAAAATCATCTCTATGGCGAATCGATACATTGCCAGCAAAGCGGCGACGGATTGATCCTTGGCTGTACTGAACTGCCGCTTACAGTCAAACAAGAAGATATCTGCTTGCCGGTATTGAGCACAACACAAATTTATTTTATATTGATGCGATTGAACGATTTGCAACTGCATGAATGGACGTCTAAGGCCGTGGAAGCCCAAAACGCATACACAGCATACACAAAGGACCTCGAAAGGCCTGAAATGGCCCGAGAGGGCTTTTTTCTCTCCCCTAAACTTCGTATAACGTGTATTATACGAAATTTGCGTATAGAGAAAATAAGTCCCCCTCTTCTCTCCCAAACTCTCAAATCATTATTCCAACCAGCCGTTCCAGCGTCGAACCAGATCAGCAAAAAACGCACTCCTCTCCCCGCGCCTGTGCGCCGGATCAGAAGTGCGTTTCTCTCATGGTTATTTATGGTGCTGCGGTCAGTCCATATCGCAGATGGCGCCGTAGCATTCCGGGCGGCGATCCCTGAACAGGCCCCATTCCATCCGCGCCTGCCGGATGGCCGCAAAGTCATAGCTTGCCGTTAGGACTGCATCCCCATCCCGCCCTGCTTCTGTCAGGATCGCCCCTGTCTCGTCAGTCATAAAGCTGCTGCCGTAAAACCGCAGTGCGCTCTGCTGGCCACCGTTTTCCCTGCACGGCGTTACCACCTCGGTGCCATAGCGGTTTGCCGCAACGACCGGCAGGACGTTGGCGGCGGCGTGGCCCTGCATGGTCCGTTGCCAGTGACCGACGCTGTCCACCGCCAGGATCGGCTCGCTGCCGATGGCTGTTGGATACAAGATGAGATCGGCGCCTCCCAGTGTCAGGCAGCGCGCCGTCTCCGGGAACCACTGGTCCCAGCAGATCCCAACCCCTACCCGGCCGTACTGGGTATCAAACACCCGGAACCCCGTGTTGCCGGGGGTAAAATAAAACTTCTCTTGGTAATAGTGATCATCAGGGATGTGAGTCTTACGGTAGATGCCGAGGAGGCGGCCATCGTCCAGCATGGCGACGCTGTTGAACAGCCGTGTGCCGTCTTTTTCGTAAAAGCTGACCGGTATCACCAGATCCAGCTCGTGGCTGACCGTCAGAAAACGCTGCACCGCTGGATTTTCATCTGCCGGCATGGCATAGTCATAGTATTCGTACCGTCGTTCCTGGCAGAAATACGGACGTTCAAACAGCTCAGGCAGAAGGACGATATGAGCCCCTTGGGAGGCGGCCTGGCGTACCAGCGTCTCGGCGTTGGCCAGATTTTGGGCCGGGTCGGCGCAGCAGGTCATCTGGATGGCTGCAACCACGGTCTGAGGCATTGCTTTCCCCTCCTTGTTATACCTTATTACAATGGTATCTGCTGTGTGATGCAGTGGATGTTTCCCCCGCCTTGCAAAATTTCACGAGCCGGCAGGCCGATCACCTGCCGCTCCGGGCAGAGCTCTTGCAGGATGGCGCAGGCGCGGGCGTCGCACGCAGCATTTTCGCCACCGAACTGCGGCACCAGGACTGCATCGTTGGTAAAGTAAAAATTGACGTAACTGGCCGCCAGCCGTTCACCCGGCTCCCGGACGTCCTCACCGGGCGCGAATTCGTAGGCGGCGCAATCCGCCTCACTGCAAAGGATCGGATGATCCGGGATGGGCAGCTTGTGGACCGTCAGCGGGCGGCCCTTGGCATCGGTGGCACCTTCCAGATAAGCGAGATTCGCCGCCGAAAGTGGGTACTGCGGGTCGCTCTCGTCGTCGGTCCAAGCCAGAACGACCTCGCCCGGCCCCACAAAGGCACAGACGTTGTCCACGTGCTCGTTGGTCTCGTCATTGTAGATGCCGTGCGGCAGCCAGAGGATCTTCTGCACACCGAGGCGGCGGCAGAGTTCCTCTTCGATTTCCTCGCGCGTCATTGACGGATTCCGCCCAGCCGACAGCAGACAGCTTTCGGTGACAAGGGCTGTTCCCTCCCCGTCGGTATGGATGCTGCCGCCCTCCAGCACGAAGGGGGCCACGTCCTCCCAGGGCAGGCCCAGCGCATCACAGAAAGCCCCGGCGACGGCATCGTCCTTCTGCCAATCGGCGTAAAGGCCGTCCACTTCGCCGCCCCATGCGTTGAATCGCCAGCTGATCCCCTTCAGCGCGCCGTCCTCGTTTTGGACGAAGGTGGGTCCCACATCCCGCGCCCATGCGTCGTCCGATTCGATGCAGAGCAGATGGACGCGGTCGAGGCCGGCAACGGCCTCGCGGGCCTGTTCCAGTTGATCAGGGCCGGCCAGAAGATAGAGGTCCTCGCTCTCGGTGATAGCCTTGAACACCCGGACAAAGGCCGCCTGTGCGGCGCCGGGGTCTTTTCCCCAACTGCCGGGCCGGACGGGCCAGATCATTAGGGTGGCGCGGTGGGGCTGGTATTCAGCCGGCATTCTGTACATGGGCAGCGTTCTCCTTTTATCCCGTCAGGACAGACGGGTCTTGAAATCCTGATAGCCGAAGCGGCGGACCAGTTCACAGCTCCCGTCCAGACGGCGGAGGGCGATGTCCGGCAGCGGCATACCGTTGAAGGTGTTATTCTTAACCATCGAATAGATCGCCATATCGCCGAAAACAAGCCGGTCGCCAACCTGTGGGCAGGCGTCGAAGCTGTATTCTCCGATGACGTCCCCCGCCAGACAGGTCCGGGATGCCAGACGGCAGGTGCAGGCCTTTTCACCCGGCAGGCCGCTGCCGTAGAGGGGCGGCCGGTAGGGCATTTCCAGGACATCGGGCATATGGCAGGCCGCAGAGGTGTCCAAGATCAGGACGGGCATATCGGACGCCTGCACAATGTCCAGCACCGTGGTGATGAGGGTGCCAGCGTTGAGGGCGATGGCCTCCCCTGGTTCCAGATAGACGGTGAGACCGTACTTTTCCCGGATGGAGAGGATGAGCGATTCGAGCGCCTGGATGTCGTAGCCGGGCCGGGTGATGTGATGCCCGCCGCCCAGATTGAGCCACTTCAGTCCCGGCAGAAAAGCGCCGAACTTCTCTTCAAAGGCCACAAAGGTCTCGACGAGGGGGGCGGCATCCTGCTCGCACAAGGTGTGAAAGTGAAGGCCCTCGACACCCCGCGGCATGGTGTCCGGCAAGTTTTTGCGGCGGATGCCGAGACGGCTGCCGGGGGCACAGGGGTCGTAGATGGCGTGACCCTCCTGGGTGGAGTGCTCGGGGTTGACCCGCAGGCCGACGCTCACGCCGGCCGCCTCCCAAGCGGGGCGGTGGGCCTCCAGCTGGGCTAGCGAGTTAAAGCTGATGTGGTCGCAGATGGACACCAGCTGCCCCATTTCTTCGGGGGTGTAGGCCGGGCAGAAAACATGATTTTCCCGGCCGGGCATTTCCTCGTGGGCAAGCCGCGCTTCAAACAGGCCACTGGCCGTTGCCCCTGCCAGGTACCGCCCGATCAGCGGGTAGACCCGGAACATCGAAAACGCCTTCTGCGCCAGCAGGATATGGCAGCCGGTGCGCTGCTGGACCCCCTGCAGGATTTCCAGGTTGTGGACCAGCGCGGCTTCATCCACCAGATAGACCGGGGTGCGCAGCCCCGGCTCTTTGTTTGTCAGCCGGTCCATCACTCCACCGTGGCAGGGTGCTCATCCACCACCCAAGGCAGACCGTACTGGTCCAGCATCTCCATAAAAGGATCGGGGTCCATCTCCTCCAGGTTGAAGACGCCGGGTTTCCGCCACTGGCCGTTAGCCACCAGGGCCGTGCCGATCATGGCCGGGACGCCGGTGGTGTAGCTGATGGCCTGGCTGCCCAGTTCCTTATAGCATTCCTGGTGGTCGCATACATTATAAATATAGATGGTCTTTTCCTTGCCGCCCTTGACGCCGGTGAAGATGCAGCCGATGTTGGTCTTGCCGACGGTGCGGGGACCGAGGGAGGCCGGGTCGGGCAGCAGCGCCTTGAGGAACTGGATAGGAACGATCTCGTGGCCCTCAAACTGGACCGGGCTGGTGGAGAGCATCCCCACGTTCTCGAGACACTTCATGTGGGTCAGGTAGCTCTGGCCAAAGGTCATGAAGAAGCGGATCCTCTTGACGCCGGGGACATTCTTGGCCAGGCTCTCGATCTCCTCGTGGTGAAGCAGATACATATCCTTTTTGCCCACCTGGGGGAAATCGTATTCCCGCTTGATCTCCATCGGCTTGGTCTCCACCCAGTGGCCGTCCTCCCAGTAGCTGCCGTTGGCCGAGACCTCCCGCAGATTGATCTCAGGGTTGAAGTTGGTGGCGAAGGGATAGCCGTGGTCGCCGCCGTTGCAGTCCAGGATGTCGATGGTGTGGATCTCATCAAAGTAGTGCTTGAGGGCGTAGGCGGTAAAGACGCTGGTGACGCCCGGGTCGAAGCCGGAGCCGAGGATGGCGGTCAGGCCGGCGTCCTCGTACTTCTTGCGGTAAGCCCACTGCCAGCTGTAATCGAAGTAGGCGGTGAAACCCTCCTCCTTGCAGCGCTTCTCATAGGCGGCCCGCCAGGCGAGGTCGTCGGTATTCTCGGGTTCATAGTTGGCGGTGTCGACATAGTGGACGCCGCAGTCCAGGCAGGCGTCCATGATGGTCAGATCCTGGTATGGCAGGGCGACGTTCAGGACCAGGTCGGGCCGGTATTCCAGGATGACCCGCTTGACGTCCTCGGCGTCGTCGGCATTGACGGTGGCGGTGGTGATCTTGACAGGCATACCGGCGGCCTCCAGCCTGGCTTTGAGGGCGTCGCACTTGGAAACGGTTCGGCTGGCGATGCAAAGCTCAGGGAAGGTCTCGTGGTTCTGGCAGCACTTCTGGATGGCGACGGAGGCAACGCCGCCGCAGCCGATGACAAGCAGTTTGCTCATGATAAGGCTCCTTTCGTTAGGACAATTCCGTCCCGGCCGGCTGACATGTGTGGACGGCCGGGACACATACAGGGAAATTTTTGGGCGAGAGTGTGCGAACTGCGCAACAGGTAGAAATGGGTCCCCCCTGGAGCCCCCTGGAGCGAAGCTTTAGTCCTCTTCCTCTTTCAGGAGGTCCTCGACGTAGCGCGGCAGCATGAAGGCGCCGCGGTGCAGATGTGTGGTATAATACCAGGTCTTGATCCCCCGCTTGTTCCAGCGCTTGGGGTCAAAGTCCTTGAGGGGGTGGTATTTTTTGCTGGCAAAACCGAACAGCCAGTACCCCGCCGGGCAGGTCGGGATGTGGGCCTGGTACACCCGGCTGATGGGGAAAGAACGGTAGGCCCGCTTATGCATGGCGCGGCAGCTCTCTTCATCCTCATCAAAAAAGGGACTGCCGTGCTGGTAGACCATGATCCCGTCGTCGTGGAGGGCTTTGTAGCAGCTGCCGTAGAATTCCTTGGTGAACAGCCCTGCCGCATGGCCCAGCGGGTCGGTACAGTCGTTAATGATGAGGTCGTATTCGTCCTCTTTGCTGCGCAGAAAGCGCAGGCCGTCCTCATAGTAGACACGGACGCGGATGTCATCCAGACCACAGGCGTTGTCCGGGAAGAACTTCCGGCAGACGTCCACGAACATTTTGTCCGGCTCCACCACGTCGATGACTTCGATCTCCTGGTAATAGGACAGTTCACGGGCGACGCCGCCGTCCCCGCCGCCGATGACCAGCACCCGCTTGACATCAGGGTGGACGGCCATCGGGACATGGACAATCATCTCGTCGTAGGTGAATTCATCTTTTTCCGAGAAGATGACGCTGCCGTCCGAAGTCAGGAACCGCCCGAACTCCGGCGAATCAAAGACGTCGATCCGCTGGAAGTCGCTGGTGCCGCTGTAGAGCTGCTGTTCCACCCGGATGCAGGTCTTGACGTTGTTGGTGTGCATTTCACCGAACCAGTAATCCATTTCCTGCAAGATGATCCCTCCTTTCAGCTCAAAACGTTCAATTCAGAGATGTCCTCACTGGCCGGGCCCTGCATCGAGCAACCCTTGGCCTTGGCGAACTCAATGTAGTCGATGATCTCCTGAGTGATGACCTCGCCGGGGGCCAGGATGGGGATGCCCGGCGGGTAGCACATGACGAACTCAGTGCAGATCCGCCCGGCCGTCTCCCGCAGGGGCAGGCTCTCTTTGGGCGAATAGAAGGCCTGCTGGGGGGTGGCCGCCACCTGCGGGGTGATGTACTCCGCCGTGAACAGGTCGCTCCGCGGTTTGGAATAGAGCCGCCGGATGTCAGCCAGGGCGCCCACCAGACGCTCAATGTCCTGGATGCGGTCCCCGATCGAAATATAGGCCAGGATGTTGGATAGGTCGCCGAATTCGATCTGGATGTCGTACTCGTCCCGCAGCAGGTCGTAGACCTCGATGCCGGTCAGTCCGATGCCGCGGGTATTGACGGCCAGCTTGGTGACGTCGAAGTCAAAGATGCTACCGCCGTTGATCAGCTCCGACCCGAAGGCGTAATAGCCGCCGATGGCGTTGATCTCCCGCCGGGCGTACTCCGCCATATCGATCACCTTGGAAAAGCTTGCCCTGCCCCGCATGGCAAGGTTGCGGCGGCTGATGTCCAGGCTGGACATCAGCAGGTAGGAGGCGCTGGTGGTCTGGGTCAGGTTGATGATGTTGCTGACATAGCCCGCGTTGACCTCCGGCCCGCAGAGCAACAGCGAGCTCTGGGTCAGGCTGCCGCCCGACTTGTGCATTGAGACGGCGGCCATATCGGCCCCGGCCGCCATCCCGCTGAGGGGCAGGCTTGGCCCGAAGTAGAGGTGGGTGCCGTGGGCTTCATCCACCAGGGCCAGCATCCCATGGGCGTGGGCCAGCTCCACCAGACTGCGCAGGTCGGAGCAGATGCCGTAATAGGTGGGATTATTGATGAAGATGGCCACCGCATCGGAGTTGGCCTCGATGGCTGCGCGGACGTCTTCTACTTCCATCCCCAGCGGGATGCCCAGGTCTACGTCCACTTTGGGGTCGATGTAGACCGGCACCGCCCCGCAGAGCACCAGGGCATTGATGGCGCTCTTGTGGACGTTGCGGGGCAGGATGATCTTATCCCCCGGCTTGCAGGCCGTTAGCACCATGCCCTGGACGCTGCTGGTGGTGCCGCCTACCATCAGGAAGGCGTGGGCCGCGCCGAAGGCGTCGGCGGCCAGTTCTTCCGCCTCCTTGATGACAGAAACCGGATGGCACAGATTGTCCAGCGGCTTCATCGAGTTGACGTCGATCCCGACGCAACGTTCCCCCAGCAGCTCTACCAGCTCCGGGTTGCCGCGGCCCCGCTTATGCCCCGGCACATCGAAGGGCACCACCCTCTGCCGGCGGAATTTTTCCAGCGCCTCATAGATGGGCGCGCGCTTTTGACGTTCCCGGTCCAAAAAACATCCCTCTCTCCTGTTTTTGATCCCAAAAGCGCCGCACAAAAAAGGCAGCGCACCCTTGCGGGTACACTGCCTGTGAGAACAAATCATAGAGAAGCGGCCTGGCTGCCCTTTGTCAGAGGGCAGCGTCCTGCAACGCCCAGCCATACCGGGAGTAACTTCAGCAAATAGATCAAAGGACTGTTCTGCTGCTCTTATTGACGTTTCACAAGTGGTGTGCATCCGCACGGAGTTATAAAAAGTGACCAACTTATAAAATTTCCGGGCAATCTACCCGTTCAATAATTGTTGTGACGCTTTACGTCACACGCGGCAGCGGCCAGCCCTGTCCGATGAGCTTTAGGCATCCAAAAGGACGCCCGGCCTAATCTATTTGCGGGCGGACAAACGACAGCCCGCTTAGGCTCTAGCCCTATTGTACCATGTTTTTTTCACTTGTCAAGCCGTGGATGCAAAACGCTTCACTTTATTCATATATTTGGCGAAAAAGCGCGGTTTCCGCCGGACAGAATGGATGACATCCCTGCTCCAAAGCGTGGGATTTTGCCTTGTCAGCTTCGGTTGACAAAATGCCAGCCAAGGTTGGTTGCATATGGGTGGTGCGCAATCCGTCATAATCATCGGCGGGACGACCGCCGTCCTGGTGTTTGCCTTGATGGCATTCTTCGCCTTCAACGTGACGTATGTCTGGTAAAACGTTCTGCTCAAAAAGCTGCCGGCAGGGTCTGACCTTGCCGGCAGTTTTGGCATGAGATGTTTTGGTTAGAAGGAAGCCGCTTCGATCCCCTCGGCCGCCAGGGCCGCCGAGATCTTTTGGACAAAGGCGAGGGCCTTGGGCCCGTCGCCGTGGACGCAGACCGAATCGGGGCGGATCGAGATGTCGGTGCCGTCGAAGGCCTGCACCTTCCCTTCCCGGACCATCCGGACCACCCGGGCGATGGCTTCGTCCTCGTCCTCGATCATGGCGCCGGGGGTTCCCCGCGGGACCAGGCTGCCATCGGGTCGATAGCCACGGTCGGCAAAGACCTCGCTGGCACAGGGCAGGCCGATGGCCTCGGCGGCCCGCAGCATCTCGCTGCCCGACAATCCCAGCAGGACGACCCCGGGGGCGGATTCCTTGACGGCGGCAGCGATGGCGTCGGCCAGGACCCGGTCCCGGGCGGCCATGTTGTAGAGAGCCCCGTGGGGCTTGACATGGTGGAGCGGGACGCCGTATGCGTCGCAGAAGGCCCGCAGTGCGCCGATCTGGTACTGGACGCTGGCCTTAACTTCGGCGGGCGGCATCTGCATTGGGTGACGGCCAAAGCCCTGCAGGTCGGGGTAGCCGGGATGGGCCCCCACCGCCACGCCGTACTCTTTGCACATCTCGACGGTGTGGGCCATCACCATGGGGTCCCCTGCGTGGAGGCCGCAGGCGATGTTGGCCGAGTTGATGTAAGGGATGACCTGGGCGTCCATCCCGATGGTGTAAGCGCCGAAGCTCTCGCCCAGGTCGCAGTTCAGGTCAATTTTGGCCATGGAAAACGCCTCCTTCAGTATTTCAGGCTGACGTTTTTGACGTCGGTGATGAACATATGCCCCGGCGCGTGGGTGATGCAGAACGACGGCTTGGAGTGCATCACCACGTTCTGCGGGGTTACACCGCATGGCCAGAAGACCGGCACCTCGCCGGGACGGATGGTCACCGGGTCACCGTAGTCGGGGTGGGACAGATCAGCGATGCCGATGGCCTCGGGTGCGCCGATCTGAACCGGCATCCCGTGGACGCGGGGCATCCCCGCCGTGATGGCCACAGCCAGCGGTACCAGCCTGTGTGGGATAGGCCGCATACTGACCACCATATTCCCGCTGAAGACACCGGCTGGCGCACAGGGGATGCTGGTATTGTACATCGGGACGTTGACCCCTTCCTCGATCTGGCGGACCGGGACGCCGGCCTCCAGCAGTTCGGCCTCAAAGGAGAAGCTGCACCCGATCAGAAAGCTGACGAGATCATCCCGCGCTTCAAAAAAGCGGGTCACGTCGGTATATTCGCCGGTCAGTTCGCCCTCTTCATAGACCCGATAGCGGGGAATGTCGGCGGCGATGTCACTGTCCGGCGCCAATTGGGCAAAGGTTCGCTCCCCTGCGTCGGCTACTTCCAGCAGCGGGCAGGACTTGGGGTTACGCTGGCAGAAGAGAAGGAAGTCCCACGCCAGCGCTTTGGGCAGCACCACCAGGTTGCCCTGGGCGTAGCCATTGCAGAAGCCGGTGGTGGGGCCGGTGATCTCCCCCCGGCGGATCAGCGCCCGCACCTGGGAGGGCGCGGCGGCCCGATAATCAACAACGTTCATGCCATACGCTCCTTGATCTGTTGCAGTTTGGCGGCTTCCCGGCGGCAGGCTTCCGCCGCCTGACCGGCCGTCAGATAGGTAAAACCCAGCTTCTGCCCCGGCCGCATCTGGGCCATGGCCCAGACGTCCACCGTGCAGAGGGTGGCGATCTTGGCATAACCGCCGGTGGTCTGGTGGTCGGCCAGCATGACGATGGGCTGACCGTTGGCCGAGATCTGGACCGAGCCGGCCACGATCCCGTCCGACAGGATGTCAACTCCGTCCTTTGGCTCGATGACCGGGCCACTCAGTTTGCAGCCCATCCGGTCACAGTCGGCGGTTAGGCTGTAGACCCCGTGAACCAGGGCCGCCTGCCCTGCCGCCGTGAAGGCGCCGGCCTGTGGGCCGGGCACCGCGCGGAAGAGGGGTAGCGGCTGCTCTCCTCCAAACCGCCAGGGCCGGAGGACTGTCCGCCCGTTCTCGCCCAGCGGTTTTTCCGCGCCGCGGCGGCATATCTCCTCCCAGCGCCGGCGGGCCTGGCCGGCGCTGCGCCCGACGGGGAGGAGGTCGCCGGTACGCAGCGCACGGCCGTCCAGCCCGCCGAGGCCGCACTTGAGGTCGGTGGAGCGGCTGCCCAGCACCGGCGGCGTATCGATGCCGCCGTATACGGCCAGGTAGGCCCGCAGCCCGTCCCCGGCGGCCCCCAGGGTCAGGACCGACCCGGCGGGCGCCAGACAGGGGGCGAAGAATGGAAGTGCAGCGCCGTCCAGCGCCGCCGGCATCTCAGCCCCCGCCAGGGCGAATAGGGTGTCCTCTTCAAAGCGGAACGTCCCGCCCATGATGGTCAGCTCCAGCGCGGCCATGGTGTCATCTCCGTTGCCAGCCAGAAGGTTGGCGGCCCGGAAGGCATAGCCATCGGCCGCGCCGCAGAGCCGGTAGCCCTGCGCCCCATGGCCGATTCGCCCGGCATCCTGCACCGTGGTCAGGGGGCCGGGCTTCAAAACGGTGATGCTCATCAGACTCCCTCCTGTTCCGCTGCGATCTGTTCAAATTCCGCCGCGCCGATGGGGACAAAACGGATCCGGTCTCCCGCCGCATAGGGCAGCGGCCGACCGGGGTCGAACAATTTGAGGGGGGTGCGGCCGATCAGCTGCCAGCCGCCCGGCGAGGCCACCGGGTAAATGCCGGTCTGCTCGCCGCCGATCCCGACCGACCCCGCCGGGATGGCGGTGCGTGGGCTGTCCAGGCGGGGGCAGAAGAGTTTTTCATCCAACCCGCCGAGATAAGGGAAGCCCGGCAAAAAACCCAGCATATAGATCCGGTAGTCCCGGCCGCTGTGGAGCGCCACCGCCTCGGCTTCAGACAGGCCGGCGTGCCGGGCCACAAAGGCGAGGTCGGGGCCGTAGGACCCTCCATAGCAGACGGGGATCTCCACCAGACGCCCGGCCTCTTTCCCGCTGCCCGAAGGTTCCGGCAGGTCCGCTGTCAGGACGCGGAGCCGTTCGGTCAGGGCGTCGGGATCGGTCTGCAGCGGGTCGCAGCAGACCAGTAGGGATGCGTAGGCCGGGATGGTCTCAGTCACACCGGGGAGCCGGGCGGCCCGGATGGCGGCGTCCAATGCCATCACCCGGGCGCTGACCGCCTCTGAGATGGAGGCGCCGCAGACTGCCAGCACCGCCGCATCCCCCGCCGGGGAAAAAGTGACGCCTGTCATCCTTTCATCCCCTCCCCGTCATCCGGCAAAAAAGCCTTTTTGGAGCACCGGGCCAAACCAGCGGTCCGAGTTGTGGGAATAGCGGACGGCGTAGGCGGTACACTGCCGCATCAGGCTGACGATGCTGACGTTCATCCGCGTGTCGAAGCCGTCCACCCCCGGCAGCAGGGAGCCGGTCATGTCGATCATCCCGTTGCGGGAGAGCACCCGCATGACTTCGCTCTCCATCTCTTCCCGGTGAAGGACGTTCATGTCCTTTTTCAGGTAGGCCATGGCGGCCATCAGGGCGTAACAGCCCCAGTCGGAGCAGGTGGCGGTGATGACATTGTCGGCGCAGGTGGCCGAAAGGATCCCGCCGCCGCATCCACAGCTGCACTCCCCCTCCGCAGTAAAGGGGACGTACCGCTTGATATGCTCCCCGATGGTTCCCATCCCGATCTCGTTGCCGAGGTCCCCGATGGCGATGTTAAGGATACCCCGGGCCCGCAGTGCCGCCCAGAGGACGTCGCTCTTGGCCTGCAGGGCGCTGACATCTTCCCCGCCGGCGTTGTGATAGACACCCCGGGCGTTGGCGCCGCAGGCCTCGATCGAGACGACCGCCGCAGGCGGGCAGACGTCAATCAGCTTTTCCGCCACAGCGCCGGCCTCGGCCCGCTCCTTGGTGAAAGGCACCACCCCGATGCTCAGGGGAAGCTGACGCACCGCGTCTAGATCCCGGTAGCAGTGGAGACCCACCACGTTGGCGCAACGCTCAAAGGCGGTGACGCTGTCCTCGGGGCAGACGATGACCGGCTTGGCGTCAAGGGCAAGAACCAGCGCCCTTGCCAGCAACATGGCGCTGACCGAGCCGTCCATCTCGGGCACCTTGTGGGGCAGCAGGACAAATCCCACCAGGATGTAGACCACATCCCCTTTCCGGACCGTCCGGCAGAGGGCCTCGGCGGCGTGCATGGCGATGGGCTCTCCGGTATAGGCGCGGGCCCCCGCGTAGAGAATCCGGCAGACGCCGTAGCCCCGCGGGTCTAGGCACATCAGAACGTCGAGGTTCTCGCCCACGTTCCGCTTTTCCAATTCATCCCGGGTCATAGATGCTCCCCCTTTCCTCAGCCCTCCAGGCTGGAAAGACCGGTGTAGGCGTAAAATTCGGACAGGACCTCCTGCTGGATGGCGCGGCGTGTGCCGGGGTCCTTGCAGCCGACGGGCCGACCGTTCAGCTCGTTGGCATAGAGGCAGAAGTTGGAGGAAGAAGAGACGATGATCTCGTCGGCCTCTTTCAGGAAGTCCATCGTAAAGGGCTTTTCTATCACCGTGATCCCCAGCCGGTAGCAGGACTGGATGATGTGAGTCTTGGCGATCCCGCGCAGGATCAGCTCGTCGTTGGGGTGGGAGTAGAACACCCCCTCCTTCAGCACCGATACGTTGGAGTGGGCGCACTCGGTGACTATCTCGCCCCGGTGGAAAACCGTTTCGTCACAGCCCTGCAGGCTGGCGCGCTGGGCGGTGCGAACGCTGGGCAGCAGGTTCAGGGTCTTGATATTGCAGTGGAAAAAGCGGGTGTCCTCCTCGTCGTTGAGCTTGATGGGGCTTTCGGGGTCCCGCAGTTTGTTGGGACGGATAAAGACCCACAGCTTGCCGGGAATATCCTCGGCATAGGCGTGGTTCCGGGGCGCGACGCCGCGGGTCACCTGCCAGTAGACGAAATTGACCTTGCCGTCCACCTGGGCCAGCAGGCCGGTCAGCAGCTCGCCCAGCTCGGCCTTGGGCATCGGGACGTTGATATCCAGGGCCTTGGCGCTGGTGTAAAAGCGATCCAAATGATCCTGCAGCAGAAAGACTTTGCCGTTTGCGCCGACGGTGGCGTCGTAGCAGCCGTCGCCGAAAAAGTGGACACGGTCATTGAAAGGGACCTGCAGCTCGTCGGGCGAGCCGACCTTGCCGTCATAGTATGCGATGGATTCCATGGTGAAACTCACCTCCGTTTCTCTTATCCTTTGACGGGTTTTGCGCCGTACTTCCGCGCGATGATGGTCTCGATGACCTCGACGCAGGTGTCCAGCCCCAGGGCGGCGCTGTCCAGGCAGAGGTCATAGTTGCCAGGCTGCTGCCAGCGCTGGCCGGTGTGGTAGTTGTAGTAGTGCTCCCGGTAGCGGTCCAGCCGGTCGATGTAGTGGATGGCGTCCCCCCGGCTGACCCCCTGCCGTTCCATCTCACGCTGGACGCGGGCTTCATAGGGTGCGTCGATGTAGACCTTGAGGACGTTGGGCTTATCCCTCAAAATGAAGTCGGCCGCCCGCCCGATGCAGACGTAACTCTCCTGGTTCAGCAGCTCCCGCAGAACCTTGGCCTGGTAGTTGAACAGGTTCTGGTCGCTGATGAAGTTGCCGCTCTCAGGTGAGATGGCCCGGCCATCGTACACCTTCCGGCTGACCTTGTACAAGAGGGTCTTGCGGGTGTTCTCATCCGCCGCAGCGAAGATGGCTTCGCTGATCCCGCTGTTCTCCGAGGCCAGGCGGAGCAGCTTGCGGTCGTAGACGTCGATACCGTAATCCGCCGCCAGTTTTTTGCCGATGTAGCTGCCGCCGCCCGACCCGCAGGTGCGGGTGATGGCGATGGCAAAGTATTTGCTTTCTGCCATAAAAACTCCCTCCTCACTGGCCCAGATAGGCTTTCTTCACCCGTGGGTCGTTCAGCAGCTCCTGGGCGTCCCCCTGGATGGTGATCTTTCCGTTTTCCAGGACGTAGGCCCGGTTGGAGATGGACAGAGCCATCCGGGCGTTCTGCTCCACCAGCAGGACGGTGATCCCCTGGGCGTTGACCTCCCGGATGATGTCGAAGATCTCCCGCACCAGCAGAGGCGACAGGCCCATTGAGGGTTCATCCATCAGGATCATTTTGGGTTTGGACATCAGGGCCCGGCCTACCGCCAGCATCTGCTGCTCGCCGCCAGAGAGGGTGCCCGCCAGCTGGCGGCGGCGCTCCTTCAGGCGGGGAAAGCGCCGGTAGACGTCCTGCCTGGTCTCCTCCATCCCGGTGGGGTCGGCATAGGCACCGATCTCCAGGTTTTCCTCCACGCTCATGTCGGGGAAGATATGCCGTCCCTCGGGCACATGGGCCAGCTTGAGGGAGATGATCTTGCTGGGCTCGGTCTTGATGAGGTCGTGTCCATCAAACTCAATGGAGCCGGAGGCCGCCTTCTCCAGCCCGGTGATGGTGCGGAGGGTGGTGGTCTTGCCGGCGCCGTTGGCGCCGATCAGGGAGACGATCTCCCCGTCCCGCACCTCCAGCGAGACGCCGTTCAGAGCCTGGACGGCGCCGTAGTGTACATACAAATCTTTGACTGTCAGCATCAGATCCCCTCCACAACATCGTTGTCTTTGCCCAGATAAGCTTCGATAACCTTCGGGGAGTTTGCCACCTCGGCGGGGGTACCGCAGGCGATGGTGGTGCCGAAGTCCAGCACCTGGATCCGCTCGCAGATCTTCATGACCAGGCTCATGTCGTGCTCGATCAGCAGCACCGAGATCTTGAACTGGCTGCGGATGTAATCGATGATCTCCAGCAGCTCCTCGGTCTCGGTGGGGTTCATCCCGGCGGCCGGTTCGTCCAGAAGCAGCAGCTTTATGTCGGTGGCCAGGGCCCGGGCGATCTCCAGCCGGCGCTGCTCGCCGTAGGGCAGGTTGTCTGCCTCCACGTCCTCCTTGCCGGCGAGGTGGACCACCGCCAGCAGCTCCTTGGCCCGGGCAGTGATGGCCTCCTCCTGGCTCCAGTAGGACTTGGTCCGGAGGATGGCCTGGGGCAGGCCGTAGGTCAGCTTATCCAGCATGGCGGCCTTGACGTTCTCAATGACCGTCATTTTTTTGAACAGCCGGATGTTCTGGAAGGTCCGCGCGATGCCGGCGCGGACGATTTGATGGGTCTTTTTGCCATTCATTCGCTTGCCGTTGAGGTAGAAGGAGCCTTCGGTGGGCTTATACACCCCGGTGATGAGGTTGAAGACGGTGGTCTTGCCGGCGCCGTTGGGGCCGATCAGTCCCACCAGCTCGGACTCCCCGATCTCCAGGTTGAAGTCATCGACGGCTTTCAGACCGCCGAACTGGATGCCGAGGTGCTGGCAGCGCAGGACGGGAACATTTGCAGTAGCAGCCATAGCTTACACCCCTTTCGTCTTTCTGCTGGCGGGCACGGCCTTGGCCGCCGCCTTCTTTTGGAACAGCGTTTTGAAGCCGCCCTCCTTCACCCAACGGAAGGAACGGATCAGGCTGAACTCCCAGCGACCGAAGATCCCACCCGGGCGGAAGAGCATGACCAGCACCAGCACCACCGAGTAACCCAGCATACGGTAGGTGGAGAACTGGCGCATCAGCTCAGGCAGGGCCGACAGGAATGCCGCGCCGATGATCGAGCCAGTCAGGGAGCCGGTGCCGCCGATGATGACCTCACTGAGCAGCTCGGCCGAGTAGTTGAAATCAAAGTTGGTGGGGATCATGGCGGTCATGTAGTGGGCGTAAACGCCGCCGCCGACCCCGGCAAAGAAGCTGGAAACCGCGAAGGTCAGTACCTTGTAGAAGATGACGTTGATACCAGAGGCCTCAGCCGCGATGTAGTCCTCCCGGATGGCCTGGACGGTGCGGCCAAACTTGCTGCGGACAAAGAGGAACATGATAGTGACGCAGACCACCATGATCCAGAAAGTGCGGCTGAAGTTGGACAGCCGGAGGATGCCGCTCATGGTGCGGCCGCCGCCGGTGATCTCAAAGTTGCAAAAGCAGACCCGGATGATTTCGGCGAAGGCCATGGTGACGATGGCCAGGTAGTCGCCCCGCAGCCGCAGGGCCGGGATGCCCACCAGCACCCCCGTCAGCCCGGCCACCAGGCCGCCGGCCAGCACCGCGACGATCAGGAGAGCCAGGTCGGACAGGCCCCGCCCTGCCAGGGCGTTGGAGACGATGGCCGACACATAGGCGCCCACTGAGACGAAGCCCGCATGGCCGAGAGAAAATTCGCCCATGAAGCCGACCACCAGGTTCAGGGAGGCCACCATGATGATGGTGTAGCAGGCGGTGGTGCAAACGCCCTGGACGTAGGTGGTGGAGCGCCCGAAGGCGTTGAACTGGAACAGGGCCGTCATGATGCAGAAGAGCACCACCACAGCCACTGCGTTGAGCAGATAGGAGGCTTTGCGTTGTTTGGTCATGTCAGGATCCTCCTCACACTTTCTCGCCGACGTTCTTGCCCAGAATACCGGAGGGCTTCACCAGCAGGATGACGATCAGGGTGCCGTAGGTGATTGCCTCATACCAGCCGGGGGCGAACAGACGGACAAAGATCTCAATCAGGCCGATCAGGACGCCGCCCAGCATGGCACCGGGGATGACCCCGATGCCGCCCAGCACCGCCGCGATGAAGGCCTTCATCCCCATGGTAGTGCCCATGTCGTTGGTGACGCGGGGATAGGTGGTGCAGTACATCAGGGCGGCCACCGCCGCCAATGAGGAGCCTACCGCAAAGGTCACGGTGATGATCCGGTTGACGTTGATCCCCATCAGGGTGGAGGCATCCCGGTCCTGGGGGACGGCCCGCATGGCCCGGCCCAGCTTGGTCCGGTTGACAAAGAGCTGCAGACCCACCATAATGGCCAGACCGATGGCAATGGTCAGAACCACGTTGAGGGAGACGGTCACTCCGGCCACCGTGACCGAAGGCAGGGCGAAGATGGTGGAAACGTTGTGAGGCCGCGAACCGAAGAGAACCATGGCCAGGTTCTGCAGAAAGATGCTCATGGCCAGGGCGGTGATCAGGGCCGACATCGAGCCAGCCTTCCGCACCGGACGGTAGGCGAAGGTCTCCACCAGGACGCCCACTACTGCGCAGACGGCGATGGCCGCCACCACCGCCAGCCAGGCGGGCATCCCGGCGTTAACCATCAGCGGGACAGTGTAAAACAGGGTATAGGAACCGATCATGATGAAGTCGCCGTGGGCAAAGTTGATCATCCGGATGATCCCGTACACCATGGTATAGCCCAGGGCAATCAGCGCGTAGATCGAACCCTGGTTCAGGCCGTTGATCAGGCTCAGAACAAAGAGTGAAAGCGTCATTTGTCCATTCCCCTTTCCCGGCAGCCGGCGGGTCCGGCTGCCATATAAAGCGCGCGGCGGCCTGAGAGCTGGCGCCGCGCGTGATGGTTTATGCGAAAGTTTTCCGGTCAGGCCTGTTTATGCCGCGGCAACCACGTTGCCCTCGGCGTCCAGGGTCTCGAACCACTGAACCTGGCCGTCTACGAAGGTGTTGAAGACGATCTGCTTTTCAGGGTCGCCGTTCTCGTCCAAGGTGAAGGTGCCGCCCACGCCAGTGAAGGTCATCCCGGTCATCCCTTCCACCAGGCTGGCGGTGTCGGATGCGCCGGCGTTGATGGCCGCCTGGTAGATCATGTAGATGGCGTCATAGTACAGGGAAGCGCAGGCGTTCAGGCTCTCGGTGCCGTAGAGCTCGGTGTACTTGGTGACGAAGTTGACGACTGCGGGCGAGGTGTCCTCGCTGGAGTAGTGGTTGGTGAAGTAACAGTTCTCAAACTGGGCCTCGAGGCCGGTGGTGTCCGAGCTGTCCCAGCCGTCACCGCCCATGATGGCGCCGGTGAAGCCGTTGGAACGAGCCTGGCTGACCAGCAGCGGGACGGTATCCTGGAAGCAGGGGTAGTAGAGGAACTCAGCGCCGGAGGCAACCACCTGGGCTACCTGGGAAGAAAAGTCTGTGTCGGTGGTGGTGCACTGACCCTCATAGACCACCTCGATGCCCAGCGCCTCGCAGTTCTCGATGAAAGCGTCCTTCAGACCGTTGGAATAGTCATCATCGTTGGCGTAGAGGACGGCAACCGTGCTGTACCCCTGGGATTCGACAAAGAGGGCGGCCATACGGCCCTGATAGGGGTCGATGAAGCAGTCGCGGAAGATGGTGGGGCCGGTCAGGGTGACGCTGGTGTTGGTGGCGCCGGTGGCCAGCAGCAGCATGTTGTCAGTTGCGGCCTGCTCGGCCATCGGCAGAGTAACCGAGGAGAAGAAGCTGCCCACCAGCGCCTCAGGGGCGTCCGACATCACCAGGTTGTAGGCGTTCATGGCCTGGCGGGCATCCTGGGCGTCGTCAGCGATCTGGCCGCCGTTGACGATCTCGATGGTGAACTCGCCGCCGCTGGAGTTGATCTCCTCCACAGCCATGTCAATGGCGTTCTGTGCGCCCTCGCCATAGATGGCCGAGCCACCGGTCATCGGGCCGATGACGCCGATCCGGATGACGTAATCCTCCTTGCTGGCGGCGGAGGCTGTGCTCGAGGCGGTGGACGCTGCCGTCGAAGTCGTACCGCCCTGCTGGGTGGAGGACGAACAGCCGCTCATCAGGCCGGCCGTCACGGCCGCTGCCATGGTCAACGATAAGATCCTGTTTCGTGTTTTCATCATACTTATACCCTCCCCAAAGGCAACAAAAATACAAAAAGGCGCATTGCCGGTCGGTCCGGCAGACACGCCTTTGTGCTGCAGGGAACAAAAAACGAGGTCCACACAGAGGAGTCAGTCCCCTGCCGTGAACCTCGTTGTTCTCGTTTGTCGCCTGATTGATATCAGCATTATATAGCAGATGCAACGGTTTTTGCAAGCACTTTTTGTATCGGATTATCTTTTTTGTGAGAATACCAGAAAACACTTCACATTTTTTCTTCGAGAGAGCGCAAAACGCCGAAAAACTTAAAAATATTTTCCACCGCTTCCGTTTCAGCTCGTCTGCGCCAGCGGCTGGGTGCCGAAGTAGGCGCAGATGGCCTCGTAGTAGACCCGGGCGGCCAGCTGGCAGCCGTCCGCATCACCAAAGCGGTCCACGTCCTCGGCGCTGGTCACAAAGCACTGCTCAGCCAAAACCGCCGGGCACTCGGACTGTTCCAGGATGGTGAAGGTATCCTCGTCCCGCACCCGTATGTCGTTGGACTCGGTCAGGGAGCGCTCCCCGTTCACATAGTAGATGTACCGCACGCCGTCTACACCGCGCAGGCTGCTGCCGGCGTTTGCCATCCCGGCGGCAAGCAGCCGGGCAAAATAGACGCTCTCTCTGTGCCAGCTTCGCCCCGGGGTGATGGGGTAACACTCGAAGCCGCTGGCCGTAGAGCCCGCGGCCGCCGAATTGCCGTGGATGGAGAGGAGCAGGTCGGGGTTCTGGCTGTTGGAGCGCTCCACTCGCTCGGCAGGTGTGGCGGTGACCTCGTAGTTCTCCCGGGTGGTCACCGGCAGATAGTTGGGGTCTGCCTCCAGCCAGGCCAGCAGGGCGTCGGCGGTGGCGGCGGTCATCTCCCGTTCCACCACCACCCCGGTGGCACCGGGGTCGGTGCCGCCGTGGCCAGCGTCCACCGCTATGGTATAGGGCGGGTCCCCGACCTCCGGCCGGAAGTCCTCATCGGGCTCCCCCGTGGTGGGGGCGCTGGCCGCCGGCCACCAGGCCCAGTCGGCAATGGGCGTGGTGAGCAGGGTGATGGCCTGCCGCAGCGCCGCCCCGCCCACTACCACGGCGGCAGCCAGGGCCAGGAACTGCCAGCGGAAGCGGCCCTTCTTCCCGTGTTTTCCTTTGGAACGTCTGTATGGTTGTTTCATCCGTTTTCTGCGTCCTTTTAAAGTGTTCTGTTTATAACAACGAAGAAGGCCGCCCGAAGATTGCAGCCGGGCGGCCCTGTCATTCGATTTTTTGCGGCGGCGGCAAGGTTACTTGAGCTCCACCACCGTCACGCCGCTCTCCCCTTCGCCGTAACGGCCCAGGCGGAAGCTCTTGACCATCCGGTGGCCCCGCAGATGCTTCTGGATGCCGTTGCGGAGGGCGCCGGTGCCGTTGCCGTGGATGAGGTAGACGGTGGACTGCCCGCTCAGGATGGCCCGGTCGATGAAGGCGTCGGCCTCCTGGATGGCCTCGTCGACGGTCAAGCCCAGCAGGTTGCACTCCATCTTGGCATCCCGGTGGACCCGTTCCACATGGCCCCCGGCTGCGCGGCTGCCGTCCCCGGTCTGACGGGTGTACCGCTGCCGGGCCTTGGTCTTGGGGGCGGCAGGGGCTTTCTCCATCTTATCCGGCTGCTTGAGCCCCTTCAGGGGCACCTTGGTCTTGACCATGCCGGCCCGCACCAGGACGTTGCCGTCCCGGTCAGGCAGGGCCAGGACGGTGGCGAGCTGGCCCAGCTCGGCGATGCAGACTTCCTGCCCCACCCGGACCTCCTTGAGGGGGACGAAGTCCCGTACCGGGTTGTGAACCACATCGGCGCCGGCCAGCAGCTTGGCACTTTCCTTCTTGGCGATCTCACGGGCGCGCTGGGCCCGCTGCTGGGCGCTGGTCTTTTCGTCCTTCTGGATCCGGCGGAGCTCTTCGGTCAGGTTATAAGCCTCGTTCTCTACCTGCTGGGCCAGGGCGCGGGCCTTGGCCCGGGCGGCTTCCAGCTCGTTTTCGCCCTGCCGGATCAGCTCTTCCTTCTTCTTCTGGGCGTCCTCCAGCTGATGGGCCGCCTCATAGCGGAGCTTCTCCACCTCGTCCTGGCTGGCCTTGAGCTGCAGCTTGAGGTCGTCCAGCTGGCCCAGCACCGCATCCAGCCGCTTGTCGTCGGCGGAAAGGTGCTGTTTGGCCGTGTCGATGATCTGGGCCGGGATGCCCAGCTTTTCGCTGATGAGGAAGGCGTTGGATTTGCCGGGGACGCCGACGCTCAGCTTGTAAGTAGGACGCAAGGTCTCCAGGTCGAACTCGCAGCTGGCGTTGACCACTCCCGGCGTCTCGAGAGCAAAGACCTTCAGCTCGGCATAGTGGGTGGTGGCCATCAGCAGGACGCCCCGGCGGCGGAGGGCCTCGATGATGGCAACGGCCAGAGCCGCGCCCTCGGCGGGGTCGGTGCCGGCCCCCAGCTCGTCCAGAAGCACCAGGGT
Organism: uncultured Faecalibacterium sp.; assembly: GCA_964511805.1. GTDB lineage: Bacteria > Bacillota > Clostridia > Oscillospirales > Ruminococcaceae > Faecalibacterium. Next base: position 27,901 of record CAZEIG010000001.1, read on the forward strand.
GCCGGGACCGGCCAGTTCGAGGATACCGGTGATCTTGGTCATATGGCCCGAGAAGGTGGACAGGCTCTGTTCGATGCTCTGCTCGTCGCCGATATCCACCAGATATTCCTGGAAGACGCAGACTTCGCTCCGCTCGTCGGCCGGGATTAAAAAGCCGCACTGGGCCATCACGCAGAGCAGGCCGGCCGTCTTCAGGGTGACGGTCTTGCCGCCGGTGTTGGGGCCGGTGATGATGAGGGAGTCGTATTCCTGCCCCAGGGCGATGTCCACCGGCACGCACTTGGCCGGGTCGATCAGGGGGTGGCGGGCACGGATGAGGGAAAAGGAGCTGTCGTACCGGACGGCAGGCTTGAAGGCCTTCATCTCAAGAGCCATCCGCGCCTTGGCCAACAGGATGTCGATCTCCAGCATGGCCTTGTAGCTGTACTGGAACTGGGGCTCGATGGCGGCCACCTGGCTCGAGAAGGCGGTCAGGATCCGCTCGATCTCCTGGGCCTCCTGGGCCCGGTACTGGAGGATCCGGGCGTTGGCCTCAACGACGGCCTGGGGCTCGACAAAGACGGTAGCGCCGGTGGAGGAAACGTCGTGGATGATACCGCTGACCTCACCCCGGTACTCGCTCTTGACCGGGACGACGTACCGGCCGTTTCGGATGGAGACCACCGCCTCCTGCAGGTACTTGGAAGACTCCATGTTGTGGACCATCCCTTCCAGGCGGTCACGGATGGAGTTCTCGGTGGCGCGGATCTTTTTCCGCAGCTCGTTCAGGGTGTGAGAGGCGGTGTCTGCCATGGTGTCGGGCGCAAGGATGGCGTCCGAGATCTGCTGCTCCAGTCCGGGCTGGGGCGACAGGGCGTAGAACAAATCGTCGGTGGGCAGGGCATCGTGCTCGGTGGAGCCGTACCAACTGCTCAGGTTCTGGAAATTGCGGAGGGCACCCGCCACCAGCAGCAGCTCCCCCATCGAGAGGACGCCGCCCTTGACGGCCCGCGCGGCCAGGGCGCTGACCCCCTCCACCCTGCCGAACCGGGGCGAGCCGTTCTTGATCAGGAGGGTGTTGACGGCGTCGGTTTGCTCCAGCGCATAGCGGACTTCGTCGGGGTCGCACTGGGGGGTCAGCTCCAGCATCTTGGCCTTTGCTTCCTTGCAGACGCAGCCGGCGGCAGCCCGCTCGATGATCTTGTTCAATTCGAGTGTCTGTAAATAACTTGTCTCCATAAACGTTTGATTCAGTCCTTTTTTGACTGTTGGTCCGGGTCCCAGGCAGAGAGGGACCGCAAAAATTTCAACGAATTGAATTGTTTGTCCATGTGGGCCAAGGCGTACTGTTCCGCCGCCGCAAACAGCAGCTTGGCGCTGCCGGCAGAAATGCGGAAACCGAACAGTCTTTTGTCCTCCACAAGGCAGATGTACCGCACGGCGAAAAGCGCGCCCTTGTCCAGATTGCAGGCAAGGCCCTCTTTGGCGGCGCAATCCGCGCAGAGCAGGCGGCCGTCCTCGCAGTCGAGATAAAAGCGGTCGCCGTCGTAGGCGCCGCACGCCTTACAGCAGAGCAGCTGAGGCAGAAAGCCGCACTCGCAGATCATCCGCAGCTCGAACACCGCTTTGACCAGCTTGGGGGCGGTTTTTTTTTCGCAGATCTTGTACAGGCAGTTCATCAGGAGCTTGAGCTCCTTCTCCGCCGGCTGGTCAGCCAGGGAGAGCGCCAGGGTGAACTCCACCATATACATGGCTACCCCCTGCGCCTCAAAGCTGTAGGCAATGTCCCGGAAGTCGGTCTCGTAGCCCGCCTCGATGACGGTATACATCCGGTCCTCGGTGTTCCGGCCGGGCCGGAGCACGAATTCAGAATAGCACAGCTGGCCGCAGGCCGCAAAGAGATGGCTGGTCAGCCGCATGCTGTTTTTGGCAAAGGCGCTGATCAGCCCTTTTTCAGCGGTGAGTATCTTGAGGATCCGATCCGACTCGCCGTACTCGATCTCCTGCAGGACCAGCCCCATGATCACAAAATCGTCCATCGTATCCTTCCTCTGCCGCTTCTGCGGCCCGGCCGCCCGAAGCGCGTTTATATTCCAGATAGCAGTCGATCTTTCCTGTAGATGCAAACGCCTTCCAGCAGTTTTCAGCATCCATCCGTCAGCACCTCGCTTTCCGTCGGCCTTCCCGACCGGCAGTCGTTAGTGTTGACCCCATCTTAACGCGTTATCCCCGGGAAATCTGTCCTGTTGTGGCGGGGCGGGCGGTCATTTGCGGCCGGTGTCCTGGCGGAAGCCGAGACTGTTGAGCATGAATTCATTGTCCCGCCAGTCCGGCTTCACCTTGACCCAGCACCGCAAGTTGACCCTGCAGCCCAGGAAGGCCTCGCAGTCCACCCGGGCCGCGCTGGCGATCTTTTTCAGCATGGCGCCGCCCTTGCCGATGACCATCCCCTTGTGACTCTCCCGCTCGCAGTAGATGTTGACGTCGATGTCCACAAGGTTGGTTCCGGGGCGCTCTTTGAACCGCTCCACCACCACAGCCAGACCGTGGGGGATCTCGTCCCGCATGAAGAGGAGGGCTTTTTCCCGGATCAGCTCGGCCACCAGCTCCTTTTCGGGCATATCGGTATAGGCGTCGTCGTCAAAGTAGTGGGGGCCTTCCACCGCATAGCGGCCCAGAACCTCGAAGAGTTCCTCGCAGTTTTTGTTGTCCCGGACGCTGACCGGGTAGACCGAGTCAAAGACCTCGAGGGCTTCCAGCTCGGCCTTCCGCGCCTGGAGTTCGGCCTCATCCTTGACGAGGTCGATCTTGTTGATAACCGCGATGGCCGGGCCGCTGCGGCGGAGGGCGTTGATCAGCATCTCCTCCGACTCGTTCAGGCCGCAGTGGGGCTCGAAGAGCATCATGGATACATCCACGTCCCCCACCGAGTCGCTGGCGGTCTTGTCCATCCGCCTGCCCAGCTTGTTCCGGGCCTTGTGGACGCCGGGGGTGTCCAGCAGGACATATTGCAGCGGTCCCCGGGTGATGACGCCGGTAATCCGGGTACGGGTGGTCTGGGGCTTGGAGGTAACGATGGCCACCTTCTCCCCCACCAGCCGGTTGGTCAGGCTGGATTTGCCCACGTTGGGCCGGCCGATCACCGCCACAAAGACCGATGAGGTATCATAGTGGGGTGTGTGATCTGTCGTTGTCGTATGGTTCAAGGTTCTTCTCTCTTTCCATTCATCTGCGCCGAAGGCGGCGCGCTCCTATCCCAAAAGTTCCCAAGGCATACACCGTCCGTCACTCGGTATAGCTGACGGTGCGGGGCAGCCCCAGCTGCAGCAGGACGGCCTCCTCCCGTTCCCGCATCCGGACGGCTTCCAGGCCGCCGTTCTCGTGGTCGTAGCCCAACAGGTGGAGCATCGAGTGTACGGTCAGGAAGGCCACCTCCCGCTGGAGGGAGTGGCCGTAGAGGTTGGCCTGCTCCATGGCCCGCTCCATGCTGATGACAATGTCCCCCAGCATCTTGCAGCCGTTGTTCTCGTCGATGTCGTACTTGCCGTCCACCCCCAGCGGGAAGCTGAGAACGTCGGTGGGCATCGGCTTGCCGCGGTACTGGTTGTTCAGTTCGGCGATGGCGGCGTTATCCACAAAGGTCACGCTGATTTCAGCGGACCCTTCAAAATGCTCGTATTCCAGCACGGCGTTGCAGGCGCGACGGATCAGGATGCGCAGGCCGGACGGCACCTTGACCGCTTTCTGGGAGTTTGTGATCAATACTTTGTTGGACATATCGGTCCGCTCCTTCCTTTTTTATCGCTTGGCGGGGTGGGCGGCTGCCTTGTACGCCTTGATGATCTCCTGCACCAGGCGGTGGCGCACCACGTCCTTCTCGTTGAAATAACACTGCGCGATGCCGGACACGTTTTTTAGCACCTGCAGCGCGTCCACCAGGCCGCTTCGGGTGCGGTCGGGCAGGTCGATCTGGGTCACGTCGCCGGTCACCACCACCTTGGAGCCGGTGCCCATCCGGGTCAGGAACATCTTCATCTGCTCGGGGGTGGTGTTCTGGGCCTCGTCCAGGATGATGAAAGAATCGTCCAGGGTGCGCCCCCGCATATAGGCCAGGGGCGCCACTTCGATGAGCTGCTTTTCCAGCAGCCGCTCGAAGGTCTCGGCCCCCAGCATATCGAACAGGCCGTCGTAGAGGGGGCGGAGGTAGGGGTCCACCTTCTGCTGCAGGTCCCCGGGCAGGAAGCCCAGCTTCTCTCCTGCCTCGACGGCGGGCCGGGTCAGGATGATCCGGGAGACGTCCTTGGCCTTGAAGGCCTTGACCGCCATGGCCACCGCCAGATAGGTCTTGCCGGTGCCGGCGGGGCCGACGCCGAAGGTGATGGCGTGGGTGCGGATGGCGTTCAGGTATTCCTTCTGGCCCAGCGTCTTGGGCCGGATGAGCCGGCCCTTGACGGTGACGGCCACAAAGTCCTCGGTCAGCTCCCGCACCCGCTTTTCCTCCCCGTCGTGGGCCAGGCTCATGCAGTAGCGGACAGTCTGGTCCTCCAGCGGGGTATGGTTCTCGTTGAGGAGGAGCATCCCCTTCACCACGCGGGCGGCGGCCGCGACGTTTTCCGCTTCGCCCGACAGGCGCAGCATCGTGCCCCGGCAGGTCGCCGTGACGGAAAATTCTTTTTCCAGCAGGCGGATGTTGCAGTCACAGTTGCCAAACACTGCGGCCGCCACCTCTACGCTGTCCAGTTCGATGCTTTTTTCTGCCATGTGATCCCTCCCGAAATCGGTCTGTCCTGGTTGTCGTTGCCATTTTTGAGAAAATTCTGCGTTTTTATTATATCACTAAAACTTCCTGTAGGAAACTGTGAAAAAGGCACAAAATATACAGCAGGATTCGAGCACTTTTCCATGGCCGGACGGCTCTGCCGGGCCTGCCGTCCCCTGTACGCGTCCGGCAGCGCAGAGGCGCTTGACACCACCCGGCTTTTGTGCTACAATAGCCTGGCGCTGCGATAAACGCGGTATGCTACTGTGGCTCAGCCGGTAGAGCAGCTCACTCGTAATGAGCAGGTCGTCCGTTCGAATCGGATCAGTAGCTCCAGCCCAAAGCCCCGAGGCCATTTGACGGTTTCGGGGCTTTTATTTTTTCAGCGGCCGCGGCGGGAGGGGGGCAGCTCCCGGCAAAGCTGGCATACGACCAGACAGCAGCCCAAAAAGGCCAGCACTGCACAGTCGGGTGGGACCCGCCGCAGAACGGCAGGGGTGCTGTGCAGGACGGCCGCCGCCTCTGCAGTCCCGCCGGGCAGAAGGAGCAGCAGCCGGACCGCCAGCAGAGGCCGGAAGGAGACCTCGGCAGGCAGGATGGTCCGCACCTGGAGCAAGGCCGAAAGCCCCTGCAGGCTGACGGCCGCGCAGCAGAGGTAACTCGCCCACCGGCCGCTGCGTGAGGCCAGGTCGCAGCCGGAACAGACTTCCAGCAGGATGGCGGCCGCCATGCCGCTTCCGGCGGGCAGCAGTGCCCCCAGCCCGCCCGCCAGCAGCCGGAAGTAGAGGACGAAGCCGCAGAGCTTGCAGTAGGTGATGGCGGCGTCGGCAATGACGCCATCCAGGCGGAGAGGCGACTGGGGCGCGGGCTGCTGTGGGGCTGGGTCCGGTTTTGCGGTGACGGGGGTCCGGCGGCCGAGACGGAGCAGGACCGCCGACAGCCACCCGGCCGCTATCTGAGCTGCAAACAGCCGAACGCCCAGTCCAGTGCTGCCCAGCATCCCCTGCCCCACTGTCAGCACCACAAAGGAAGGCCCGGAGCAGATGCAGGCAGGCAGAAGGGCGGCGGCTTCCTCCGGGCGGAGCCGGCCGCTGCGGACCGCCTGGGCTGCGGCATTGGCCGCCGGCGCAAAGCCCCCGGCCCAGCCCATCAGCAGGATGCTCCCAGCAGCAGGTGCTTTCGCACCTGTCAGGCAGGCGGCCGGCCGGAGCGGCGTCCCCAGCAGTTCCCCGCCGCCGCTGCGGAGCAGCAGGGTGGAAACGATCAAAAACGAGAAGAGCGAGAGAAGCAGCGGCCCCCGCAGAGGGCCACCCCCTCCCGAAGGGCCGCTGCACAGGCCTGCGGCGCGGCAAAGGGCAGCACAGCCGTCATCAGTGCCAGCGAAACAGGCAGAATGCGGCGGAAAAAACAGCGTCGACACATAAGCAGCCCCCCTGCTTCCATATATATGGACAGAGGCTGGACAGAGGCCGCAGGCCATGCCTGCGCGGCAATGGGAGGGAAAAGGGTGTCGAAACAACGCAAAAAGCGGCTGACGCCGCAAAGCTGGCTCAAGCTGCTGTTCCGCCAGCCCCCTGCCGGGATGTACCGGCGGCCGTCGGTCTATATCAGCGGCACCCAGATGGAGATCGAGCACTTCAAACGGATCCGCACCTACGACGAGAGCAAGCTCTGCCTGGAGTTGTACGACGGCCGCTTTACCGTCTATGGGGACCAGATGAAGATCCTGTCCCTGGCCGCCCACCGAATCACCTTGAAGGGGCGGTTCCTGCGGACAGATTTTTCGGACGATGTGTGAGGGGGCAGACGGATGGACGCTGTACAGCTCTGGGCAGGGGTCACCTTCACCGCCCGCGGTGGGAACATTGAGGGCCTGCTGGATGACGCGGCCCGGACGGGGCTCCAACTCCGCCAGATCACGGCCGCGCCCGGCGGTTTCACGGGGCGCTGTGCCGCCTGGCGGTACCGGCGGCTGGCCCGGCGGCGCAGGGTCCGGCTTCGGGTGGAGCGGCGGCGTGGGCTGTTCTTCCATCTGCGGCCCTACCTGCGGCTGGAGGTCGAGGCCGCAGCCGCCCGGCAGACGCCTCTCGGGCAAGCTGCAGACCCTGCACGCCAGGACGGGCGGCACCGTGGCCGCGGTCAATCTGAAAAGCGGCACCGCCCTTGTGGAGCCGGGCCAACAGGTGGAGGCCGGGCAGGCGCTGATCGGCACCGCCCGCACCGAGCGGGACGGCACCCCCATCTTTGCCCCGGCTGCTGGCAGTGTGACCGCCCGCTTCGAGTGGTCCGCAGCATATGACCAGCCCCTTTCCGCCGAAGTCCCCCTGCTGACTGGCAGGACCAGGACAGAGCTGCAGCTCTCCTGCGGGGGGCTGCGGCTCGACCTGCCGGGTTGGGGTTTCCTTCGCGGCGACGCGGCCGGGGACAACATCTCGGTCACCCGCCATCTCCAACTGGAACTGGGCGGCCTTCCCCTGCCGGTATCGGTGAAAGAGACGGTGCGGTATGAGCGTCTGACCGGCCAGACGGCCTACCCGGACGACCTCGCTCTTGCCATGGCCCGGCTGCACTGCCAGCAGGCGCTGGAAGCCGACTGGCCTGACGCCGAGGTTCTGACGGTAAAGGAGTCAGTGGAGATGGGCTCGGGCACGCTCCATTATGCCGTCACCTATACCCTGCTGGGGGACATCGTGGACTGGTGAGGACAGAAAAAACGGCCGGTCGTGCTGTGTGGCGCGGCCGGCCGTTTTTGTTTTACGTTGCGGAAGGTTCCGCCGCTTCCCGGGCGGGCAGTTCGGCAAGCAGCTCGTTCAGGTCAAACTCATACTTGCTGTGGCAGAAATGGCAGACCACCTCACAGTGGGGGTCCTCATCCCGGAGCTTCTCCAGCTCCTTCCGGCCAAGGCTGAGGAGCATCCCTTTGGTGCGCTCCCGGCTGCAATCGCAGCGGTAGGCCACCTGGCGGGTTTCCAGTACCGAGGGCGCAAAGCCGGTTAGGGCCTTTTCCATCATCTCTTTGGGGGTGGTGCCGGCGTTCAGCATCTCGGTGACCGATGGCATGGCGGCGATGTTCTGTTCCAGCCGGGTGATCTCGGCGTCGGCGGCGCCGGGCAGCAGCTGGATGAGGTAGCCGCCCGCACAGCGGATGGTCAAATCGGTATTGACCAGGACCCCCAGGGCACAGACGGTGGGGATCTGCTCGCTGTAGGCGTAATAGCTAGTCAGGTCCTCGGCGATTTCCCCCGAGACCAGCGGCACCTGGCCGATGGTGGGTTCCTTCTGGAGCTTGTTGTCCCGGATGACGGTGAAGACGCCGTCCTTCCCGACGGCACCGCCCACATCCAGGTGGCCGTCCGCCCGGGGCGGCAGCTCGACCAGCGGGTGGTCGATACAGCCCTTGACGTTGCCGGTGCCGTCGGTGCAGGCGATGAGGAGGCCGGCGGGTCCGCCGCCGTCCACACGCAGGGTGATGCTGTCCCGCTCATCCTTCAGCATGGCCCCCATCAGGGACGCGCCGGTCAAAAGCCGGCCCAAAGCCGCGCTGCAGGTAGCGCTGGTGGTGTGAATCCGTTCTGCTTTACACACAATATCAGTCGAATCTACGCCGTAAAATACGATGCCTCCGTTCTCAGACAGGCCGCGGATCAGTTCAGCCATCTTGCTCTCCTTCCAACTGTGTATAATTCTTGACCGCGCAGAAGAAATACCGCTCGCTTGTATCGGTCAGGGGGCCAAAACTCTCCCCGTCGCAGACCGATTCGAGGGTGAAGCCGTGTTTTTCCAGCGCGGCGCGAATCTCTTCGAGGGTGTATGTATACTCACAGAATGCCTCGTGGAACCGCTCGCCGCTCTCCCGGTCGTCGATGTCCAGGTCGATCCGGACCCGCCGCCCGTCCTCTTCCAGGGTGTTCTGCCAGACGCAGCCTGCCCCCTCGTCCTCGAAGGTGAAGGTGTTGTTCCCCAGCACCTCCCGATGCTTATAGGGGGTGTTCATGTCAAAGAGGAGCACCCCGCCTTTTTCCATAAAAAAGGCGGCATTGGCGATGGCCGCATCCAACGTGGGCAGGTGGTTGAAGGTGTCGAAGGTGGACACCGCCCCCCGGATGGTGCCGTAGAGGTCGAGGCTGCACAGATCCTGCTGGAGCAAAAGCAGCCGGCCGGTCAGCTCCAGCTGGTCGGCCTTGTCCCGGACCACGCAGAGCATCTCTTCCGACTGGTCGATGGCGATCATGTCGTAGCCGGCCTGTGCCAGCATGAGGGTCAGTTCGCCGGTACCGCAGCCCAGGTCGGCCAGGATGCCGCCGGTGATCCCGTGGGCATCCAGCGCCGCCTTGACGTGGGTGTAGAGGGCGTCATAATCGGCATCCTGGTTGAAGGCGTCGTAAAAGTAGGCAAACTCATTATACGCCATCGGCCTGCTCCCCGCCTGCAAGGCTCTCGGCCACGGCGTCGTCCAGGATCTTCTGCAGCGCAGGGATGCCATAGCCGCTCTCGGCGCTGGTCAAGACCACCGCCCGGCAGCCGTAAGCCAGGCAGACTTTTTCAAAGGCCTGCCGGGTCGGTTCCAGCTGGCTCTTTTTCAGCTTGTCGGCCTTGGTCAGGGCCACCACAAAGGGGACCTGGTGGTAGTGGAGGTATTTGAGCATCTGGGCGTCGTCGGCGCTGATGTCGTGGCGGCAGTCCAGCAGCTGGACCAGCAGGGTGTGGCAGCGCGCCGCGCCGAAATAGCTGTTGATTAGCTCATCCCAGCGCCGGCGGTCGGCATTGCTCACCTTGGCGTAGCCGTAGCCCGGCAGGTCGACAAAGTAGCAGCTGTCTACCTGATAGAAGTTGATGGTGGCCGTCTTGCCGGGGGTGCTGGACACGCGGGCCAGGTTCTTCCGGTTGCACAGCTTGTTGATCAGGCTGGACTTGCCTACGTTGGACCGGCCCGAAAAGATGATCTCGGGGCGGTCACTGTCAGGCAGCTGGCTGGAAATGCCGTAGCTCGCGAGGAAGTCCGCTTTGTTGTAGTTCATTTTTTCTCCTCACCTTGGTCTTCAGCAGACGACACCCTGTTGCGGCGTCTTTTCCGGCTGGGGCGGCAGGATGGCGTTGGGGGTGGTCTTGGGCTTTCTGGTGCGGGTCCGGCGGGCCGTCGACAGGGCCTTGGGCTTGAGCAGGGCGACATCCAGCACCTGTGCCAGGGTGGAGACGGGCTGGAACTTGAGGTTCTCCTTGACCTCGTCGTCCACCTCGTACAGGTCGCTCTCGTTGTCCTTGGGGATGAGGACCAGCTTCATCCCCTCCCGGTAGGCCGCCATGCTCTTTTCACGCAGGCCGCCGATGGGCAGGACGTTGCCGTGGAGGGTGATCTCACCGGTCATGGCGACATCCCCCCGCACCGGCCGGCCGGACAGACAGGAGATGAGGGCGGTGGTCAGAGTGACGCCGGCCGACGGGCCGTCCTTAGGGACGGCGCCCTCGGGAGCGTGGATGTGCAGGTCGCACTTCTTGAGCTTTTCGGTGTCGATGCCATATTCCGCCGCGTGGACCCGGGCGTAGGTGATGGCGAGCTGGGCGCTCTCCTTCATCACGTCGCCCAGGGAGCCGGTGACGGTGATCTTGCCAGAGCCGTCCTCGATCACCTGCACCTCGATGGGCAGGGTCTCGCCGCCGACGCTGGTCCAGGCCAGACCGTTGGCAATGCCGATGGCGTTGTCCCGGTTGAGGAACTCGGGCTTGACCATCCGGGGGCCGAGCAGGTCCTCCAGCATGGAGGTGGTGACTGAGACGCTCTCGGCCTCCCCTGCCGCGATCTTCCGGGCGCACTTGCGCAGAACGCTGGTGATGGTCCGTTCCAGGCTGCGGACGCCGGCCTCCCGGGTGTAGCCGTCGATCAGGCCGTAGAGGGCCCCCTGGGAGAGGGTCACCTTGCCGGTCAGGCCGCAAAACTCGAGCTGCTTGGGCAGCAGGTGCTTGCGGGCAATGTTGTACTTCTCCACACGGGTGTAACTGGGCAGCTCGATGATGTCCATACGGTCCCGCAGGGGCGCGGGGATACCGCCCAGATCGTTGGCCGTCGTGATGAAGAGGACGTGGCTCAGGTCATAGGGGATATCCAGGAAGTGGTCCTTGAAGGTATTGTTCTGCTCGGGATCGAGCGCCTCCAGCAGGGCCGCGGCCGGATCGCCCAGGAAGTCCCCTGCCAGTTTGTCGATCTCGTCCAGCAGGATGAGGGGGTTCTGGCTCTTGGCGGTGATCATGGCGCTGATGATCTTGCCGGGCATGGCGCCGATGTAGGTGCGTCGGTGGCCCCGGATCTCGGCCTCATCACGGACGCCGCCCAGGCTTAGCCGGACGTACCTCCGTCCAAGGCAGGTGGCGATCGACCGGGCGATGCTGGTCTTGCCCACGCCCGGGGGACCCACCAGACAGATGATCTGCGCCTTGACGTCGGGGGCCAGCTTCCGGACGGCCAGCATCTCGAGGATGCGGTCCTTGACCTTTTTCAGGCCGTAGTGGTCATGGTCCAGGATCTGCTGGGCCTTCAGGATGTCCAGGTCGTCCTCGGTATAGGTATTCCAGGGCAGGTCGAGGCAGGTATCCAGGTAGGTCCGGATGACGGTGGCCTCCTGGTTGCTGCCCTGCATCTTGGCCAGCCGGTCCACCTCTTTGAGCAGCTTCTTCTCGCTCTCCTCTTCGAGGTGGAGCGCCAGGATGCGGCGGCGGTAGTCCTCCGCCTCGGCGTGGGTGTCGTCCCCCTCGCCCAGCTCGCTGCTGATGATGTTGAGCTGTTCGTGCAGGTAGTAATCCCGCTGGTTTTTGTCCATCGACTCGTTGACTTTGTCGCTGATCTCCTTCTCGATCTGCATGACCTGGCATTCCCGCCGCAGGAGCCGGATCAGCTTTTCCAGCCGGCCGGCGAGGGTTCCCTCGTCCATGACGGTCTGCTTATCCTCATAGCGGAGCAGAAGGTTAGCCGGGATGTACTCGCTCAGGTAGTTGGGGTCGTCGCTGGAGACGATGGAAAAGACGACGTCCTTGGCCAGCCGGGGGCTGAGGGCAAGGTACTCGTCAAAGACGCTCTTGAGGCTGCGGACCAGCGCCTCGGTCTCGAGAGCGTCCTCTTCCCGGGCGCCGCGGACCGGCGCCAGCTGAACGGCCGCCAGCAGGAACTTGCCGTCGTCGCTCAGGTCGGTCATGTGGGCGCGGTACTTGCCTTCTACCAGGACCCGGACCAGATCGTCCGAGACGCGCAGCACCTGCTTGATCTCGGCCACGACGCCGTAGGCGTAGAGGTCGTCCAGGCCGGGCTCGTCGGTGTCCATCCGCTTCTGGGTGATGAGGAAGACGTTGGAGTTATTGGACATCGCCCATTCGATGGCGGCGATGCTTTTTTCACGGCCCACTTCAAAATGAACCAGGTTGTTTGGGAAGACCACCAGCCCGCGCAGGGCAATGGCAGGAAGATGGAGCACCTGGCACTCCACCTTGATCGTAACTTTCTCAGACATTGTGTGAACCTCCCACGGGCGGCGCACGGCGCGGGGCCGTCGCCGCCTTGTTTCAGGCTGTGCTTTGCAGCAGCACTGCTTTTTGTATTATAGCCGCTTGCGGCGGCGGTTGCAATGGGTCCCACTGCTTTTGCCAGAAAAGCAGGCCAGCGAAATTTTCCCATCCGCCGGCCGGCAGAGGCTACTGCCGCCTTTCTCTTACATTATATCCAAGCCGGGCCAGGGCGGGCAGCAGCGCCCGCAGGATCAGGGCGGTCAGGCCACCCATCACCAGCCCCATCACCAGCATGACCGGCGCGTAATAGAGGGAGAGGGACGAGGAAATGATGACCCCGGCCCCCAGCAGCTGGCCCACGTTGTGGGCCAGGGCCCCGCAGACCGACAGGATGAACCAGGTGGGGCGGAAGGGTGAAACATCGTAGAGCAGCCACATGACCAGCAGGGAGAGCATCCCCCCGCAGAGGGAGAGGAAGCCAGCCGTGGCGCCCGACACCAGAAAGACAAAGAGCACCTTGAGCAGGTCGAGGATGAAGGCCTGTTTCGGCCCCATAAAAAGGAGGGCGTACATAACCACCACGTTGGCCAGCCCCAGCTTCATCCCCGGCAGCAGGCCCGGGATGGTCAGGCTGCCCTCTGCAAAGGAAAGGGCCATCGCCAAAGCGAACAGCATCCCCGAAAGGGCGATATGCCTGGTCTTTTTACGGTCGTGCTTGCGCATGGGCTGCCTCCTGCGGGGCGTCAGGCCCCGGCTTCTTCGCTCTCAAGGGATCGTTCGTACTGTTCCTGCTCTTCTACGGCGGCTTCCCAGGCGGCGAACAGCTCCTCCTGATGGAAGCGCAGGTCCTCCAGCTCATCGCTCTTCTGACGGAGCAGCTGGGGATCGTTGTAGACCTCGGGGGAGTTGATCTCGTTGTCCAGCTCCACTTCCCGGGCGCCGCACCGCTCCATCTCCTCCTCACAGGACTTGATCTTGGCCCGCAGCTCGGCCCGGCGGCGGCGCTGTTCCTTCCCGTAGCCGGCCTTGGCGGGCTCGGCCCTGGCCGGGACGGCGGCGTCCGGGGATGTCCGGCCCATCAGGGCGTCGTAGCTGGGGTAGATGGTGGCCTTGCCGTCTTCCAGATAGAGGATGGGACAGGCCAGGCTGTTCATCAGATGGCGGTCGTGGGTGACCAGCAGCAGGGTGCCAGTGTAGGCCATCAGGGCCTCGGTCAGATTCTCCCGGGTATAGATGTCGAGGTGGTTGGTGGGCTCGTCCAGAAAGAGAAGGTTGGGCCGCTCGAGGACGACCTCGGCAAAGCGGAGCCGGGCCAGTTCGCCGCCCGACAGGGAGGAACACTCCTTAAAAACGGTCTCCCCTCGGAAGCCCAGAAGGGCCAGATGGCTGCGGACCTCCAGCTCGGTCATCTGGGGGTACTTGTCCCAGATGGCGTCGATGACCCGGCCCGCGCCGGCCCGGACCTGCTGCTGTTCAAAGATGCTGGGCCGTGCACCGGTGCCCAGCCGGACCATCCCGCCCGAGGGCCGCCGCTTGCCGTCCAGCACCTGCATCAGAGTGGACTTGCCGGCGCCGTTGAGACCGGCGATGACCAGCCGCTGGCCGCGGCAGACGGTGTAGGTGAAGGGTTCCAGCAGGACCCGCTCCCCGATCCGGATGGTCAGGTTTTTCATGATGACCAGCTCGTTCCAGGGCTCCACGTCGTAGGTGAAGCGGAAGTTGAGCCGGTTGGTCTCATCCTTGGGGGCCTCGGTGATCTCCAGCTTTTCGAGCTGCTTGCGGCGGCTCTGGGCCATCTTGGTGGTGGAGGCCCGGACCAGGTTGCGGTCGATGTAGTCCTGCAGCTTTTCGGCCAGGGCCACATCGGCGTCGTGCTGTTTCCGGCGCAGGGCGTCGGCGGCCTCCTTCTGGGGCAGATAGGCCGAAAAGTTGCCCTTGTAGGTGGTCATAGTCTGGCCAGAGACCTCCCAGATCCTGGTACAGACATGGTCGAGGAAGTAGCGGTCATGGCTGACCACCAGCACCGCGCCGGAATAGCCCTTGAGGTAATTTTCCAGCCACTCCATGGTGGCAAAGTCCAGATGGTTGGTGGGCTCGTCCAGGATCAGGATGTCCGGCTTTTCCAGCAGGAGTTTGGCGATCCGCAGCCTTGTCAGCTCGCCGCCCGACAAAACGCCCACGTTCTTTTCCCAGGTATCC
>CAZEIG010000002.1:0-33922 GCA_964511805.1 uncultured Faecalibacterium sp.
CAGCTTCTTGACGGTCTTCTGCAGGTCGATGATATAGATGCCGTTCCGCTCGGTGAAGATATACTTCGCCATCTTGGGGTTCCAGCGGCGGGTCTGGTGTCCGAAGTGGACGCCTGCTTCGAGAAGCTGCTTCATAGAAATGACTGCCATGATCAATTTACCTCCAAAATTGTTTTGCCTCCGCACACCGTGATCTGCGCCCCGCATGGGACGGGGACAGACTGCCCTCCACTTCCCTGAAGAAGCACAAAAGGGCATAGTGATGCGTGTGTAATGCTTTGGATGCGCCCGACCGCCAGCTTTCTGGCAAGGCCGGACACACCTAGGTTATAATAGCACAGCGGCGGCCCGGATGCAAGATCTTTTTTCGGCTTTGGGCCGCTTTTTATTCGTCCTCGGGCAGCTGCAGCCCCATTCGGTCCAGCGCGTAGCCTTCGCCGAACATCAAATCGTACTGCAGCAGCCAGTGGCCCTGCCGCCATGCCTCCTGCCGCGGGGTCAGGGTGTCGGTGATGGTGCCGTCCCAGTTGACGGTCACCTCGCCTGTCCGGCTGCGGTAGCCGTAGCGGAACTGACGGTTCAGGTACTGGAAGTAGAGGGGCTGTTCCAGCCCGAAGATGTCCATCATCACCGGGGAAATCTCATAGGCCGCGATGGTGCCCAGGTCGACCGAAGCGGTGCTGTAGTTGGACCAGATCAGCAGGGTGGTCTGGTGGAGCGCCGGGTCGGCGCTGTTGGCCGAGGCGTAGCCGGTCTTGGTGTAGACGTCGTAACCCGAGTCGATGGGGTTGTAGTGGTCCCCCCAGAACACCAGGATCACAGGCTCATCCACCTGGGAGAAGTAGCTGACCAGCTGTCCCAGCAGGGCGTCTGCATCCCGGACGCCGGTAGCGAAATCCTCCAGCGCGCCGATGGTCCGGCTGCTGAGGCCGGCAGGCGCCTCGGTGACGTGGACCCGCACGTCGTCGGGATAGTTGGCCGCGTTGTAGTTGGTGTGGTTCTGCATGGTCACCGCGTGGAGGAAGACCGGCGCGTCCAAATTGCTCTTGAGCCGTTCGTACTCCTTGATGATCTGCTCCCCCATCGAGGCGTCGGTAACGAGGCCGCTCGACCAGTAGTAGCACCGCACCTTCTCAACCCCGCGCATATCCTCCAGGCTGATGAAATCGTCGAAGCCGAGGTTGGGGTAGGCGGTGTTCCGGCTCCAGTACTTGGCGTAGTAGCAGTGGACGGCCGCCGTCTGGTATCCCTTACTTTTAAGGTAGGCGGGCAGGGAGAACATGGGGTGGGTCACATGCTGCTGGTAGGGCTTGCAGCCGGAGGGCAGGAAGCCGACCGAGTAGCCGGTCAGGGCCTCGAACTCGACGTCGCAGGTGCCGCCGCCGAAGCTGGGGCTGTAGACCCTGCCGTAGGCGCTGGTCTGCTGGAGGGCGTGGAGGTTGGGCGAGATGTCGGTGTCAAAGGTGACGCCATACGCCTCCAGCTCGCTGACATCCCAGTAGGATTCATCCATGACGTAGATGATGGTAGGGGTCTGTTCCACCGCTTCGGGAGCGGTGGAAGCGCCATAGCTGCCGGGGAAGTTCGGCCCCGTCGTGACCCTGCCGGCGGCCTCCACCTCGTCCAGCAGAGCGTTCACCGCCTCTTCGCTGTACCCCTCCGGCTCGTCGATCTCAAGGTTGGTCAGGTTGGTCATAAAGCCGGTGATGACCCCGTACCAGCGGTAATAGCGGTCCTGCATCCAGGCGTCCGGGTAGATTCCCAGCCACTGGGTCACCGCCGGCTGCAGATAGACCCCGAACACCAGCGCCGCCAGAGCCAGCACCGAAGCCGCCGCCCCCGCCAACCGGAAAGGCAGGGTCCACCGGGGCCTGCTGCGGTAGAGCGGGATGGACAGGGCCGTCAAGGCCAGCAGAAGGGCGGCCGAACAGGCCATGCTGGGCTGGATTTCGATGCCGGCTGCCGACGCCACCCCGGACGCCTCCTTGATTTGGGTCAGATCCCAGGGCAGGAAGGGCTCGCCCCGCAGCTGGAGGGTGTAAAAGTTGACGGCGGCCGGCACCAGCCCGGTGCAGCCCGCCAGGAAGGTGGCCAACGGAGCCAGCCTGGTGACCCCGTCCACCGCCAGCCAGACCAGAAACAGGAAGGCCCAGGCCAGCAGATAGGAGGACAAATGGGGCAGGATGTAGGAGGACCACACCTCCCCTGTCAGCTCGCCTCGTGCCACCCACTCGGTCAGCGCCAGAAAGAGCAGCGATGCCGCCAACGGAAAAATTCCCCGGGCGAACCCGGCGCCCAGGGAAACTGTCGCCTTTCTACCCTTCATACAATTCCACTTCCTGTTTTTTGATGGATGGAACCGGGCGGACCGCCCCGGCCCCGCATACGCTCTCTATTATAGCGCGATTTGACATAAAGTCTACTGCTTTCATTGTGAAATTTTATAAGACTGGACCGCCCTTATTTGCCGAGCAGCCGTTCCAGCAGAGTGGGCTCCTTTGCCTGGGGACGGTCCTCGGGCAGCCGGGTGGTGACAAGGAGGGCGTCGGGGCCGATCTTTTCGATCTCGTCCCAGTCGATGACCAGAGTCTCTCCCCTGCCCAGCAGGCCGAACAATTTGGGCCGGCCCAGCATCAGCAGCTTCTCGATCCTGGCATGCTCGGCGTCGATGACCCGGTCATCAATCTTGCCCAGGCAGGCGCCCTCCTGCAGCTGGACGACCTCTTTCTTGCTCAGTTCACGGAATGTCATGGCATCTTCCCCCTTTTGTGCGCGGCATCCGCGCCGCGCCCCTCGCAGGACAAAAACCAGTGGAAATCACAGGTGCGGTTGTGATATACTATGCAGCAGAAAGAAAAAAGTGCATCATATCCCGGCCACCTGCCGGGTCATGGAGAGACAGATATGTACAAAAACGTCATTTTTGACCTTGGCGGCGTGATGGTCGACTTCAACCCCAAGGACTTTTTGCTGGAACGCTTCTGCGACGCTGCCATTGAAGAGAAGGTCTACAACCTGACCTTCGGCAGCCGGACCTGGCAGCT
The DNA here is from genome assembly GCA_964511805.1 of uncultured Faecalibacterium sp. Lineage (GTDB taxonomy): Bacteria > Bacillota > Clostridia > Oscillospirales > Ruminococcaceae > Faecalibacterium. The sequence goes on from CAZEIG010000002.1 coordinate 3,045, forward strand.
GCTGGACGCGGGACTCTGCACCCGCCACGAGGGCAGCCAGGCCATACTGGCCGCCGCCCAGGCGGAAAACTGCGCCTTTGAGGTGCAGGAGGTCCTCGAAAGCTGGACCAGCATTCTCCACCTCCGCCGCCGGATGGTGGAGCTGGTCCGCCGGCTGAAGAACCACGGCTACTGTGTCTATTATCTCAGCAACATCCCGGCGGATACCCTTGATCTGCTGATACGCCGCGGGCTGGAAGGGGTCTTTGACGGCGGGGTGGCTTCCTGCGAGGTCCACATCAACAAGCCGGACCCCCGCATCTACAAGCTGCTGCTGGAAAAATATGATTTGGTCGCCGGCGAGTGTATCTTCATCGACGACAGCCGCGCCAACGTCCAGACCGCCTTCCAGCTTGGGATGAACAGCATCCAGATGAAGGACAGCGTCGACACCCTGGTCCGCAGCCTGGCCACCTGCAACGTGACCCTGCGCTGAAAAGCAACAAAAACTTCCCCGCCGGACAGCCGGACGGCTGGCACAGCGGAGAAGTTTTTTGCGCACAGAGTCAGTTACTTCTTCTCATAGCTCTGGCAGTCTCCATCTGCTGGGTGCCGCAGGCGCAGTGCTCGGTCACCTTGATCTGAGGCAGGGTGCACTTGCAGCGGTCCAGGTTGTAGCGGCATTCGCAGACGTCACAGACAACACCTGTGTTCTCCATTGTTATCACCTCTCTCTGCAGGCAGTATGCCCGCAAAGAGGGGCGGATATACACAGCACCCCCAAACGGCCCTTTACCAGTTGGCCAGGTCGGCGCCCAGCTTACGGCAGGCGGCCTGAACGACGTCGTCGGGGGCTTCGTTGCAGATCAGCCCCTCGTCGTTGAAGAGGATGGCGCCGTCCCCTTTAGCCCGCTCGCACCAGTCCCGCATCCACTGGCCGTCGCCCCAGCCGTAGGAGCCAAACAGGGCCACCTTCTTGCCGTTCAGCGCACCTTCGACCGAGGAAAACATCGGCTCAAACTCGCCCTCCTCCAGCTGCTCGGCGCCCATGGCCGGGCAGCCAAAGGCCACCACGTCGTAGCCCGCCAGGACGTCGGCCGTCACATTGGCGCAGTTCAGGATGGTGGCGTTTGCGCCGGCGCCCTCCGCGATGCAGTTGGCCATGGTCTCGGTGTTGCCGGTGGAACTCCAATAAACGATTGCAACCTTGCTCATGATAAAACCTTCTTTCTTGAGAGATGATATAGTCATGAAGTTAGTTATAACTAATTTCATGCCCCGAAAAATGCGCCGCCGCTTGCAGCGCATCTCGTGGTTAGCATAACTTAACCGCTGTTCAAAGGATACCATTCTTCCCAGCTGTTGTCAAGGCCTTTTTTGCAGCCTCACCGCAGAAAGGACCAAACCATCAGCAGACCGTAGATCACCAGCTGGTGCAGCAGGTAGAGCAGCAGCGAATGCCGGCCCAGCCAGCCCAGCGGCAGGCAGACCGACCGGCGCAGCGGCTCCATCCGCGCCCGGCCGACCAGTCTGTGGAGGAAGTAGCCAACCCAGAACAGGAACAGCCAGGGGATCAGTGAGAAGTAGTCGGTCGAGAAAAAGCCCGGATACGGGAAGCCCAAGAAGGCGGTCAGAAGATTCCGGTACCAGCCAAAGGGCAGCGGCGCGAGGTACCAGCCCTCAAAGCCGAGGAAACCCTGGTTGACGTTCCGCGTCAGGACGAAAAGGGCCGCGCTGAGGGCCAGCCCCGCCCAGGCAGGGACCTTCTCCAACAGGGGCCGCAACAGGCCGGTCAGGATCATGGCCGTGCCGATGAAGGTCAGCACCCCGAACAGGACGATGTCCGCCGGCATGGCGACCAAGGTGACCAAAGTCACCAGCGCCCCGCCCCCAAAAACGATGAGCCCCCGCCGCACCGGGTTGCGGCCCAGCGGCAGGCAGAAGCCGGACAGCAGGATGAACACCCAGCAGATGGCCTGCTGCCAGAGATAGCCCGGCGTATCCGCGTACCATGCCAGCGGCACACCGTAGAGATACACCAGGTCCCACAGGCCATGGTACAACATCATGCTGATCAGGTCAAGGCCGCGCAGCTCGTCCAGCAGGGCGTAGCGGACCTTGGATGTCTGTTTTTGCTCCAATTTTACAATCCCCCCGATAAAAGAAACCAGCGGCAGGATGCTTTTCCGCCTTCCAAGTATAGAAGCGGTGCGGGGGCAGTGCAAGCGAAGATTTTGTGAAAAAAGGCCGCGGCGCCTCATTTCGCCCGATTTCAGGCTTGACAGCCGGGCCGCGGTGCGGTATAGTATCTCGCAACAGGTTTTTGAAAAACCTGTAAAGGGCTTGTTATAATCCTTATGCAAGGCCGCCTCTGCTGTGGCAGAAGAAAGGATGATCGAAAGATGAACACCATTGCAAGTTCCGCTATCTATCCGCGCAAACAGCACGCTTCGATAAAACGCCGTCACACCCTGTATATCAAGGACCCCGCCAGCGCCATCACCCATTTCATCGGGGCGGTCGCCTTTGCGGGGGCCAGCATCCCCCTGCTGATCAAGGCGGCCCAGACCGGCAGCCCGCTGACCTTCTTCTCGATGGCGGTGTACGCCTTCGGGCTGGTCGCCCTGTACACGGCCAGCACGGCCTACCACACGGTGTCCCAGACGAGTCGTTACGAGCCTCTGCTGAAAAAGATCGACCACATGATGATCTTTGTCCTCATCGCGGGCAGCTACACCCCTGTCTGCCTGCTGGCGCTGCCCCGCCTGGTCGGCGGGCTGCTGCTGGCGGTCATCTGGGGCTGCACCATTCTGGGGATCTGCTTCATGTTCTTCCTCGTCCACTGCCCCAAGTGGATCTCCTCGCTGCTCTATATCGCCATGGGTTGGGCCTGCATCTTTGCCCTGCCCCAGCTGCTGACCTGCCTCTCCCCTGCCTGCTTTGGCTGGCTGCTGGCGGGCGGCCTGTTCTACACCGTGGGCGGGGTCATCTATGCCCTCAAACGGCCCGCCTTTGAGGCGCGCCACCCCAACTTCGGGATGCACGAGATCTTCCACCTCTTTGTGATGGCCGGCAGTCTCTGCCACTATCTGGTTATGTACGTCTATATGCTCGGATAATATCGCTGCCGAAAAGGCAGGTGCGTCGATGGACGCGCCTGCCTTTTTCTTTTGGCGTGATTCAGTTTTCGAAATGGATGTCCTGGCCGGTCCGCAGGGGGAAGCAGAGGAGCTCACGGCCGTCCAGGGCCGCGCCCGCCATCCGCACCGCGGTGATCCAGCTGTTCCCGCAGGTCTTGTAGTAGTAGGTGCTGGCGCCCGCGCTGATGCAGCAGGAATAGGTGGTGATCTCCTCCTTCCCGTCCTGGGTGAGGACGCTCCCCCGCACCATGGCCACCGCATCCAGGATGTGGAAGAACTAGGATACCCGGCCCTCTTCGGTCCCGGTGTCGGGGCTATTCAGAGTGTGGAAGGCCGCCTTTACATAGCGGGAGGCCGGCGAGGCGTCACCCGGCAGCCCGATGGCCCCCATCCCCTCCCCGAAGGGCCGGAGCGGCAGGTCGGGCGCAAAGCGGTTCTTCGGTGGGCGGGCGCTCAGGCACTGGTACTGGCTGAGGTTCATCTGGTGGAACGGGAAGGGCGGGTTGTTGGTCAGGACCCCCACCGGGTCATCGTAGAGAAAGACCCCCTCCCGGGTGGCTCCCAGCACCGCGGCGCCGGACGGGTCGGCGATTTGCCAGTGGAGGGACGCAAGGAGTATTCCCTTGGCGAAGGGTACCCTCAGCGGACGGAACCGCGCCAGCCTGGCCTTCGCTTCCCGGAGAGTCCCGCAGCTGCCCAGCAGCCAGGGGATCAGCTCATAGGGCGCGACGGCGTCGCAGCCCTCCGCCGCTTCCGGCGGATACCAGGCATTCCCCGGGAAGTTCAGCCCCGCCGCATACAGCCCCTTTTCATTCATCGCCTCGGCATAGAGGGGGTATTCCTGCGCCACGCTGGCCATCCCCATCATGGCGAAGTGTTCCTCCATGGCGGGCTGGCGCAGGAACCGGAGGGGATACCGCCGCGGCATGACGGCCGGCTGTTCGCCGAAAGAATATGCGAGATCTAGGTTGCGGCCGAAATAGCCGCCCCCCTGCAGCATCGCGATGCTGGTACACATGGCTCTGCCTCCCTATTGCAGATGTTTATGGGTAGTGTGGCCGGTTTTGGCTCATATGTTCACCTGGGTTGACAAATTGCCAACAGAAGTTGCTTGCCAATTTTCCCCTCCCCGCGCTATACTGTGGGCACCAAACGCAAGGAGGCTGCACAAGATGAAATTCAACGAAAAACTTTTGTCCATCCGAAAACAGAAGGGGCTGTCCCAGGAAGAGCTTGGGATGGAGCTGCAGGTCTCGAGGCAGACCATCTCCAAATGGGAGGCGGGACAGTCCTACCCCGACTTTTAGCGGCTGGTCCTGCTGAGCGACTATTTCGGGATGACCCTGGACGAGCTTGTCAAGGACATCGACCTGCAGGACGTCCGCGAAAAGGACCTCACCGGCGAAAAAGTGAATTCCCTCTATCTGGACGCCGAAAACGTCAAGGCAAAAGGCCGGCAGTTTGTCAAGGTGCTCTGCTGGCTGGGGCTCATTTTGGCGGCCGCCGTCCTTGTGGGCTTCGTGCTCCATCTGCTCTTCCCGGGGGCGGAATGGCTCTGGCAGAGGGGGTGAAGGCCGGCTGCCGTTCCGCCGAATGGGTGGGCGGGTGGCCAGTGCTTATTTATACATCGTTTATCTTGCAGGATGCGAACGCTGTCGCGCATGGGGGCCGGTCTCCTTTGCTGTTTCGCTGTGCCGGCCTTCCGAACCCTGCGGCAGAAGTGCTTACCCGATCCTCTGCTTTTTCTCCAGCCGCATCTTGTCGGCGATCATGGCGATGTACTCGCTGTTGGTGGGCTTGCCGCGCAGGTTGTGGATGGTGTAGCCGAAGTAGCGGTTAAGGGTGTCGACGTCGCCGCGGTCCCAGGCTACCTCGATGGCGTGGCGGATGGCGCGCTCCACGCGGCCGGCGGTGGTGGCGTTCTTCCGGGCGATCTCGGGGTAGAGGCGCTTGGTCACCGCGTTGGCTCGTTCATGGTGAACAGGATGGCGTCCCGCAGGAACTGGTAGCCTTTGATGTGGGCGGGCACGCCGATCTGATGGAGGATCTCGGTCACCGTTACCTCGTCGCTGTCGGCGCTGGTGTAGAGCATCCGCTGCTCCTGTCCGGCCGCGGCCTTGAGCACCCGGCTGGCCAGGACATTCTCGTCGAAGGGCTTAAAAAGTAATAGGAGAAACCGGCGTCCAGCAGCTCCTGCACCATCTCCTCGCTCTGGAAAGCGCCGGTGACAAAGAAGGCCGTGTGCCGCTCTCCTGCGGCGTTGTACCGCTGCTTGATCGCCAGCGCGTCCAGTCCCGGCATGAAGGCATCCAGAAGCACCACGTGCGGACGGACCGAGAGCATTTTCTGCAGGACTTTGGTACCGTCTTTTTCCACGACGGTAACGTCAACGCCCTTCTGCTCGAGCGCCTCGCGGCAGAGCGGCGTGATATCCGCCCCGGTATCTGACATCAAAAATCTCACTTTCTCCATGGTATTTCCTCCAATGTGTAAGTTCCCCTCGGGACAGGGGCTGGCAAAGGCGGCGGAGGGGGCGTTCGACAGAAAAGCGCCCCGGCTGGCCGCACAGCCTCTGTGCAGAGCCATCCCCGCCGCCCGACGACACGGCGGCCGGAAGTCCGCGGTATTGTCCTAGCACAATGGATTTTACCATATTTTACCAGTTACTTCAACAGTAAAAATTGCCATTTTTGGGAAATCACGGTCATCCTCCGAATCTTCTTTCGGGGGCGGTTCAGGATTCGACCTGTTCCGATCCGATGAGCGCGAGGAACGCCTCCTCGGTCAGCACCGGGATGCCGAGATCTTGCGCCTTGGCTAGTTTGGAGCCGGCCGCCGCCCCTGCGACAACGTAGGAGGTCTTTTTGGAGACGGAGCCGCTTGCCTTGCCGCCGTTTTTGACGATCAGGGCCTCGGCCTCGCTGCGGGACATAGTCTCAAGGGTGCCGGTCACCACCAGGGTCTTGCCGGCCAGCTTGTCGGTTTTGGGCTCGCCTTTCCACTGCATATTGACCCCCAGCGCCGCCAGCCGGCGGATCAGGTCGGACGTGCCCTCCCGGGCGAAGAATTCCACAACGCTCTGGGCCATCACACCGCCGAAGCCGTCGATGGTGCAGATCTCCTCGGCACTGGCCGCCTGCACCGCCTCCATGCTGCCGAAGTACTCGGCCAGTAGGGCGGCGGCCTTGTCCCCGATGTTCCGGATGCCCAGCCCAAAGAGCAGTTTGTCCAGGTTGTTCTCCTTGGAGCGGGCAATGGCCCGCAGCAGGTTGTCGGCGCTCTTCTCCTTGAACTTGTCGAGGGTGAGGAGCTGTTCGCGGGTCAGGGTGTAGATGTCGGCCGCCGAGCGCACCAGCCCCTTGTCCACCAGCTGGGTGCAGACGGCCACCCCCAGCCCGTCGATGTCCATCGCGTTGCGAGAGGCAAAGTGGATGAGGTTCCGCAGGGACTGGGCCGGGCACTCGGGGTTGATGCACCGCAGGGCGGCCTCGTCCTCCAGGTGGACCACCGGCGCGCCGCAGGAGGGGCAGACGGTTGGCAGCTGGTAGGGTGCAACCCATTCGGCGTGATGGACCACCCCAATGACCTCGGGGATGATGTCCCCCGCCTTCCGCACCTGGATGGTGTCGCCGATGCAAAGCCCCAGCTGACGGATGAACTCCTCGTTGTGGAGGGTGGCGCGTGAGACGGTGGTCCCTGCCAGAAAGACCGGCTCAAAGGAGGCGGTGGGGGTCAGTACGCCGGTGCGGCCCACCGCCACTTCGATGTCCAGCAATTTGGTCTCCTTGACCTCGGGCGGGTACTTGAAGGCGATGGCCCACCGGGGGAATTTGGCGGTGGACCCCAACAGGGCCCGCTGGGCGAAGTCATCCACCTTGATGACGGCGCCGTCCATGTCAAAGTCCAGGGCGGCGCGGGACTGCCCGATCTCTTCTATCTCAGCGATGGCGGCCTCGATGTCGTGGACGAGGTGGTAACGGGGCGAGACGGGCAGGCCCAGCGCTTTGAGGTAGTCGAGGCTGGCGGCGTGGGAGGTCAGCTCGGCCCCCCGCACCTGCTGTACATTAAAAATAAAGATGGACAGCCCGCGGCTGCCGGTGATCTTGGGATCCTTCTGCCGCAGGGAGCCGGCCGCTGCGTTCCGCGGGTTTTTGAAGAGCGCGGCGCCCTGCAGTTCCTGCTCTTCGCAAAGCTTCTGGAAGGCGCTGTGGGGCATGTAGACCTCGCCCCGCACCTCCAGAAACGCCGGCGCACCCTTGAGGGTCTTGGGGATGCTGTGGATGGCCTTGACATTGGCGGTCACATCCTCCCCCACTACTCCGTTGCCCCGGGTGGAGGCCCGCACCAGGACGCCGTTTTCGTATTCCAGGCTGCAGGACAGCCCGTCGATCTTGATCTCCACCACATACGCCGGTTCGATCCCCGCATCCCGGACGCGGCGGTCGAAGTCCCGCAGTTCATCGTAGCTGAAGGCGTCCAGCAGGCTCTCCATCTTGACGGCGTGGGTCACCTTGGTGAATCGGCCGCTGGGTGTGCCGCCCACCCGCTGGGTAGGGGAGTCGGGGGTGAGCAGCTGGGGATAAGCGGCCTCCAGCTCCCGCAGTTCCCGGGTGAGGGCGTCGTATTCAAAGTCTTCCAGCTCGGGGGCGTCCTGATCGTAATAGAGCCGGTTGTTCCGCTCGATGACAGCGCGCAGTTCTTCCGCGCGCTTTTTTGCCTGTTCCAGTTCCAACATAGTCTCTCTCCTAATTTTCTGCGGGCAGAGGCCTGGCCGTCCGGCTCCATTCAGCCTTCTGCTGGGCGCAGCTCCGCTTTGCGGTTATTTTATCACAAAATTGCGTCCAACGGAATAAAGCCCTTTACCCTGCGCCGCACCTGCACAGGTTACACAGCAAGAAATGTTCGTTTTTGTGATCGCAAAAATAGCACAATATTATCATTCCAATGTGCAAACTTTGCTTACTCCATGGTTGATTTCAAATCAATTGAATTTCATTGAAATCACAAATCGTATTATCGCCATTTATTTTATAGTATCTTCGTTTATTTTTTTGCAAAATGCAGCAAAAGGAAACGGCTGCCGTTTTGATGCGGCAGCCGCCCTTTGCTTGATGCGCCCCTCTCCCCTGCTGTCCCGCCCGGCAAGGCGGCAGGCAACAGCGAAAAGGGTTATCTTCTCAACATATCAAATCGAGATGGTGTTGCAGACGTCGATCAGGACGGGGTCCAGGGATTTGGTCATCTCCAGCGCCTCGTCTACGGGGTAGTCCACCAACTTCTCGCCCGACATGCCGACGATCCGGTTGTACTTCCCTTCTTCGATCAGGCAGACCGCACGGTAACCCATGGCGGAAGCGTTCACACGGTCGCGGAGGGTCGGCGAGCCGCCGCGCTGGACATGGCCCAGGATGGTGGCGCGGGAGTCGATGCCGGTGCGGGCCTGGATCTCGTTGGCGATCTCTTGGGCGTGGCCGACGCCCTCAGCCACGATGACGATGAAGTGGTTCTTGCCGGTCTTCTTGGTCATCTCGATCCGGTCGATGATGTCCCGCTGCATATCGAAATCATACTCCGGCAGGAGGACGGCCATGGCGCCCGAGGCGATGGCCACGTTGAGCGCGATGTACCCTGCGTTCCGGCCCATGACCTCGACGATGCTGCAGCGGTCGTGGCTCTGGGTGGTGTCCCGCAGTTTGTCGATCATCTCCATGGCGGTGTTCATGGCAGTATCGTAGCCGATGGTGTAGTCGGTGCAGGCGATGTCGTTGTCGATGGTGCCGGGCAGGCCGATCATCGGGATGCCGCGGTAGGCCAGCTCGCGGGCGCCGCGGTAAGAGCCGTCGCCGCCGATGACCACCAGGGCGTCGATGCCCAGTTCACGGCACTTGGCCGCTCCTTTGTCCTGGCCTTCCTTGGTCTTGAACTCCAGGCAACGGGCGGTGTACAGGATCGTACCGCCTGCCTGGATGATGTTGGAGACGCTGCGCAGGTTCATCTCGAAGCACTCGCCGTTCAGCAGGCCGTTGTAGCCGCGCTGAATACCGATCATCCGGTACCCCTTATGGATACCGGTGCGGACGACGGCACGCACCGCTGCATTCATGCCTGGTGCATCGCCGCCGCTGGTCAGTACGCCGATGGATCTGATCTGTTTCTCCATAGTGGAAACCTCCCATTCACATATATACCTTTTCCCTGTTTATAAAGAAAGACATTCTCCTTCTCATCCCGATGGCCTTCCCTGCCCCGGCCCCTGCCGGAAAGCAGGGCGGCATCTGCCGCCTGCACAGCCTATGCCGTCCGACCATATCACAGACATTATAACACATTTCGCCCCGTTTGAAAACAGGGCATACACCCTGTTTCGACCGGATATCAGGTTATTTTGTTATAACATTGCCCGCGCCCAACAAGTGGTCCAACTCCTGATAGAAGAGTGGATGGCCCGAGGTGTAGAGCCGGCGGGGAACGGCCAGTTTCTGCTTGACGTCGGTCAGGCAGAGGATGACTGGGATCTTCCCGTCGAAGATCTCCAGCAGGTTGATGACCTTGTCGTATTCCCTGCTGCTGCGGGAGGGTAGGCGGATGTAGATCCGCTTGGGCGCTTCCCGCAGAGGGTCGGGCTTATAGGAGGAGGGGGCCTCGGGGTTATAGCGGTCGATCGGGACGATAGACTCGGCCATCAGCTTGGCCGGCTCATCCTCCCGCACCGACAGCCGCCCGTCGATCACCACGACGGCGTTTTCCTCCAGCGCATCCCGGAAGGTGTCCAACACCTTGGGGAAGACGATCACCTCCATGGTGCCAGTCAGATCCTCCACGCTGGTGAATGCCATCATGGTGTTGTTCTTGGTGGTCATCATCCGGTTTTTGACCACGGTGCAGACGATCCGGACATGGGTGTTGTCCAGCTTGTGGGCGTCCTCCCCGGTCAGCGCCTTGATGGAGTGGGAAGCGTACCGGGCGGACTGCTCCCGGTAGGCGTCCAGCGGGTGGCCCGACAGGTAGAGCCCGCTGACCTCCTTCTCCATCTTCAGCAGCTCGGTGTGGGGGTACTCGGGCAGGGGTTTGAGCTGGTAGCCGTCGGAGGAGGGCGCGTCGCCGCCCCCCATCACTGAGAAGAGGTCCAGCTGGCCGGCCAGGTTCCGGCGTGCGTCGTTCTCGACGCTTTTGAGGATCCCCTCCACCGCCTCAACCTGGCTACGGCGGGTGGCGCCCATGCAGTCGAAGGCGCCGGCCTTGATGAGGCACTCCACCGCGCGGCGGTTGAGTTCACTGCCGTACATCCGCTTGCAAAAATCGTAGAGGCTGGCAATGGGCTTGTCCTCCCGGGCGTGGACCACACTTTCGATCAGGCTGCGGCCGACGTTCTTGACCGCGTTGAGCCCGAAGCGGATCTGCCCCTTGTCATCTGCCGTGAAGCCGCCGCCCGAGATGTTGATGTCCGGCGGCAGCACTTTGATCCCCAGCCGGGTGCATTCGGCGGTGTACTCGATGACCTTGTCGGTGTTGTCCAGGACGCTGGTCAGAAGGGCAGCCATGAACTCGGCCGGGTAGTGGCATTTGAGGTAGGCGGTCTGGTAGGCCACATAGGCGTAACAGGCCGCATGGCTCTTGTTGAAGGCGTAGGAGGCGAAGCTGGACATCTCGTCGTAGAGTTCGTTTGCCACCGATTCGGGGATGCCGTTGGCCACGCAGCCCGGGCACTCGTGGCCCGGCTCGGTGCAGCCGTGGATGAAGTGTTCCCGCTCGGCTTCCATGACGGCGTGCTTCTTCTTGCTCATGGCGCGGCGGACGTTGTCCGCCTGCCCGAAGGAGAAGCCCGCCAGCTCCCGCAGGATCTGCATGACCTGCTCCTGGTAGACGATGCAGCCGTTGGTGACGTCCAGGATGTGGGCCAGCTGGGGGGTCTTGTAGCTGATCTTGTCCGGTTCCTTCCGGTTGCGCAGATAAGTGGGGATGGAGTCCATCGGCCCCGGGCGGTAGAGGCTGATGAGGGCGATGATGTCCTCCATGTTCTCCGGCTGGAGACCCATCAGGACCTGCCGCATCCCCGAAGATTCCATCTGAAAGACGCCCTCGGTCTCGCCGCGGCCCAGCATTTTGTAGGTCTCCTGGTCGTCGTGGTCCAGCTTGGCCATCGAGAAGCCGGGGTCTTTTTTCTGGATGGCGACCTCGGCGTCCCGGATGACCGTCAGGGTGCGCAGGCCGAGAAAATCCATCTTGAGCAAGCCCAGCTCCTCGATCTCGGTCATGTTGAACTGGGTCACCGGCAGGCCGTCGTTGGTAGCCAGTGGGAGGTAGTGGTCCACCGGCTCGGGGGTGATGACCACACCCGCCGCATGGGTGGAGTCGTGGCGGGGCATCCCTTCCACCTTGGCGGCGGTGTCGATCAGCTCCTTGACCTGGGGGTCAGCGTCGTACATCTTTTTCAGCTCGGTGGAGACTTCCAGCGCCCGCTTGAGGGTCATCTTGGATTCCATCGGCACCTGTTTGGCCACCTTGTCCACGCTCTGGTAGGGCATCCCCAGCACCCGGCCCACGTCCCGGATGGCGTTCCGGGCGGCCATGGTACCGAAGGTCACGATCTGGGCCACATGGTCCGAGCCGTACTTCCGGTTGACGTAATCGATGACCTCCTGGCGGCGCTCGTAACAGAAGTCCACGTCGAAGTCGGGCATACTGACCCGCTCGGGGTTCAGAAAGCGCTCGAAGATCAGATTGTACCGGATGGGGTCGATGTCGGTGATCCCGACGCAGTAGGCCGCGATGCTGCCCGCGCCCGACCCACGCCCCGGCCCCACCGGGATGCTCTGGCTTTTGGCAAAGTTGATGTAGTCGTAGACGATCAGATAGTAGTTGGTGTAGCCCATCGACCGGATGACCCCGATCTCATAGGCGAGACGCTCCTTGTTGGCCTTGGGCACGTCGGGGCCATACCGGCGCTCCAGCCCTTCCCAGCAGAGCTTTTCGAAGTAGGCCTGGTTGTCCATCCCGCCGGGGGCCTCGTAGTAGGGGATCTTGGTGTGGCCAAAGTCGAAATGAAAGTCGCACTGTTCGGCGATCCTGGCGGTGTTTTCGCAGGCTTCAGGGACCATCGCAAAGAGGTCATACATCTCGTCGGTGGTCTTGAGGTAGAATTCGTCGGTCTGGAACTCCATCTTGTCCGCATCCTGGATGGTCTTGCCGGTCTGGATGCAGAGGAGGATCTCCTGAACCCGGGCGTCCTCCTTCCGGAGGTAATGGGCGTCGTTGGTGGCGGCCATCGGGATGCCGGTGTCCCGCGCCAGCTGGATCAGTTGGGGCAGGACGGTCTCGTCCTCGGCCAGGCCGTGGTCCTGCAGCTCAATGTAGTAGTTGCCGGGGCCGAAGAGGTTGTTGTACCAGAGGGCGGCGGCTTTGGCCCGCTCGTAATCCCCGGCCAGCAGGGCCTGGGGGATCTCGCCGGCCAGACAGGCGGATAGGCAGATCAGCCCCTCGTGGTATTGCTCCAATAACTGCTTGTCGATCCGGGGCTTGGAGTAAAAGCCCTCGGTGAAGGCGGCCGACACCATCTTGATGAGGTTTTTGTAGCCGGTCTCGTTTTTGCAGAGGAGGATCAGGTGGTTGTTGCCGTCGATCTTATTGACCTTGTCGAAGCGGGTCCGGGTGGCCACATAGACCTCGCAGCCGATGATGGGCTTGATGCCCGCCTTTTTGGCCGCCTTGTAGAACTGAACACAGCCGTACATCACCCCGTGGTCGGTGCAGGCGATAGCGGTCTGGCCGCATTCCTTGACCCGCTCCATCATCTGGTCGATCCGGCATGCGCCGTCCAGCAGGCTGTATTCGGTGTGGATGTGCAGATGGACAAATGGCCGCGCGGCGGCGTTCGTTTCACTCACGGTGTCTCCCCTCCCCCTTCCTTTCTGGCCCGCAGGTCAGCGGACAGGGCCTCCAGCCGTTTGAGCCGGTGGGCCAGGCCCGACTTGCTGGGCTTGGGCTCGATCTTTTTACACAGGGCTGCCAGGGACAGTTCAGGGTATTCCAGCCGCTTGAAGGCGGTCTGGCGCAGCGGTTCAGGCAGGGCGTCCAGGGCGTCCTGCTCCTCGAGGTAGCGCAGAGCCTTGATGGCCGAGGCGTTGGCCCGGACGATCTTGCCGAGGTTGGCCGTTTCGCAGTTGGTGTAGCGGTTGACCCGGTTGCGGACCGACTTGACCGCCCGCTGGCTGTCCATCCGCCCGGCGGCCTCCTCCGCCCCCATAAAGGCCAGCAGGGCCCGGATGTTGTCGCAGGCTTTGAGGTAGATCAGGTTGACCCCCTTGCGGCGGCTGCGCCGCGGGGCGAACTCGTGCTCAGCCAGCAGGGCCTCGAAATCCCGTGCCAAGTTGGTGCGGGGGGTGGTGAATTCCAAGTGATAGCCCTTCTGGGGGGCGGTGACCGTCCCGCAGCAGAGAAAAGCCGCCCCCACATAGGCGCTGACGCTGCCCCAGCTGCGGATGAGGGCGGGGTCGATCTGCAGGCTGGTCTCGCTGCCGGTGGTACCGAACAGCTGATGCATCAGGGCTACCTGCGCCGGCTGGCCAATCTTGAATTCATACATTGCACCGCTGGCGTGGTCTTTGCAGAAGACCTCGCCCTGGATGCCGCAGCGCGCAAAGCAGGCCTGTGCGTAAAAGGCGGTGTCCTTCTGTTCGGTCTGGATAACCAGACCTTTGGTGTCAAAGTGTTTTGCAAAGCAGGCCAGGCCATAACAGGCCGCCCGGACGGCGTTCTCGTCGGTCAGCGGACGGCGGGTGATCTCCCCCCTGGCCTCGGAAGCAAAGCTCATGCTCTGTTCCCTCTTTCTTTCATCGTTCTCATCGGGCTTCGTCCCGGTGCTGGGTGTTGACCGCATAGCCCTGCTGCTGGCAGTATTCGGCGATCTTCCGCGCAAAGGCGATGGACCGGTGCTTGCCGCCGGTGCAGCCCACCGCGATGGTCAGCTCGCTTTTTCCCTCCTTGACATAGAGCGGGAGGGCGTACTCCAGCAGATGCTCGATCCGGGCCAGCAGCTCCTTATGCCTGGGCAAAGTTCATCACATAGTCGACGACTTCCTGCTCCATCCCGGTCTTGTGCTTGAGGGCGGGGACGTAGAAGGGGTTGGGCAGACAGCGGACGTCCAGTACCAGGTCCGCCTCGCCCGGCAGGCCGAACTTGAAGCCGAAAGACATAACGGTCAGCCGCATGGCGGCCTTGGCGCCGCCGCCCGGCACGAAAAGGTCGCAGATTCGCTCCTTGTTCTGGGCAGTGGACAGCAGGATGGTGTCGATCACATAGTCGGCCCGGTCCAGCAGAGGCTGCAAGATCTCCCGCTCCTGGGAGAGCGCCTCGGCGGTGGAGACGTTTTCGGCCAGGCTGATGGGATGGCGGCGGCGGGTCTCCTTGTAACGGCGGCGGAGCGCATCGTCCGAGGCGTCCAGAAAGAGGATCTTGTAGGGCATCTGCTGCAGGTCCAGCTGGTCCAGTGCCTCGCAGATCTCCTGCCGGGTGCGGCAGCCCCGGACGTCCATCGAAATGGCCGCCCGGTCCAGCTGGCTGTCGCCCGCCCGGGAAAAAGCCACGATCTGGGGCAGCAGGAAGGACGGGATATTGTCCATGCAGAAATAGCCGATATCCTCCAGCGCATTCATCGAGACCGATTTCCCCGCGCCGGAAAGCCCGCTTACGATCAACAGTTCCATATCCATTCCCTGCCTTTTTCCTTACAATTCCACTACACGGATCTCCTTTTCGAGGGTGTAGCCGGTTTTCTGTTTGACGATGGCCTGGACTTCCTCACAGAGGGCCAGCACGTCGGCGCAGCTGGCCCCGCCCAGGTTGACAACAAAGCCGCAGTGCTTTTCGCTGATGGCAGCCCCGCCGTGGCCGTAACCCCGCAGGCCGCACTGGTCGATCAGCGCCCCCGCAAAGGCCCCCACAGGCCGCTTGAAGGTGCTGCCTGCGCTGGGCTTATCCAGCGGCTGCTTGTCGCGGCGGCATCCCATCAGCTCGTTCATCTGCGCGCCGATCGCTGCCGGGTCGCCCGGCGTCAGCCGGACCTTTGCCGAGAGGATGCAGCTACCGTTTTCTTCAAAGATGCTGTGCCGGTAGCCGAGGTCCAGCCCAGCGGCAGGGGTCTCGACGATCTCCCCTTCCGCTGTCAGGTGGCGGACCGAGACCAGGACGTCCTTCATCTCGCCGCCATAAGCCCCGGCGTTCATATAGACGGCGCCCCCTACCGTGCCCGGGATACCATAGGCAAATTCCAGCCCGGACAGCCCGGCCCGGAGGGCGGCGGTGCAGAGCGCCCCCAGCGGGACGCCCACCCCGGCGGTGAGGGTGTCCCCCTCCCGGGTAACGTCCTGCGCCATCCCAGCCAGGCAGACGACCGCCCCGGCCCAGCCTTTGTCCCCAAAGAGGACGTTGCTGCCGTTGCCCAGTAGATAATAAGGTACGGCCAGCGTCCGGCAGAGGCCGACGGCCCGGCAGAGCTGCCCTTCGTCTGCGGGCTGGATGAACAGACCCGCCGGCCCGCCGATTCTAAAGGTGGTGTGGGCGGCCAGCGGTTCCTGCTCTTTATAGGGGATGCCGGCGGCATCCAGCCGCCGCTGCAAATCCTGCAATCCTTTCTTCAGCTCCAAAATCTTCCCTCACAATCAATCCATGGTGTCGTCCATCCCCAGACGGGTCAGCAGCTCTTTGGCCGCGTTGTAGCCCATCTTCTTCAGGCGGTTGTTGATAGCGGCCGTCTCAAGGACGACGGCCAGGTTCCGGCCGGGCGAGACAGGGATGTTGGTGCTGGGGATCTTGACGCCCAGGATGTCGTAGCACTCGGTCTCAAGGCCGGTGCGCTGGTAATTCTGGGTGGGGTCCCAGGGGGCCAGCTGGACGACATAGTCCACCGTCTCGGTCACCTTGACCGCGCCCACGCCGTAGACCCGGGCCACGTTTACCAGGCCGACGCCCCGCAGCTCAATGAAGTGGCGGATGTTTTCGGGGGCGGTGCCCATGATCTGGCGGTTGGAGACCTTGCGCAGTTCGACGGCGTCGTCGGCCACCAGCCGGTGGCCCCGCTTGACCAGCTCAATGGCAAGCTCGCTCTTGCCGATGCCGCTGTCGCCCAGGATCAGGATGCCCTCGCCGTACACCTCCACCAGCACCCCGTGCCGGGTGATGCGGGGGGCCAGCTCCATGTTCAAAAAGCTGAGCAGGCTGCCCATCAGCACGCAGGTGGTCTCGTTGGAGCGCAGCAGCGCCACCTTATATTTCTGGGCCAGCTCGAGCATCTCGGGGAAGGGTTCCAGCTCGTCGCTACGGGAGACGATGACCGCCGGGGGCATCTGCCCGAACAGGTGGTCCAGCGCCTCATAGCGGCGATCGGGCGACAGGCCCGAGAGAAAGTTCATCTCGGCCAGGCCCATGATCTGCAGCCGCAGGTTGTCGAAATATTCATAATATCCGGCCAGAAACAGGCCCGGACGGTTGACTTCTGCAATCTCGACGTTGATCTTGTTCAGCTCGCAGGGGGTGTAGACCACTTCCATGTTGACGCGCTCAGTCAGTTTGGCCAGCGATACGGTAAAATTTTCCATCCTTATTCCTCCTGTTAACAGGCTCCGAAGTCTGTCCGTTTCGGTCGGGCGTGGCAGTCTGCGCACACATTTCCATTTTTTATATTATAATCAAAACCGGTCTGGATTACAATTCCCCGGCAGGCATTTTTCTCCGGTGGCGGCAGGCGCCGGCTGGCAGGGCGGTTTTTTACATAGATTTTACATTTTACGGGTTTCACATTTTACCTCCCTGCATTATACTCAATGCGAAGGAAAAGTAAAGTTCTTGTAATGTAATCCTTACAAAAATCTGTCTTTTCCGCTGGGAGATCCAACTGCGCATTACCAATATACCACACAAAAGCGAGGATAAAGCATGACAATTACAAACGTGTTTTCACTGCTGGGCGGCCTGGCGCTCTTCTTATACGGCATGGACCTGATGGGTAAGTCGCTGGAGCGGCAGGCCGGCAGCCAGCTGCAGAAGATCCTCAGCCGCCTGACCGAAAACCCCTTCAAGGGTTTTCTGCTGGGGCTGGTGGTCACCGCCATCATCCAAAGTTCCAGCGCCACCACCGTCATGGTGGTGGGCTTTGTCAACAGCGGCATCATGCAGCTGCACCAGGCCATCGGCATCATCATGGGCAGCAACGTCGGTACCACCGTCACAAGCTGGCTGTTGAGCCTGGCCGGCCTGGAGGGCGACAGCCTGGCCATCCAGCTGCTCAAACCCTCCACCTTCAGCCCGCTGCTAGCCTTCATCGGCGTTCTACTCTACCTGTTCGGCAGTGAGAAGAAGAAAGGGATCGGCGGCATCCTGATCGGCTTTGCCATCCTGATGACCGGCATGACCGCCATGTCCGACGCAGTGGCCCCGCTGGAAAAAGAGCCCTGGTTCACCGCCCTCTTCGTCCGCTTCTCCAACCCCATCCTGGGCGTGCTGGTAGGCGCGCTGGTGACGGCGGTCATCCAGAGTTCCAGCGCCAGCGTCGGCATCCTGCAGGCCCTCAGCTCCACCGGCGCCATCACCTATGGTAGCGCCATCCCCATCATCATGGGCCAGAACATCGGCACCTGCGCCACTGCCCTGATCTCCTCGGTGGGGACCAACAAGAACGCCCGGAGGGCTGCCATGGTCCATCTCTACTTCAACCTGATCGGTGTGGCCGTCTTTCTGGCGCTGTTCTACGGGCTGAATGTGGTCTTCCACTTTTCCTTCGTCAATGACGTCATCGCCCCCTGGGGGATCGCGGTGGTCCACTCGGCCTTCAACCTGGGCACGACGGCCCTGCTGCTCCCCTTCACCGGCCTGCTGGAAAAGCTGGCCTGCCTGACCATCCCCGACGACGCCGAGAAGGAGACCTTCACCCTGCTGGATGAGCGCCTCCTGAATACCCCCGCCGTGGCGGTGGAGCAGGCCCGCACCGCCACCGCCAGAATGGCCGAGATGGCCCGCACCGGTGTGGTCCAGGCCATGAGCCTGACCCACAAGTGGGATCCCGCCCTGGCCCAGAAGGTCAAGGACCAGGAAAAGCAGGTGGACCGGTACGAGGACGCCCTGGGCACCTACCTCGTCAAACTGTCCAGCCACGAGCTGAGCCATGAGGACAGCCAGCAGGTCAACACCCTGCTGCACACCATCAGCGATTTTGAGCGGATCAGCGACCATTCGGTCAACCTGCTGACCTCGGCCCAGGAGATCCACGACAAGGAGATCACCTTCTCGGTGGATGCCCAAGAGGAACTGAGTGTCCTGGAGGACGTGGTGCAGGACCTGCTCAACCGGACCACCGAGGCCTTTTGTCAGGGAGACCTGCACCTGGCCAGCAAAGTGGAGCCGATGGAGTCGGTTGTCAACGAGCTGGTCCGGGCCATCAAGGCCCGCCACGTCGCCCGGCTGCAGGCCGGCAGCTGTTCCATCACCTATGGCTTTGTGCTGGACGACCTGCTGACCAGCTATGCCCGTATCTGCGACCACTGCAGCAATGTGGCGGTAGCCCAGATCGAGGTGGCGCAGGACAGCTTTGACACCCACGCTTATCTGTCCGACCTGCGGCACAACAAGGCGGCCGAGGAGAGCGAGGCGTTCCAGCGCCGGGTGGACCGCTATCGGGCGCGCTACAGCTTTTCAAAGAAAGACACAGTGGGACGGAAGAAGGAGGAAAATGGATGATCTATATCGTTGAGGACGACGCCTCCATCCGGGAACTGGAGCAGTATGCCCTTCAGTCCAGCGGATACGACGTCCGTGCATTTGAAGAACCAGAGACATTTTGGCAGGCCATGCGGGTCACTGAGCCGGAGCTGGTGATCCTGGACGTCATGCTGCCGGGGGAGGACGGCTTTTCCATCCTGAAAAAGCTGCGGAATACCCCTTCCCTCCGCCAGCTGCCCATCATCATGGTCACAGCCAAATCCAGCGAGCTGGACACTGTCCGGGGGCTGGACTGCGGGGCCGACGACTACATCACCAAGCCCTTCGGGATCATGGAGTTCCTCAGCCGGGTGCGGGCCGCGCTGCGCCGGAGCACGCCGCCGGCCAAGCCCAACGTCTACTCCTTCCACGAGCTGCTGCTGGACAACGCCCGCCACAGCGTGACCGTCAACGGCACCCCGGTGGACCTGACCTATAAGGAGTACAGCCTGCTGCGGCTGCTGCTGGAAAACACCAACCTGGTGGTCACCCGGGAGACCATCCTGCAGGTGGTCTGGGGCACCGACATCTCGGTGGAGAGCCGGACGGTAGATATGCACATCCGCACCCTCCGCAAAAAGCTGGGCAGCGCTGGCAGCTACATCCAGACCGTCCGGAAGGTGGGCTATAAACTGGCCGACAGCGAGGAGGGCGGCGACGAATGAAGATGCGGAGCATGGAGGAGACCATCTGCCGCCGGCTCTACCTGACCGGTTTCCTCAGCCTGGCGTTCGCGGTGGCCCTCTGCGTCTTCGTCTTTCATCGGGCTTTCACCATGCAGGCCTGGCGGGCGCTGGAAAACGAATCCTCCATCGTCGCCGCCCAGTACGCCTACGACCCCCAGAGCCTGGAGGCCCTCACCATCGACAGCGTCCGGGTGACCCTGATCTCTCCCCAGGGCGAGGTCCTCTATGAGTCGACCGACGCCGACGAAAAGGGCGTGATGGAAAACCATCTCTCCCGCCCCGAGGTCCAGGAGGCCTTTGCCGGCGGGGTGGGCGAGGACATCCGCCCTTCCGTCACCACCGGCTATGAGACCTACTATTATGCCATCCTGCTGGATGATGGGAACGTCCTGCGGACCTCCCAGGACGCGCGGACCATCTGGTCCTTCTACAACGACGCCCTGCCTGCCATCCTGCTGAGCTGCCTGGTGATGACCGGGATCGCAGCCCTCTTTTCGGGTCTGCTGACCAAACGCCTGGTCCAGCCGATGCTGGAGATGGCCGACGATTTGGACCATATCCAGGACAAGGTCCCCTACCGGGAGCTGGTCCCCTTTGCCGACGCCATCCACTCCGACCGTACCCTGCGGGAGAACAACGAAAAAATGCGCCAGGAGTTCACCGCCAATGTCAGCCATGAACTCAAGACGCCTTTGACCAGTATTTCCGGCTATGCCGAGATGATCGAGACCGGCCTGGCCCGGCCGGAAGATGTCGCCGCATTCGGGGAGAAGATCCACAAGGAGGCCAGCCGGATGCTCCGGCTGGTGAACGACATCATCCAGCTGTCCCACCTGGATGCATCGGACAGCGGCCAGGACGCCGCCGTCATGGAGACGGTGGACCTGGCGGGGATCGCCAGAGAGTGCGCCGAGCGGCTCAAGGTGAATGCCCGCCGGGCTTATGTCACCCTGAATTACCAGGGCGAGAGCGCCGTCGTCACCGGTGCGCCCGGCCTGCTGGAAGAACTCTGCCAGAACCTCTGCGACAACGCCATCCGGTACAACCGCCCCGGCGGCAGGGTCCTACTGGAGACCGGCCACACCAAAGAGGGCCTGCCCTATCTGATGGTACAGGACAACGGGATCGGCATCCCGAAGGAGGCTCAGGCCAACGTCTTCGAGCGCTTCTACCGGGTGGACAAGAGCCGGAGCAAGGCCACCGGCGGCACCGGCCTTGGCCTTGCCATCGTCAAGCAGATCGCCCGGATCCACAACGCCCGCATCCGGCTGGAAAGCGAGGTCAACGAGGGCACCACCGTCACCATCACCTTTGAAGGGAGCTGCTGAGGCACCCCATCAGTGGATCTGAACGTCTGTCCGCAGCTGCGGGCAGGCGTTTTTTCGGGGCTTGGAGCGGACGCCTCCCCCTCCCGCAGGGCGGCATAGGCCCCCAGGGAGAGCAGGTCCTGCCCGGCGGCCCACCGCTCCTGGACAAAGCCGGTGCAGAGGGCGGCCAGCACTTCGGCGTCTCCGGCAGCAGGAGCCGCGCCGTCCGCCGCCTGGCAGTCCAGCCGGACGGCAAAGCCGCCCGCCCCGTCTGCCGACAAACCGAGCAGCGGCTGGCGCAGGGCCAGCAGCCTGTCCCCCAGCCAGAACACAAAGGTCTCGCCGCGGCCGGTGAGCAGCCGGTAGAGGGCCGTCTGCTGGGCGTTCCATTCCTCCCGGCCGGCCTCCGTCAGGAAGAGCCCTTCGTCCCGGAGGGCGGGCGTCCCCTCCTCTACCGCCAGGACAGGCAGGAGCAGCCCATAGGCGGCCTGCGCCTCGCAGAGCCGCGGCGCGGCACGGCGGACCTGCTTGAGCGCCTGGAGCAGCTCGGTCAGCAGCTCGCCGCTCTCCTCGGTCTCTTCGGACAGGTCGGCGCAGCTGAAATCGCAGGCCGCCAGCTGGGCGCTGGTCCGCCCGCAGATCTGTTCCAGCACCAGGGCCTCATACGCCAGCAGGGTATCCCAGCCGCTGTCCGGCATCAGCAGCAGATAGTCGCAGAGCCGGAAGTTCGCCTCCAGCGGCAGGGCGGCCTCGGCGTTGTAGAAGGCCCGGGCAAGGCTGTCCCCTTCGGCCGCTGCGAACCGGATCCCGTCCGACGCCTCGGAGGAATCCGCCGAGGCCTCGGGGGCCTGGTAGAGCAGCCCCACTGTCCAGCCGCTCTCCCCCGGCTCCAGCAGGACAGCCCGAACCATGCTCTTTTCGGTGGTGCCGGTGCGGGCAAAGGCCAGACAAAATGCCGCCAGCAGTCCGGCGGCCAGATATTTGAGAGAACGGGCGCTGTTTTGCATAATCCGCCTCCTTGCAAGATGTTTCTATCAGTATGCACAGGGGCGGGGCAAAATATGTTCCGCTTGTTTTCACGAGAATATACCTCCGGCGGTATTGCAGCATTGTTTTGCCCGGACGGCAATGCTATAATAACAGCTGTGCACAACATTCCGGCCCGGCAGGCGGGCTGCAAAACGATACGGAACAAGCAAGGAGAACACGTCATGCAATACGATTTCACTTCCATCCTCGACCGCCGCGGCAAAGACGCCATCGCGGTGGACAGCTTGGGGCAGAACCCCGGCTTTGCCCCCGACGCACCCGGTCCCGGCTTCGACGCCATCCCGATGTGGGTGGCGGACATGAACTTCCCCACCGTTCCCACCATCACCGAGGCGCTGATCGAGCGGGCAAGCCACCCGGCCTTCGGTTACTTCAGCCCGACGGACGAATATTACAACGCCATCATCCAGTGGCAAACCATCCGGAACGGCTGTGACCCGGCCCTTCTGACACGGGACTGCATCGGGTATGAGAACGGGGTGCTGGGCGGCGTCGTTTCGGCCCTGACCAGCTTTGCAAACCCCGGGGACCCGGTGCTGGTCCACAGCCCCACCTACATCGGCTTCACCCGCTCGCTCGAGAACAACGGCTTCAAGATTGTCCACTCCCCCCTCGTCAAGGACGAAAAGGGGGTCTGGCGGATGGACTACACCGACATGGACCGTCGGCTGAAGGCAAACCACATCCACGCCGCCATCTTCTGCAGCCCCCACAACCCCTGCGGCCGGGTCTGGGAGCGCTGGGAGGTCGAGCAGGCGATGGAGGTCTACCGGGCCAATGACTGCGTCGTTATCTCGGATGAGATCTGGTCTGACATCCTGCTGAACGGCCACCGGCACACCCCCACCCAGAGCGTCAGCGAGGACGCGCGGAACCGCACCGTCGCCCTCTACGCCCCCAGCAAGACCTTCAACCTAGCGGGACTGGTGGGGAGCTACCACATCATCTACAACCCCTACCTGCGGGACCGCTGCCGGGCCAAAAGCTCCAAGTGCCACTACAACGACATGAACGTCCTGTCCATGCACGCTCTGATCGGCGCCTACAAGCCCGAGGGCTATGTCTGGGTGGACGAACTCTGTCAGGTGCTGAGCGGCAACATCAACTATGCCTGCAACTACATCCGGGACCACTTCGAAGGGGTGGAGGCATCCAAGCCTGAAGGCACCTATATGCTCTTTGTGGACTGCACCAGGTGGTGCGCCGCCCACGGCAAAACCATCGAGGACGTCGAAAAGGCAGCCTGGGCCGTCGGGGTCGCCATCCAGGACGGCCGGATGTTCCACGGGCCCTGCGCGGTCCGAATGAACCTGGCCCTCCCCCTTGCCCGGGTGCAGGAGGCCTTTGCACGGCTGGACAAATACGTCTTCAACGCCTGAGCGTGAACGGGAGAGATCAAAACGCGATCTGAAAAACGGTGAGGGCGATGTCATAGCTGCTCTGCGCATCGGCCATGGCCAGTCTGAGATGCTCTTGGCTGCAGGACACCGTCACCTGGTCCCCCAGCGTTCCTGAAAGAGAGGCGCTGCCCTGTCTCACCTCTATGGTGGTCTGGCCTGACACCGACAGTCCCGCCAGCGAGGCTTCGCCGCGGCTGCAAATGTAAGCTGTCTCATGCAAAATCCCTCCAAACAAAAAATGACGTGTACCAACAACCGGATTTACGCAGTTGCTGCTACACATCGTTTTTTATTTTAACAAACTTTGCCCCCCAGGCGCAAGCGCCAACACGGGATTCTCACAAAAAAGAAAAGCAGCCCCACCGTTCATGGGGCTGCCCTGGTGCGGGAGAAGAGGGTCGAACTCTCACTCTTTTGGAACTGGTGCCTAAAACCAGCGCGTCTGCCATTCCGCCACTCCCGCATATCGAGGCGGCAGAAACAAATCTGCCGCCTATTTTTAATTTTTGTTCTTTTTCTCTGCCTTCTCCGCCGCACCGGCCAGCTTGATCTTCTGGAAGCGCGCAGGGTCGAAGGTATATACATCTTCTTCTCCGCAATAGGCGCACACACCCATCCGGGGCGAGTTGGTTACCGGTAGGAAGAACGAGTGCTCTGTCTCTTCCTCATGTTTCTGCGCACAGGCGTCGCAAAAGAAGGGGGATGCCTCTTCCATCCCGTCGCATTCGCAGCAGATGGTGGTCGCCTCCTGGCCGCACACCCGGCAGGCAAAATGATAAGGCTCGTTCCGGATCAGCAGGCGGACGGCCGCGCGCTGTTTGAGCCGGGACAGGGTATCAACTACTGTGATCTTCAGCTCTGTCGTAGAACCGAAATCGTAATCATAGTAGAGCTGGGCGCCCACAGGCAGCTCCCCGATCTTGCGGTCCTTGCCGACCTGGCGGCCCCAGGCGATCATAAAGGCACTCATATGCCCGCAGCATTCCAGCCAGATCTTCCGCAGGAAGCTGTCCAGCGACCGGAGGGAGGCGTCCAGGGGGATGTCCAGATAGAGCCAATAGTTTTTGTCATAGGCCCCTTCCACCTTGAGGAGGGCGCATTCCTGCGCATCTGCGTCGGCGCAGGAATGCCCGGTCAGGATGTGCTGCTTGCATCTCGACTTTGCGACCGTCGCGCCACAAAGGTAACAGTTTCCTCTCGTGATTTTGCCAGGCACTGGAATATCCCCTTTCCGATGCTCTATTCAGTTTACCAACCGAAGCGGGAATTGTCAATCCAAAATTTCCGGCGCAAGCGCTCGGCCGCAGAAAGAAGCAGCCGGGCGCCGGTGTCACAGATTTTTTTCGATGTCCTGCCACTGGGGATTGGACAGGATCTCGGCGCTGTCGCCGAAGAAGGCCTCCCCTGCGGCCGCATCCCCCCGCAGCCAGTACATAAACCAGGCCGTCATGTACCCGTCGCCCCAGGGCAGCACATCGGCGTGGTCTGCGCCGACCCGTCGGGCGCGTATCTTGGGGATAGAGTCCGGCACAAGGCTGTAGTTTTCCTCCTGGGACCAGAGGGGCGAGATGGAGAGCTCCTGCGCCTGTTCGGTCACCTCTTGGGTCATCACCTCACCCGCGTCCAGCAGGCCGGTGCCGGCCGTCATAAAATAGGGGATGTCGATCAGGGAAACGTCGTAATCCCAGTTGAGGGTGGCGGAATAGCGGCTGGAAGGGGTGCTGGCGGTATAGAGGGCCGTGTAATAGCTGCCGTTCTCCTGGGCGGTCACCGCGTTGATGGCCCCGATGGCCCCTTGGGAGTGGCCCGCCGAGCCTACCCGGCTGGTGTCCAGCTTGTGGTAGAAGATGCTGCCCTCGTCCTCGTTCAGGCGGAGCAGCAGGTCAAGGCTGTCCGACGAGGCTTCGCCGCTCCAGGAGTTCTGCTGTTCGTTCCCAATGACCACGAACCCCCAGGACGCCAGGTGCTCGAGCACCGGCATATAGCGGGAAGCCGCCATCCCCGTCCCGTTGGACATGACCACGATGGGCCATTCCCGGCCGTCGTCCTTGGCCAGGGCGGCGGGATAGCAGATCTCGTAGGTTTTGACCAGGAAGTGCTCTGCGGGGTATTCGACGTAGGCAACCTCGTAGTCGCCCATGGCGGCGTAGGCCGCTTCGATCTGGCCGCCGGTCTGAGTCTCCTGGTAGTAATTCGCCGTCACAAAGGGGGCGTCGTTGGTCCAGTCCCGCACGGCGCCGGTCACCGCCACCGCGACCGCAATGGCAATTGCCAGCCGTTCTATCGTTTCGATCATCCGATCACTCCTTCCCTACTCCGTCCGGGCTGGCCGCGCCGGGCGAAACAGTGGTATTTTTATCATATTACCACATCTTGCTGCCCCCACGCAACCATGCCGCGAAAAATACAGAGAAATGGGGCGGCCGCCGGGGAGCCACATTTTTATGCGTCTTCCCCCACCAAGCAAAAGCTTCACCTGCATTTGACCTATCTTTGACACCGGCGACATTTTCATCCGGGCTGGATTGTGGTATAATGGCGGCGGGGGCTTGTGCGGGCAAGGCGGTTTGCCCGCGGGGCCGCCGCCCCGCCCAGCCCGGCCCGGGCGGGCGTCCTATTCTGATACGGAGTGAACAGCCTATGAAATCTCAAATCATCTATGGCAGCCAGTACGGCACCACCCGCCGGTATGCGGAGTCCTTCGCCCAGATGACCGGCCTGCCCGTCACGAGCTGCGACGACCTCGGGGACCTGAGCGGCTGCGGGCTGGCCGTCCATTTCGGCGCCCTATATGCGGGCGGCGTCAAGGGGCTACGGCAGACCCTCAAAGCCCTGCCCCAGGGGGCCGCGCTTTACCTGGTGACGGTGGGCCTAGCCGACCCCCGCGACCCCGAAAACACCGCCAACATCCTCCGCTCCATCCGCAGCCAACTGCCGGAGCAGGTCATGGCGCGGACCGAGGTGTTCCACCTGCGGGGCGGCATCGACTACAGCAAGCTGAGCTTTCTGCACAAAACCATGATGGGCCTTCTGTACAAAAAGGCCAAGGGCCTGCCTCAGGAAAAGCAGTCCGCCGAGACCCGGGCCATGATTGAGACCTATAACAAGAAGGTCGACTTCGTCGAGCTGGACGCTCTGCTCCCTATCGCGGAAGCCGTCCGCCGCGGGAGGTGACGCCGGATTTTTGGCTGACACCGCTGGCGCGGCGGACTATCATAAAGTTACAGCTACAATTGAATATCACGACATCTGTTTACGAGGAAACTGAACAAGTTGAAAAAGGTTAAGACCTGACCTCTGGACCTGTCGGCTAATACCGGCGTAGGGAAGCAATTTCTTACGCCGCATTGCGTCTGAAAGAGCTTCTTTTTGATGAAGGAGCTCTTTTTATTTTTCATTTTTCCAGGAGGTATTGCCATGCGACACTGCCGCGTCCCAAAACCAAATCCGCCCGCCCTTTCGCGGCGCGCGAAAGGGCGAAGCGAACATCGACGCCCTTCTCTCCCTGACAAGGTAAACAAATGCCCCAGCCTCCCGACCGGCGTCGAGCCGGCAGAGGGCTGGGGCATGGTTTTGCCTTTACTGGGCTTTCTTCATCTGTTCGCGGTGGTACTGCAGGGTGTAGAGCTGGTAGTACCGGTCGCGGTGCTCCAGCAGCTGCTGGTGGGTCCCCTGCTCGATGATGCGGCCCTGGGACAGGACGATGATGTTGTCGGCGTGCTGGATGGTAGACAGCCGGTGAGCCACGATCAGCATGGTGCCCACCGAGCGCATCCGCTCCAGGGAGTCCTGGATCAGCAGCTCGGTCTCGGTGTCGATGTTGGCGGTGGCTTCGTCCAGGATCATCACCGAGGGCTGATGGAGGATGGTCCGGGCGAAGGAGATGAGCTGCCGCTGGCCGGCCGAGAAGTTGTTCCCGCGCTCCCGGACGGGTTCGTCCAGGCCGCCGTCCAGCTTGTTGATGAAGTGGTCGGCATTGACGTAGCGGCAGACCTCCATGATCCGCTCGTCGGAGATCCCCTCCTCCCGCAGGAGGATGTTGCTGCGGATGGTGCCCGAGAAAAGGAAGACGTCCTGCAGCATCTGGCCGAAGTGGCGGCGGATGCAGGCGATCTTGATCTTCCGGATGTCCACCCCGTCGATGAGGATCTGCCCCTTCTGGAACTCGTAGTTGCGGCAGATCAGGGAGAGGATGGTGCTCTTGCCCGAGCCGGTCGAGCCGACAAAGGCCACCGTCTGGTGGGGCTGGACGTGGAAGGACCCCCCCTTCAGGACCCATTCGCCCGGGATGTAGCTGAACCAGACATCCCGGAACTCGATCTCGCCCTTAATCTCGGGCAGGTCGACGGCGTCGGGGGCGTCCACCATCTTGGGCTGCAGGTCCAGCAGGGAGAAGACCTTTTCCGAAGAAGCCATGGCCGACTGCAGCCAGTTGAACTGTTCGGCCAGGTTCTGAATGGGGTTATAAAACTTGGAGATATACATATAAAAGGTGACGATGGTGCCGCCGGTGATGGTCTGCCCCAGGAAAGAGTGGCCGCCCAGGTAGCCCATGCCGCCCAGGTAGAACAGGCAGAGGACCGAGCTGACGTACAGCATGTACACCAGCGGGCGGAAGACGCCAAAGACGAAGATCTCGTCCCGCTTGGCCTTGCCCAGGGCCTCGCTGCGGCGGCGGAAGTCCTCCATCCGGGCGTCCTCCCGGCCGAAGATCTGGGTGATCTTGATACCGGAGAGGTTCTCGGACAGGTAGGTGTTGATGTCGGTGGTCCGGTCCTTGACCCGACGGTAGGCCCGGCGGGAGAACTTCCGGAAGATGACGGTAAAGAGGATGATGAAGGGCACAAAGCAGAGGACCATCAGGGTCAGCTCGTAGTTGACCAGCAGCATGGCCGCCAGGATGCCCAAAATGACAAAGCAGTTTTTGGCCAGGTTGACCAGGAGGTTGGTGAACATCATCGAGATGGCGTTGGTGTCGTTGGTGACGCGGGTCACCAGCTTGCCCACCGGGATCTCGTTGAGCTGCTCGTGGGAGAGGGACTCGATGTGGACAAAGAGATCCTCCCGCAGGTCGGAGATGATCCGCTGGCCGGCCTTCTGGAGGATGACCGCCTGGAAGTAGCTGCTGGCCATCGAGAAGACCAGGATGCCCGCGTAGACCGCCACCGCCCCGAAGAGGGCGTTCAGGGTGAAGTCTCTCACCAGCATCTCCTCCACATATCCCACGATGAGGGGGGAGAGGATGTCGTAGGCGATGGAGAAGAGCATCAGCACGCCGGCCGCTGCAAAGCTGCCGGCATAGGGCTTGCCGTAGTGGACCAGCCGCCGGACGATTTCCCCGTCGGACATATTCCGCTCAAAGCCCATCGATTCCTTTTTATCCTTCACCAGCAGGTAGGCCAGGACCAGCAGGACCGAGACGGTCCCGATCATCCCCCCTGCCAGCAGGAGCGGGTTCAGTTCAATCATTACCGCCACCTCCCAGCTCGTCTTCCAGGCGCTGCAGGTCCACCATCTTGTGGTAGTCCGCGCAGCGGCCGTACAGTTCGTTATGGCTGCCCACGTCCACGATCCGGCCATCGTCGATGAAGATGATCTTGTCCATCCCTTCAACGGTGGAGATACGGTGGGCGATCAGGATGGTGGTCTTGCCGGCGCGCTCGGCGTTGAGGTTCTCAAGGATGACCTTCTCGGTGCGGGTGTCCACCGCCGAGACCGAGTCGTCCAGGATCAGGATGGGTTCGTCCATCAGGAGGGCCCGGGCAATTGAGATACGCTGCTTCTGCCCGCCCGAGACGGTGACTCCCCGCTCCCCCAGGACGGTGTTGTATCCCTCCTTGAAGGCAGCCACGTTGTCGTGGATGTCGGCCATCCGGGCGGCGTGCTCGATCTCCTGCTGGCCGGCCGTGTCTACACCGAAGGAAATGTTGTGGGAGATGGTGTCCGAGAAGAGGAAGTTGTCCTGGGGCACATAGGCGCAGGCCGACCGCACCGACCGGATGGTCAGGGTGTTGACGTCCTGCCCGTCCATGAAGAGGGAGCCGTCCGGCACGTTGTAGATCCGGAGGATCAGGTCCACCAGAGCAGTCTTGCCGGCGCCGGTCCGGCCGACGATCCCCACCCGCTCGCCAGCGTGGATGGTGAAGGAGACGTCCCGCAGGACGTCATACTCTCCGTCGGGGTAGCGGAAGGTCAGGTGCCGGAACTCGATCTCCCCTTTCGCGCCGGCCAGGGGGTGGACGCCGGGCCGGTCGGCCACGTCCACAGAGGCGTCCAGCAGCTCGCTGATCCGGTTGAGGGAGGCCTTGCCCCGGGAGGTCTTTTCGATCAGCATGGCGATGGCCATGATGGGCCAGACGATGGCGGTGAAGTAGCCGATGTACTCCACCAGCTGGCCGGCGTTGAACCGGCCGGTGTAGACCAGGTACCCGCCATAGCCCAGGATGACGCAGGTGACCGACTCCACAAAGAGGGTGATGAGGATGTTCAGCATGGTGGAGATGCGGGTGTAGGTGACGTTGATCTCCTCATTCTCCCGGTTGAGCTTCCGGAAGGCCAGCAGCTCCTTGGTCTCCTTAACGAAGGCCTTGATCACCGCGATGCCTGAAAAGTTCTCCTGCGCAAAGTCGGACAGGTCGGAGAAGGCCTGCTGCCGCTCTTCCCAGCGGCGGGTCAAAGCCTTGCCTACAATGCTGCCCACCAGGAACATGAAAAAGGCCGGGATCATGGCCAGCATGGTCAGGGACCGGTCCATCTGCCACATCTTGATGAAGGCCAGCACCCCCAGGAACAATGCGTCGCAGAACATCAGCACCCCGTCGCCGAAGCACTCCTGGATGGTCTCGAGGTCATTGGTGTAAAGGCTCATCAGGTTGCCGACCTTGTTGACCTGGTAGTAGGACTGGGACAGCTCCTTGCTGTGGTCGAACATACGGTTGCGTAGGTCGGTCTCGACCCGGATGGCCGCCCCAAAAAAGCAGACCCGCCACAGAAAACGCCCGATCACCATCGAAAAGATGATCCCGATCATGGGCAGGCAGATCTGCTGGAGCAGCAGCTCCCGGGTGAAGGCGGCCTGCTGCCCCTCCACCAGCACCATCCCGCTGTTGACCCCGTTGATCAGCAGGCGGTAGAGCTCGGGGATCAGAAGCTGCATATAATCCACCAGGATCAGCGCCGCCAGGCCCAGAAGGAGCGCCGGGGCGTTCTTCAGGTAATAGCGGTTGATGTACTTGCCGAATATCACATGGTTTCCTCCCTGTCTTTCCGGGCCAAAACGGCCCGTTCATTCCTTTTTCTGCTTTCTGCACACAGTTTTACCAGTATATCCCCGCCGGGCGGCCTTGTCAACCGGCGGCGCGGCTTTTTCTGCAGACAGCAAAACAAAAACGCCGGCGCCGACGCTTTTCAGCATCGACACCGACGTTTCCTGTTCTGGAGCGGCCGACGAGGCTCGAACTCGCTACCTCCACCTTGGCAAGGTGGCGCTCTACCAGATGAGCTACGGCCGCATATGGTGCCTCCGATCGGAATCGAACCAATGACACGGGGATTTTCAGTCCCCTGCT
>CAZEIG010000003.1:0-29433 GCA_964511805.1 uncultured Faecalibacterium sp.
AAGACTGCCCCGATGGCGATCAGGTTGACCAGGGCCATGTCGTCGGTGATGGTGTCCATCAGGTCGTAGGTGCTGACCCCCTGGCCGGCCAGGTACCAGCTGCCGGGGTAGTACTGCTCGGCGGCAGCCCGCACCTGCTCCACCAGGGCAAAGGCCTCATCCCCCTCAAAGTCAGCGGCCACCGAGATGACCATCCGGGTGTAACCGTCCGAGACGAGCTGGCTGAGGGTGGCGTCATCCAGGTAGCCCGGCGGGATCTCGGCCCCGGCGGTGTCCACATAGGAGATGATGCCGGTGACCTGGGGCAGAGCGTGGAGGGCGGCGGACAGCTCGCTCTGGGTGGCGGTGTCCCCGGCGGGGACCAGCAGGACGTAGGTGTCGCTCTTCCCGAAGACTTCCTCGATGGCGGCGGTGTCCTGGCCGAGGGTGGTATCGGCGCCGAACATATGGCCCGCGCCGTAGTAATATGCGTTGGAATTGGACGCCAGGTAGGAGGGGACCATGACGATGGCCAGCACCGCCGCCATCGGCAGCATGACCCGGCTGACAAACCGCCCAAAGCCCGCAAAGCTGGGCAGCAGGGGCTTGTGGCGGGTCTTGTCCATCCAGGGCAGGGCGGTCAGGGCCAGCGCCGGCACAAAGGTAAAGACGATGGCCAGGCTGAAAGCCACCCCCTTGGCCAGGGCCAACCCGAGGTCGGGGCCGATCTGGAACTGCATCAAAATCAACGCCAGAAAGCCGATGACGGTGGTCAGCCCGCTGGAGAGGATGGAGGAGGCGGACTTGGTCAGGGCCTCCACCATGCAGTCGGCGGGGTCTACGCCGGGGCGGGCGGTGCGGACCTCCTCAAAGCGGTGGATCAGAAAGACCGAGTAGTCCAGCGAGACGGCCAGCTGCAGGATGCTGCCGGCGGCGTTGGTGACAAAGGAGATCTCCCCGAAGATGAGGTTGGTGCCGTTGTTGATGAGGATGGCGGCGGCCATCCCGGCCATCACCAGCACCGGCTCGGCCCAGCTGCTGGTGGTCAGGCCGAGGATGAAAAAGACGTAGATGACCGCGATGACGGCGATCTTGGCCACCTCGACGACGGTGGAGTTGGTGGCGACGGCGGTCGAGACGGCCGCGCCGGTCAAAGCGCCCCGGTCCCCCAGCAGGGCCTGGATGGCGTCCACCGCCTCGGTCCGCTGGTCGTCGGCGACGGTGATGCTGAAGAGGGCCGCGCCGTCCTTCTTATAATAGGTCTCGACGGTGGCGGTGTCCTGCATCTCGAGGGGGACGGTGACCTCCAGCACATCGTCCAGCCAGGTGACGGCGGTGACCCCGTCGATCTGGGCCAGCTGGGCCTTGTAAGCCAGGGCCTCGGGGACGGTGACGTCCCGCACCATCGCCCGGACGTTGGGGATGCCGCCGCCGAAGGCCTCCTCCATCACGTCGATGGCGATGGTGGAAGGGGACTCGGGCGGGAGGTAGTCGTTGATGTCGTAGTTGACCGATACAAAGAGGGAGAGGACGGCGCAGAGGGCCGCCGCTGCGATGGTGACGGCCAGCACCCCCTTGCGGCGGCGGACGACGGCGTTGAAAAAGCCTTTCATGGCAAGGCTCCTTTCTGGAACAGGATGGTCTTACCTTCTTATTATAAAAGGTTTGGGGCGGAAAAGGAATGGATATCCTGTGAATTTTTTAAGCAGCCGCCCCCGGCTATATAAAAACGCGCCGGGCAGGGCAGATATTGCAAAGGGCGGCCGCCGGCCTTATAATAAGAAAAAACGAAAGGGAGTCTAGTATGGAACATCTGTATGAAAAAGCCAGCGCCAGCGCCGCCTACCTGAAGGAGAAGCTCCGCTTTGCGCCCAAAGTCGCGGTGGTGCTGGGGTCGGGCCTGGGGGGCCTGACCGCCAGTTTCACCGACATCGCCGAGATCCCCTACGCCGAGATCCCCCACTTCCCCCAGTCGACGGTGGCGGGCCACAAGGGCGCGCTGCTGGAGGGGATGCTGGGCGCCACACCGGTGCTGGCGATGGAAGGGCGGTTCCACTTCTACGAAGGGTATACCATACAGGAGGTCTGCTACCCCTTCTACGTCTTCAAGCTGCTGGGCGTCGAGACGGTGGTGCTGACCAACGCCGCCGGCGGCATCAACCGCAGCTTCGCCCCCGGCGACCTGATGCTCATCACCGACACCATCAACATGATGGGCACCAACCCCCTCATCGGCCCCAACGACGAGCGGTTCGGCCTCCGCTTCCCTGACATGACCGAGATGTTCAGCCACGACCTGCTCGACCTGGCCCGCCAGGGGATCGCATACCAGGAGGGGGTCTATCTCGGCTTCATGGGTCCCTGCTACGAGACCGCCGCCGAGATCCGCGCCTTTGCGGCGATGGGCGCCGACGCGGTGGGGATGAGCATCGTCCCCGAGGCGATGGTCTGCGCCTACCTGGGCCTGCGTGTGCTGGCAGTGAGCTGCATCACCAACATGGCCACCGGCATCCAGACCGTCCGCCACAGCCACGCCCGCGTGCTGGAGATCGCCAGCCAGGCCGGCGACCGCATGTGCCGCTGGCTGGGCGAGGTGATCCAGAAGGTGTGAAAGCCCTCTCAGTCACAGGGTTCGGCTGTACCGGATTGCCCTCTCCGTCAAGCCGCCCTGCGGGCGTCTTGCCACCTCCCCCGCCGGGGGCAGACATGGTCCGTCGCCCTGCCGCCCCAAATTTGTCCATACCTTCGAAAATGGAAAGAAATGACCGAAAACGCTTACCATCTTTATACAAAACGTCTGTTGTCAAATCCAATCAAAACCGTTATACTGGATGCAGTGAAGCTTTCTTTCCGTTTTCATGGAATGTGAGGAACTTATGAAAAACAAAATGATCTCCCGCCGCACCTTCATGCGGGCCGCCGGCGTCTCGGCGGCCGCGGCAGCCTCCACCGGCCTTGCGCCCAGCGCTTCCGCCTGCATCTGGCCCTTCAGCATGGACCTGCAGATCCTGGCCACCAGCGACACCCACGGCAAGTTCGCCCCTTGGGACTACGCCGCCAACCAGGCCGACGCCAGCGGCAGCGTGGCCCAGCAAGCCGCCGCCATCAAGCAGCTGCGCACCCGCAACACCCTGGTCGTCGACGCCGGCGACACCATCCAGGGCAACTCGTCCGAGCTTTTCCTGGCCGACGACACCCATCCCATGATCGCCGCCATGAACGCTATCGGCTACGACGTCTGGACCCCCGGCAACCATGAGTACAACTACGGGATGGACGTCCTGCAGAAGGTCATGGGCGAGCAGGACGCCAAGGTCCTGACCGGCAACGTCTACGCCCCCGACGGCAGCCCCCTGGCCGACGGCTACACCATCATCCAGAAGTCCGGCCTCCGGATCGGCCTGATCGGGATGGTCACCCCCAACATCGCCCGCTGGGACGCCACCAACCTGGCCGGCTGGACCGTCACCAATCCCGTCGACGAGTGCCGCCGGATCATCGATACCATCAAGGACCAGGTGGACCTGCTGATCGGCGTCATGCACATGGACACTGCCAACGAGTACGGGGTCAGCGGCTCGGGCGTCACCGACCTGGCCAACGCCTGCCCCGAGTTTGACGTCATCGTCGCCGCCCATGGCCACAAGCTGATCGAGGGCGAGATGATCAACGGCGTCCTGGTGGTGGAGAACAGCAGCAACGGTGCCACCATGTCCGAGATCCACGTCCAGGTCCAGCGCCAGTGGGACGGCAGCTGGAAGGTGCTGGACCGCACCTCCCAGAGCATCTCGATCCGGGACTACGAGGCCGACCCCGAGCTGATGGCCCTGCTGGCCTCCTACGACCAGCGCGCCAAGGACGACGCCGTCACCCCCATCGGCGAGCTGGTGGGCGGCAATATGGCCCCCGACAACGAGATCGACAACATCCCCCAGCCGATGATCGAGGACACCGCCCTGCTGGACTTCATCAACGAGGTGCAGCTCTACTACACCGGCGCCCAAGTCTCGGCCACCGCCATGACCTCGATGACCTCCCAGATGGTCGAGGGCACCATCCGCAAGTGCGACATGGCCAGCATCTACACCTACCAGAACACCCTCTACAAGCTCCGGATGAACGGCGCCCAGCTCCGCAGCTATATGGAGTGGTCGGCCGCCTTCTTCAAGACCTGGGAGCCGGGCGACCTGACCATCGCCTTCGACCCCTCCACCCGGTACTACCTCTACGACGCCTTCGAGGGTGTCAACTATGACATCGATATCTCGCAGGAGCCTGGCAGCCGCATCCTGAACCTGACCTGGTCCGACGGCGCCCCCGTCCGGGACGACGATAGCTTTGTCATCGCGGTCAACAACTACCGCGCCACCACCCAGCTGCTGATCGCCTCCGACGTCTTTGGCCCCGGCGAGGCCCTGCCCGAGCTGCTGGAGATTGACGTCCGGGGCGACGTGGGCGGCATCCGGGAGCTGCTGGGCGAGTACATCCGCACCGTCAAGGGCGGCGTGCTGCAGCCCCAGGTCAACCACAACTGGGAGATCGTCGGGAACAACTGGGACCCCGCCCACCACGACGCCGCTGTGGCGGCCCTGCGGGACGGCCGGCTCACCCTGTCCGACAACCCCGACAGCCGCAACCTGCCCAGCCAGGCCATCACCGAGGCCGACCTGGCGGCCATCTAAAGCGGCTCGCACACTCTCGATTGAAAATTTCCCTGTATGTATCCTGTCCGTCCGCACATGTCGGCCGGACAGGATTTTTTTATATGGCTGGACATCACGGGGCAGGGCGGGTATACTGGGTGTATACACGCCCGTCACACACCCAAGCCAAAAAGGAGGCAAAACCATGACCGCCATCCAGGAGATCCGCATCACCGACATCGAAAACATCCAGATCGGCAGCAGCCAGGACGCCGCCGCGGCCACCGGCTGTACCGTCCTGCTCTGCCCGTCCGGTGCGCCCGCCGGGCTGGATGTCCGGGGCGGGGGCCCCGCCTCCCGGGAGAGCGAGCTGCTCCGCCCGGTAGCGGCCGCCGAGGCCATCCACGCCGTCCTCCTCAGCGGGGGCAGCGCCTTCGGGCTGGACGCCGCCGTCGGCGTCATGCGCTGGCTGGAAGAGCGGGGCATCGGCTTCGACACCGGCGCGGCCAAAGTGCCGCTGGTCTGCGCCTCCTGCCTGTACGATCTGACGGTGGGCCGCAGCGACGTCCGCCCTGGCCCGGCGCTGGGCTATGCCGCCTGCGAGGCCGCCGCCCAAAACGATTACCGGGACGGCTGCTTCGGTGCGGGGACCGGCGCGTCGGTGGGGAAGTGGCACGGGATGGCTCAGGCTATGAAGACCGGCATCGGCAGCTACGCCGTCCGGCTGGGCGGGCTGGAGGTGGGGGCGGTGGTCGCCCTCAACGCCCTGGGTGATGTCTTTGACTGGCGGACGGGCCGCCAGGCGGCGGGGATGCTGACTGCCGACCACAGCGCTTTCCTCTCCACCGAAGGGGAGATGTGCCGCGCCAGCCGGGTCATCGAGAACAAGTTCGTCGGCAACACCACCATCGGGGCGGTGGTCACCAACGCCCGCTTCGACAAGACCCGGATGAACAAGGTCGCTGCCATAGCCCAGAATGGCCTGGCCCGGGCGGTCAGCCCGGTCAACACCACCGCCGATGGGGACAGTCTCTATGCGCTGTCGGTGGGGCAGGCGGAGGCCGACCTCGACCTGGTGGGCACCCTTGCGGCCGAGGTAGTCCGCCGCGCCATCCTGCGGGCGGTGGACTGCGCCGAGGGCTGCTACGGCCTGCCCGCCCGCTGCGACCTGTCCTGGGCCGGTGGTTCCGTGTTGTGAAAATGACTAAGATTTCTGCGAACTTTTGGTATCGTATACAGAATTTTGACTTGCATACAACTTCTTGCTTGAAAAATGTCACAAATGTTGTATAGTAAATGTATACAATCCGCAAAAGCGTCTGTGCATCGGCGCTCTGCGGCGCTACAGCGTATGCAGAAGGAGGAACACCATGAACCCAGCATCCAAATGGCGCAAAAGGGGCCGGCGGTTTGCAGCCAGCCTGCTTGCCGCCGCCATGACGGCCAGCTGCATCCCCTTTGGGGCGGCCGCTGCCAATGACACCGGCAAGGCCTGGACCTTCACCTATTTTGGTCCGTCCACCAGCGCGGCGGTCAACACCATCAACGACGACGCCAGCATCGACGGCAAGGTCGTCCTG
The DNA here is from genome assembly GCA_964511805.1 of uncultured Faecalibacterium sp. Classification (GTDB taxonomy): domain Bacteria; phylum Bacillota; class Clostridia; order Oscillospirales; family Ruminococcaceae; genus Faecalibacterium. The sequence continues at coordinate 6,203 of CAZEIG010000003.1, forward strand.
ACCTCCTGTTCGTACAATGCGGACGGGACCATCAGCCAGAAGGGCGGCAAGTTCGTCTCGTCCGACCCCGCCGACGGCATCAGCCTCTACTACACCACCATCGACCCCGCCAAGGAGAACTTCTACCTCCAGGCGGACGTCACCATTGACTACATCAACCCCACCCCCGACGGCCAGGAGGGCTTTGCCCTGATGGTCCGGGATACCATCGGCACCACCGGCGAGAGCGCCAGCTTTGAGTCCAACCTCGTCTCGGTCACCGGCACCAAGCTGCCCTACGACGGGATGAACGGCTCCAGCGAGGTCAAGGACATGGTGGGCGTCCGGAGCTACACTGGCATCAGCGACCTCTCCACCATCGACAGCGACGCCCTCAAGGTCTACCGCCAGGGCTTTAATGCCGACGGCGCGGCCATCCAGCAGGGCGACACCTACCGCGTCAGCCTGGAAAAGACCGATTACGCCTACATCGTCACCCAGTACGCCATCAACGCCGACGGCTCCACCGGCGGCATCCTCGGCCAGCACACCCTCTATATCCCGGCCAAGGATCCCAGTGCAGAGACCGTCTCAAGCTATGACGAGCTGGACGACCCCATGCTGGTGCAGGATGATGCCGCCTACGTCGGCTTTGCCGCCGCCCGCGGGATGAACGTCACCTACACCAACATCACCTTCACCACCAGCGCCTGGGACGCTGCCGGATGGCACCCCCAGGAGGCCGAGGCCGTGGCCGCTGACTACCAGATCACCAGCCCTGCCACCGCCGCCGAGGACAGCTACACCCTGGTCTTCAAGACCAACGCCGACGGCGTCGCCAACGTCTACCAGAACGGCGCCCTGGTGGAGTCGGGCGCGGCCGTTGCGGCCAACGCCGAGCTCACCCGCACCTACCCCATCAGCGGGGACACTACCTTCCGGGTGGAGTTCACCCCCGACCCGGCCTATAAGATCTCGGCCTTCGAGGTGCTGGACAGCTACGACACCGCCAACATCGAAAAGACGGTCACTGTCCGGCATCTGGGCGACGGCAACACCATCTACGTTGCCCCCGGCGGCCAGAGCGCCAACGGCGGCGCCAGCTATGCCGACGCCGTCGACCTCCAGACCGCCCTCGATTACGCCACCGCTGGCCAGACCATCCTCCTCCAGCCCGGCAGCTACGACCTGAGCGGCACGGCCCTCAAGGTAGCGCGGGGCCGCAGCGGCGCCGCCGACCAGCCCATCACCCTCAAGGGGGACGGCGGCTACGCCACCTTCGACTTCGGCCGCAGCGGCACCGGCTTTGAACTCTGGGGCGACTACTGGAACCTCAGCTTCATCAACGTCACCAACTCGGCCGACGGCTCCAAGGGGATGCAGGTCTCGGGCAGCCACAACACCCTTGAACGGATGAACTTCTACAACAACGGCAACACCGGCCTGCAGGTCTCCGGCTCCTCGGCCGAGACCATCGAGAAATGGCCCAGCTACAACACCATCCTGAACTGCACCTCCATCAACAACGCCGACTCCCAGATGGAGGACGCCGACGGCTTTGCCGCCAAGCTGACCACCGGCGAGGGGAACGTCTTTGACGGCTGCATCTCGGCCTACAACGCCGACGACGGCTGGGACTTCTTCGCCAAGGTGGCCACCGGCTCGATCGGTGCGGTGACCATCCGGAACTCGGTGGCCTACCGGAACGGCTACATCAAGGTGACCCCCGGCAGCACCGCCAAGAACTGGGACTTCGCCGCCGTCTCCTGCGACGCCAACGGCACCCTGACCGTTGACCCCGCCGCCGAGCAGATGGAGGCCGGCAACGGCAACGGCTTCAAGATGGGCGGTTCGAATATGCCAGGTGCCCACGTCCTCGAGAACTCCATCTCCTACGAGAACAAGGCCAAGGGCATCGACTCCAACTCGGGCCTGGACGTCAAGGTCTACAACTCCACCAGCTTCAACAACGGCGGCTACAACGTCGCCCTCTACACCAGCGATAAGAACGCGACCACCGGCTTCGAGGCCGAGGGCGTCCTCTCCTTCCGGACCGACGGCAAAGAGATCGGCGAGCAGCTCGCCCCCCAGGGCCAGTCCACCACCGACATCTACGGCCGGACCAACTACTATTGGGACGCCGAGGCCCAGTCCAGCCAGAACACTTCCTCTTCGCCCACCAAGGTCTCCCGCTTCTGGTTCTGGAGCCTGAACACCGACCGTGAGCCCACCCGGAACGCTGACGGCTCGATCAATATGCACGGCCTGCTCCTCCTCAACCAGATCGGCCAGGCCTTCACCGGCGGCGACGCCGGTGCAGGCGGCGCGGCCTGGGGCCAGCACGAGGCCGAGAAGGCCACCATCTGGGTGGTAGGCGACTCCACCGTCTCCGGCTTTGATGATGACTACTACCTCCCCCGGGAGGGCTACGGCGAAGAGCTGGACAACTACCTCAACGCCACCGTCTACAACCTGGCCGTCTCGGGCGCGTCCAGCAAGGACTTCCTGACCATGGACAGCTACGCCGCCCTCATCAGCGGCAGCGAGGATGTCCCGGCCATGGGTTCGGCCCCTGAGACCCAGCAGTTCCTCCTGATCGGCTTCGGTCACAACGACGAAAAGACCGAGACTGCCCGCTACACCGACCCCAACGGCGACTACACCACCCCCGGCAGCTTTGCCAACAGCCTCTACGTCAACTACATCCAGCCCGCCCTGGCGGCGGGGGTCACCCCCATCGTCTGCACCCCCATCGTCCGGCTGACCGATGCCAATACCACCGAGAGCTACAACGGCGAGTCGGGCCACATCACCGAGACGGTGGAGGCCTACGGCAACATCTTCCCCGGCGGCGACTACCCCCAGGCCATCCGGGATATGTGCGCGGCCCTCGGGATCGAGTGCATCGACCTGACCGCCCTGACCCGTGACCTCAACGTCCGGATGGGGGAGGACGCTCAGTGGATGCACGCCTTCACCGGCGCCAAGTACGCCGAGGACGGGGTCACCCTGATCCCCACCGGCCTGGACAAGACCCATACCAACAGCTACGGCGCCAAGATGAACGCCTGGCTGATCGCCAACGCCGACACTTCCCTCAAGGCCTTCAGCCGGAACAAGCGCCAGCCCAGCTATAAGGCGGACTTTGCCGACGCCGCCAACCCCGACTACGAGGTCAGCGACTACCAGGCCCCCACCGCTTTCAGCGAACTCTGGCCCGCCTACACTGACGCCAACGGTACCGTCTGGCACGGCTCGGTCTTCGGCGACGTGGGCGGCCAGGACAAGATCACCGGCGACGATTTCGCGGCCGTCCTGAACGCCGACGGCTCTATCACCCTCAGCGTCGCCAACAACCGCGGCAAGATTGCGGGCAGCTCGGACGGCCTGATGATGTACTACGTCCAGATCCCCGCCGGGACCACCTTCAAGCTGTCGGCCACCGCCACCGTCAACAGCATGGCCGCCAACAACCAGGTTTCCTTCGGCCTGATGGCCCGGGACGATATGTACGTCGACACCTACGTCGCCACCACCATGGGTGACTATGTGGCGGCCGGCACCCGGAACCAGGGTGCTTTCAGCGGTTTTGGCCGTAAGAGCGGCGAGCTCTACAACGGCCCCGCCGCCGAACAGGTCTACACCGCCGGCGACACCGTCGAGCTGTCCATTGTCGGCACGGCCGACGGCTACACCGTCACCTACGGCGGCAACGCCCCCACCTCGGCCGGCTTTGACTACCCCCTGACCGCCGTCGACGCTGATTCGATCTACGTCGGCTTCTATGTGGCCCGGAACTGCAGCGTCACCTTCAGCGACATCCAGCTGGAGATCACCGGCAGCGCCGCGTCCGCCGCCGGCAGCGCCTCCGCCAGCGGCGACGGCCTGACCAGCCAGCAGCCCATCGCCCTGCCGGGCCGGATCCTGCAGACCGTCCAGGAATGGCTGGGCATCCAGTAAGCCCGCCCATTCCCTGGGCAATCTCTGACCTGACATGAAAAGCGCCCCGTCCGTCTCCTGCAACGCGCAGGGGACAGGCGGGGCGTTTGGGTTATGGAGTTGGTGAGATGGCGCAGGGGCGCAAAAGGGCACCCTCTCAGAGCTGCTTTTCCAGCAGGATCAAGTTGACCCCAGCGATCCCGTTGAAGGTGCAGGGGATCACCCCGGCCTCACGGAAGCCGAGCTTGTGGTACAGCGTCCGGGCGGGGCGGTTGATGGCGTTGGTATCCATCCGCAGCCAGCGGCAGCCGTGTGTCCGGGCGTAGTCCTCGTAAAAGGCCACGAACCGGCTGCCGTACCCCTGCCCGGCGGCGCGGGGGTCGATGACCAGGGTGTGGAGGACCATCACCTGGCTGTCGGGGGCGTCGCAGGCCCAGTGCCCCTGGGCGTAGACGCCCACCTGCTGCTGGTTGATGATGGCGGTCCCGACGACGGCGCCGGCCGCGTCCTTTTCGACGAAGAGGTCTCCCCGTGCCAGGGCCTGGACGGCGGTGTCCCGGACGGGGTAGACCGCCCGAACCCATCCGGTGGAGATCCGGCCCTCGGCCTCGGCCTGGTGGGCCTGGTCATAGATGGCCGCCACCGCCTGGATGTCTTTTTCCTCTGCCAAACGAATCATCTCGATGCCTCCCGTGTCCTTTATTTGGGTAAAGTATACCGCAAACCGCCGCCCTGTCTACAGGGAAGGGCAGCATTTTCCAGCTGCCCCGCTCAGGCCACCCGGAGAGGTTCCCGGGGGCCGCCGGCCGGGGGGACAGGGGGTTCCGGCCCTTTTTGGCCGCCCCGGGCGGGGGCAGGGGAGGACGTTTGGGGGACAGGCCGGGCCGCGGCCTCTGCCCGCCGGCGGCGGCGTTCAGCACGGCGCTCGGCCTGCTGCGCCCGGCCCCAGGCCCACCGGATGCCGAGGCAGGCCAGCAGCCCTTCGGCGCAGGCCAGCGGCAGGCCGATGCTCCCCTCGGCAAAGGCGCCCAGCGCCATCAGGACGCCCAAAGCCATCAGCAGGATGGCGCTTTTCCACAACAGGCACTTCATACACGAAAGACCTCCCCTGGTTCAAATCACAACCAAATGAACAACGCAAAGTTGTTTGTTTACCTCCATGATAAACCAATGCGGCGCCATTGTCAAGGGAAAATACAACTTTTTTCACTTTTTGCGAAAAATGCCCCTTTACAGAAACAATTTTTGGTTGTATAATAAAAACAAGAAAATCGGTATTCTGCCGGTATGCAAAGGGGCGTTTTGAATGTCATTTTCTGAGCTGCTCAAGCAGTGCCGCAAGGGGCAGCGGATCAGCCAGGCCGAGCTGGCCGCAAGGCTGGGCGTCACCCAGCAGGCGGTGGGCAAGTGGGAGAGCGGAAAGGCTTCCCCCGACCCCGCCACCGTCGCCCGGATCGCCGAGATCCTGGGCACCACCGCCGACTATCTGCTGGGCCTCTACCGGCCTGGCCCCGGCCTGACCGAGCCGGAGAGCCGCTTTTTCGGCGGCTATGCCGAGAGTCTGATCCCGGTCATCGGCACCGTCAAGGCGGGGTACGGCGCCTTCGCCTTTGAGGAGGACTACGGCAAGGAGTATGCCCGGGTCAAGGACCCCGCCAACTACTTCTATCTGGTAGTGCGCGGCGACAGCATGGAACCCCGCATCCGGGACGGCGACCTGGCCCTGGTCCACCGCCAGGACACTCTGGAGAGCGGGGACCTGGGAGTCATCATCTACGGCGACGAGGCCGAGGGTACCCTCAAGCGGTACATCCAGCGGGGGAACAGCGTGGTGTTGCAACCCTTCAACCCCGAATACAGTGAGCTGGTCATCAAGGGGGAGGACCTCAACCAGCTCCACATTGCAGGGCGGGTGGTCGAGACCAAGACCAAGTGGTGAGCCGCCCGGGCGGGAGGCTCTGATAAGATGGAACAGTCTGTGATGGAGAAGCTGACCATTTTGGCGGCCAGCGCGAAATACGACGTGGCCTGCACCTCCAGCGGCTCAAACCGCGGCGGCCGGGTCGGCCGTCTGGGCAGCTGCCTGGCGCCGGGGTGCTGCCACAGCTTTACCGCAGACGGGCGGTGCGTCAGCCTGCTCAAGGTCCTGATGAGCAACTGCTGCGCTTTTGACTGCGCCTATTGCGTCAACCGCCGGAGCAACGACCTGCCCCGGGCCACTTTCACCCCGCGAGAGCTGGCCGAGCTGACGGTGGAGTTCTACCGCCGCAACTACATCGAGGGGCTTTTCCTCTCCAGCGCGGTGGTAGGAAACGCCGACTATACCACCGAGCGGATGCTGGAGGTCCTCCGGCTGCTGCGGGATGAATACCGCTTCAATGGCTACATCCACGCCAAGGCTATCCCCGGCGCCAGCCCGGCCCTTCTGAACCAGCTGGGCTACCTGGCCGACCGCCTCAGCGTCAACATCGAGCTGCCCAGTGAGGGCAGCCTGCGCCTGCTGGCCCCCGACAAGGGCCGGTCTTCTATCCTGCACCCTATGGGCCAAATCGCCGCGGTGGCCGCTGCCAGCCGGGAGGAGCTGACCCTCTACCGCCATGCGCCCGCTTTTGCCCCTGCGGGCCAGAGTACCCAGATGATCGTGGGCGCGACACCCGAAAGCGACTACCAGATCCTCCGCCTGAGCGAAGGATTATACAAAAAGTATAGCCTCAAGCGGGTCTTTTACTCGGCCTACGTTCCGGTGGCGACGGACAGCCGCCTGCCTGCCCTCGACACCAAACCGCCCCTGGTGCGGGAGCACCGGCTCTACCAGGCCGACTGGCTGCTGCGGTACTACCACTTCACCGCCGCCGAGATCCTGGATGAGGCCAACCCCAACTTCAGCCCCTACCTTGACCCGAAGTGCGGCTGGGCCATCCGTCACCTGGAGCAATTCCCGGTGGACGTCAACCGCGCCCCCTACGAGATGCTGCTGCGGGTGCCAGGCATCGGGGTCAAGAGTGCCCAGAGGATCCGCACCGCCCGCCGCCAGGGTTCCCTCGGCCTGGACGAGCTCAAGCGGATGGGGGTGGTCCTCAAACGGGCCCAGTATTTCATCGTATGCAGGGGATATATGGGGGTCCAGGGCAGCCACGGCAGCGCGCGGCGCCAGCGGATCGCCCGGGCGCTGGTGGACCCAGAGGTCTTCAACGGCGGGTGCGAGCAGCTCAGTCTGTTCAGCGCCCCCGCCGTCCAACAGCTGGCTGCCCAGGGGATGCAGCCCCGGCTGGCCGGCCGGCTGGTTCAGGAGGAGGCGGTCGAATGTCTGGCCAAAGCGCTCTGACCCACGCCGACGTGGTCTATTGCTACGACGGGAGCTTTGCGGGCTTTTTGAGCTGTGTCTTTCTCAGCTTTGCCCGGCACGAGCTGCCCTTTGCCATCTGGCCCCTCGAGGCCGAACAGCCCACCCTCTGCGCCCTGCGGGACGTCCCCACCGACCCCGCCCGGGCCGAACGGGTCCGCCGCGGCATCCGCACCCGGCTGGGCGGCCGGGCCGATGAGATGGTGACCATCGGCTTCCTCTCAGGGCAGGCGGACAAGGAGCTGCTCCTTCTGCGCTTTTTGCACGAAGCTTTCGGGGGCGGCCGGGGCGTGGTATATCAGTTGGGCCATCCTGTCGTGGCCGCCGTCAACGGGCTGGTCCGGAACGTCCGCTGGGAAGAGGAAAAATACAAGGGCTTTGTCCGCTTCGAGGAGAGCGGCGGGATGCTGGGCGCGGTGATCCACCCCAAAAACCACCTTCTGCCGCTGTTGCAGGGGCACTTCTGCGCCCGCTTCCCCGACGAGCAGTTCCTGCTCTACGACGCCGCCCACAGCGAGGCGCTGTTTTACACCGGCGGGCGGGCCCAACTCCAAAAGCTGACCGCCCCCCTCGCCCTGCCCGACCCCGACGGGAAGGAAGCCTATTACCAGCAGTTATGGAAACAGTTTTACGAGGTGCTTTCCATCGCCGAGCGGCGGAATGAGCGCTGTCGCCGGACCAACTGCCCCAAGCGGTTCTGGGCCGACATGGTCGAACTGCGGGACCAGTTGTGAGGCGCTGGCGCTCCCCTCCTGGATATGGTATACTGAGACTTGACAGGAGGGATGCGGAACTATGAAAGAGATCCTTGTGCTGGGGGGCGGCGCGTCGGGGCTGACGGCCGCCATCGCCGCGGCCCAAACCGGCGGGGTGCGGGTCACCCTGCTGGATCAGAACCCTGCCCCCGGCAAAAAGCTGCTTGCCACCGGCAACGGCCGCTGCAACCTGGACAACCGCGCCAGCAGCCGGCCAGAGCGGTATTTCACCGCGTCGCCCCAGGCGCTGGGGCCGCTGCTGGCCGCCATTGACCAAGCGGACCTGCCCGGCTGGTTCGAAGGGCTGGGCCTGGTGACCCGCGCCGACGAGGCGGGCCGGCTCTATCCCTATTCCAACCAGGCCGCCGACCTGACCGGCCTGCTCCGCCGCTGGCTGGACGCTTTGGGGGTCTTCCAGCGGTGCGGCTGCCGGGTGCTGGAACTGGGCCAGAAGGACGCCCGGTACGCCGTCCGGGTGGAGGAGGCCGGCAAAAAACAGCTCCTTATCGCCGACAGTGTCGTCTGCGGGCTGGGCGGCAGCGCCGGGCCCCAGTTCGGCACCGGCGGCTTCGGCCCCGCCCTGGCCGGCCGGTGCGGCGGCAGGGTGGAACCCCTTTACCCCTGCCTGACCCCTCTGCGGTGCGGTTCGCCCGCCCTGATGAAGGAGCTTGCCGGCCTGCGGGTTCGGGGCGCGGTCAGCCTGCTGGACGGCGGGCGGCCGCTCGCCCGGGAGGAAGGGGAGATCCAGTTCACCGAATACGGCCTGTCGGGCATCTGCGTCATGCAGCTGTCGGGCTGGCTGGCGCCTGGCCACGGCCCGTCCGCGCCGGCTCTCTCGCTGGATCTCTTCCCCGAGACGGAGATGGTGGGGGTGCTGGCGGAGCTTTTTGGACGGCGGGCCGCTCGTCTGCCTGACCCCGGGGCCTTCTGGCAGGGGCTGCTGGCCCAGAAGCTGGGGCAGGCTCTCTGGGAGGCGGCCGGCATTGGGCCGTCCTCTCCGGAAGAAGTGGCTCCCGACGGCTGGCAGGCGCTGGCCCGGACCGCCAAGGACTGGCGGTTTGACGGGCTCTCCCTCTGCGGCTGGAAGCAGGCCCAGACCACCGGCGGCGGCCTTGCCCTCGACGAAGTGGGGCGGGACTTCGGCTTCCGCGGCTGTCCGGGGCTCTACTTTGTGGGGGAGACTCTTGACTGCGCGGGGAGCTGCGGCGGCTTCAACCTCCATTGGGCCTTTGGCTCGGGGCTGGTGGCCGGCCGCGCGGCGGCCCGCCGCCTCGCCAGACGGTGAGCGTATACAGAATGCCATCAAAAAAGCAAAAAAGACCCAGCCGGGACAGAGGACGCTTGCCGTCCTGCCCTGGCTGGGCCGTTCTTTTATCTTTTTTGAAAAGGCGGAGGTTCAGGTCTCAGTCGTCGTCCTCGTCGTCATCATCTTCTATTGCATCTTCATGCTTCTTGTAGAAGATCCCGCTCAGGATGGTGCTGATGAAGTAGAGCAGGCACATGGGCAGAGCCACCATGACCTGGGAGACAATGTCGGGCGGGGTGATGACAGCTGCGATAAAGAAGATCAGGACGATCATGACACCGCGGAGCTTTTTCAGCAGATCGGGGCTGACGATCCCCATCCGGGACAGGATGATGACCACCAGCGGCATCTCAAATACGACGCCGAAGATCAGGAAGATGGTGATGCAGAAGCTGACGTAGCTTGCAATACTGGTCGTCTGTACGATGTAATCCGCGCCTTCCAGGGTGCCCATGAAGTTGAGCATGAAGGGCAGGGAGACAAAATAGGCGAACAGTACGCCCACCACAAACAGACCCAGGCCCAGCACCAGCACCAGGCCGAAGAAAAAGCTCTCACTCTTTTTGAGGCCGGGCTTGGCAAAGGCATAGATATGGTAGCAGATGAACGGGATGGTCACGATCAGAGCCGCGATCAGGGCCACGCGGAAATACTGGATCAGCTTTTCCTGGGGGTCGATGGAAATGAAGTTATATACCCCGTCGGCGATGGCCGTCAGGAAGTTAATCAGCTGGTCGGCGATGGCCAGAAAGCCCACCGCCGCAATAAAGTAGATGACCGCACAGAAGATCATGCGGTTGCGCAGCTCTTTCAGATGGCCGCCCAGCGTCATATTCCCCTCGACATCCATCACCTCAGCGCCTTTTTTGCGCTTTGTTTTCGTGGCCACGGTTACTCCTCGTCGTTCTTCTTGGTTTCGCTGGCCTTGGTGGAGGCGGCGGGCTCGTCATCCTCGCCATCCTCGATGCCTTCCTTGAAGCTCTTCATGGTCTTGCCGAACATCTTGCCCAGCTTCGGCAGGTTCTTGGGTCCAAAGATAACCAGGACGACGATGAGAATCATAAGTAATTCAGTGGTACCGATACGCATAAGTATTACTCCTTTTTACTTTGCCGGGCGTTCTGCCCGCGTCTACACTCTACGCACAACCGCGCACTGCGGTTTGCTGCTGGTTTGGATGGGACGGTCAGGCCTGCGGGGCGGGCTGGTCTTCCGTACCAGCGGGCTCCGCCTGGGGGGCGGCAGGGGCCTCAGGGGCGGCGACCGGCGTTTCCGCAGGGGCGGAGGCAGCGGCTTCTTCAGTGGTCAGCTCTTCCAGTTCCTCCACCGGTTCCTCTGCGGCCTTGGCCTCCGCTTCGGCCCTGCTGGTCTTGCCGATGCCGGTGAAGCTCTTGGTCACATCCTTGACGCTGCTGTCGAGGTCCTTCTTGATGTCCGTCAGGGGGGCTATGGCCTCCTTGATGGGCTGCTGGATCTCATTGAGCGGCTCGACGATGTTTTCCTGGATATCTTTGGACGCGGTGCTGGTGTACTTGCGCAGCTCGCGGAGCATCTTGCCCAGCTTGCGTGCGTAGGAGGGCAGCTGATCCGGCCCAATGAACACGAACGCCACGATCACAACGAGGACCAACTCGGTAAATCCGATTTTCATGTATACACGATTCCTTTCCGTCTCCTTGCCGGCGGCACCGGCCGTTTCGACTGCTTTGATACGTCCTGCCTGTGCCGGGCGAAAGGTATAACTTACCCGCCGGCCCAATTGCGGACACAACAAGTATAGCATATTCCGCGGGTCTTGACCAGATGTTTTTACGCCGAATAAGTAAAATTTCTGCGCAAGAACGGGTCCGGATGCCCCAGGCGGACGGCAGACCGGCGGCTCACTACCCTTGTATCCAAAAAATAGAGACGGAATATGAGACGGCCATGAATTTTTTGTGAATAATGGGAAAAAGGCGGATTATGTCGCAGGATTATGCCGCATAAAATGTAAAAAAGAGGTAAAATCCGGTCCAGCCTTGGGCCGGGGCTTCCGTCTTGCCAAACAATGGCCGGTTGTTTATAATTAGGAATAGAAAGCCGAAGGCTGAAAAAGTGGGGAGATGTTCTTGGTTTTGTCATATCTCTCCCGTATAATAGAGCCATATCACCAAACACCGGATGCAGGGGGCCGGCCTGTGCGAAGGCCGCGCGGCCCCGCTGCGATACAACTGCTGGAGGAAACGAAAGATGGCAAACGAAAAGATCCTCGTCGTGGACGATGACCAGAATATCTGCGAACTGCTGCGGCTCTACCTGACCAAGGAGGGCTACCAGGTGACCATTGCCTCGGACGGGGAGGACGCCCTGGCCAAGTACGGCCAGGTCAAGCCGGATATGGTCCTGCTGGATGTCATGATGCCCAAGCTGGACGGCTGGGAGGTCTGCCGCCAGATCCGGAAAGAGGGGGACACCCCGGTCATCATGCTGACGGCCAAGGGCGAGACCTTCGACAAGGTGCTGGGGCTGGAACTGGGGGCCGACGACTACATCGTCAAGCCCTTTGACAGCAAGGAAGTGGTGGCCCGGATCAAGGCGGTGCTCCGCCGCTGCGCCGCCGGCGCCGGCAGCGACAAGCCCGCCGAGGGGGTGGTGGAGTTCGACAACCTCCGCCTGGACATGAACAGCTACGAGCTGCGGGTCAAGGGGAAGGTGGTGGAGGCCCCGCCCAAAGAGCTGGAGCTCCTCTACTGCCTGGCTTCCCACCCCAACCGTGTCTACACCCGGGATCAGCTGCTGGACGAGGTGTGGGGCTTCGAGTATTACGGCGACTCCCGCACCATCGACGTCCATGTCAAGCGGCTGCGCGAAAAGCTGTCCGGCGCTTCCGACAAGTGGGAGCTCAAGACGGTGTGGGGCGTGGGCTATAAGTTTGAGGTGCGCCAGTAATGCGGAAAAGCATATCGGTCACCTTCTTTTCGACGGTGGCCACCCTGATGATCCTGGCGGTGGCGGTCATGGGGCTGTCCCAGCTGGTCCTCTTCGCCCGCTACTCTGCCGCCGAGAGCTTTGCCACCCTCGACGATGTGGGGCGACTGGTCGGCCGGACGGCGGGTTACATCGTGGAAAACATCGAAGAAGGGCCCCAGGCTGAAAAGGAGCAGGCGCTGGACAAGGTGGATCTGATCGGCGAGAGCGCCAACGTCCACATCTTCTTCACTGACAGCGGCGGCCGGGTGGTCCTCGCATCCAACAGCAGCTACCTGACGGTGGACGACATCCCCCCCGAAGTGATGGAGGAGGTGGCTTCGGCCCCGGACGGCGTCTACCACGAGCTGGGCCGGATGGAGGATGCCCTGGACGGGCAGTTCTATGTCTCGGCCCAGCCCATCCTGCAGGAGGGCCGAACGGTGGGCTACGTCTTTGTCTGTGCCTCCCGCCAGAGCTTGGATGAATTTATGGGGAGCTTCGGCTCCAATTTCCTGCTGTCGGCCTGCATGATGCTGGTCTGCGCCAGCGTGCTGACCATCATCATGATGCGCAGCTTCACCGCCCCCCTCCACAGGATCAGCGAGGCGGCACAGAAATTTGGCGGCGGGGACTTCTCGGTCCGGGTGGAGGACGTGGAAGGGGACGGCGAAATCGCCGACCTGGCCCGCACCTTCAACACCATGGCCGCCAATTTGCAGCAGATCGACTCTTCCCGGGGGCAGTTCGTGGGGAACATCGCCCACGAGCTGCGCACCCCCATGACCACCATCAAGGGCTTCATCGACGGCATCCTGGACGGCACCATCCCGCCCGAGCTGCAGAACCACTACCTGCAGCTTGTTTCCCAAGAGACGGGTCGGCTGGCCCGGCTGGTCCAGAATATGCTCGATCTGTCCAAGCTGGAGTCGGGGGAGTACCAGGTCAACGCCCGGATGTTCAACGTCTGGGAGGTAATCACCGGGGTGGCCCTGTCGGCCGAGCAGCGGATCAACGACGGCCAGATCGAGCTGGAAGGGCTGACCATGGACGAAAAGGATAAGGTCCTGGTCTACGCCGACCTCGACCTGATTCATCAGGTGGTCTACAACCTGCTGGACAACGCCATCAAGTTCACCCCGGCGGGGGGAACCATCCGCTTCTCGGTGGAGAAGCTGGGTCCTGAGGCCGAGATCGCGGTCTGGAACAGCGGCCAGGGCATCTCGCCCGAGGCGCTGCCCTTCGTCTTTGAGCGCTTTTATAAGGAGGACCAGTCCCGCGGGCTCCACGCCCGGGGGGCCGGGCTGGGTCTGCACATCTGCAAGGTGCTGGTCAATTTGTCGGGCGGGCAGATCCGGGTGGAGAGCAAACAGGGCGAGTGGTGCCGGTTCGTCTTCACCCTGCCGGTGGAAGTGCCGGGCCGGGGCAACCTGCTCAAGCTGGCGGACGACTCCACCAGGCCGGGCGCTGCCGCCCCCCAGGACGCCGCCCGGTAGGCCGTTTACGTCATTTCGGTGAAAAAGACGGCCGCGGGTTTGATTTTTGTGCGGTTTTCGTGTACACTAGACCATAGACTGCGCCCACAGCAGGGTGTGGCCTGATGGGAATACAATATGTTATTATAACGGGGAGTAAACATACCATGGCGATCATTAGTCCATCAATCCTTTCTGCCGACTTCTGCCGCCTGGGGGAAGAGTGCCGCCTTGTGCTGGACGCAGGGGCCGCGATGCTCCACTTCGACGTAATGGACGGGCACTTTGTCCCCAACATCAGCTTCGGGGTACCGGTGCTGTCCAGTCTGCACCGGGGCATCCCCAGCGCCTTTTTTGATGTACACCTGATGATCAGCCACCCGCTGGACTATGTGAACGCCTTTGCAAAGGCGGGGGCCGGCCTCATCAACTTCCACCTGGAGGCGGAGGACGACCCCGCCGCCGTTCTGGACGCCATCGGACGGGCGGGCTGCAAGGCCGGGATGACCATCAGCCCCGGCACCCCCGCCGAGGCCCTCTTCCCCTGGCTGGACCGGCTGGACCTGGTGCTGGTGATGGGAGTGGAGCCGGGCTTTGGGGGGCAGAAGTTCCTCCCCTCGGCCTTGGATAAGCTGGCCACCCTGCAGCGGGAGCGGCAGGCCCGGGGCCTGTCCTTCCTGCTGGAGGTGGACGGCGGCGTCAACGCCGAAACTGCGCCCCGGTGCATTGCCGCCGGCGCGGATGTGCTGGTGGCGGGCAGCGCCGTCTTTGCCGCGCCCGACCCCGCGGCTGCGGTGCGGGCCTTTGCGGCGGTATGACTCCCCGGAACGAGGATGACCAATGGAAGAAACGATACGAAATCAACAAGCGGAAGCTCTGGCCAGGACGGGCCGATACTATAAGCATATCTGCTGGATGGCGCTGCCGCTGATCTGTATGTCCGCCTACCTCTATGGGCTGCGACCGGTGCTGCTCTGCGCCGTGGCTCTGCTGGTGGGCAACCTCTGCGACCGGCTGGTGGCCCTGCTCCGCCACCGGGTCTACCGCCCCGGCGACTGGTCAAACGAGAGCTTCGCCCTCGTTATTGCTCTGTTGCTGCCCGCGACGGTCGGCTGGTATGTCCTGGTGACGGCGGTGCTGGCCGGCGTCCTGCTCGGGAAAGAGACCTTCGGCGGGTACGGCAGCTATCCCTTCCACCCAGCTGCGGTGGGGTATGTGGTGGCGGCCGTCTCCTGGCCGGAGCAGGTCTTTATGTACCCCCAGCCCTACGCCGACATCCCCCTGTGGGACGCCTCGGGGGTGACGGTGATCAACGGGATGGGTACCACCCTGCGGAACGGCGGCCTGCCCACCGTCGATGCCTGGTCCCTGGTGCTGGGCGAGTTTGCCGCCCCGATGGGGACCGGCGCGGTCCTGATCCTGCTGGCCTGCGCCCTCTTCCTCTGCAGCCAGCGGGACCTGCGGCTCAGCGCGGCGGTGAGCTTTCTTGCCTCCTGCGCAGTGATCGCCTTCCTCTTCCCGCGGCAGGCGGACCTAGTCCACACTGCCATCGGGGAGAGTGTGCTCCAGCGGCTCAACCTGGTGCGGTATGAGCTGGTCAGCGGCGCAACCCTCTACAGCGCCGTCTTTTTGGTCAGCGAGCCCTATACCTGCCCCCGCCGCAGGCTGGGGCGTGTGCTCTATGGTGTCCTGCTGGGCTGCATGAGCATGGGATTCCGCTATTTTGGCGTATACGAGACTGGCGTTTGCTTTGCCGTCCTCATCATGAACGGTCTCTCGGGCTGGCTGGACCGCCTTGTGGAGCGGGTCTACCGGCGCCTTGAGTCTGGCAGCGCTGCCGGAAAGGAAACTGCCCTATGAAACAGAGAAAGGCGGAGGCCATCCTCCGTGACCCCGGGCGGTATGCCCACCACGACCGGGTCTTTTTGAACAACCCGGTCATCATGCAGGGAATGGGGCTGGCGCCGCTGGTGGTGCTGGCCACCAGCGGGGAGAACGCCCTGATGCTGTCGGCGGCGGTGCTTCTGCTGCTGACCCCCTCCCGTGTGCTGAGCTTTTTCCTCAGCAAGCTGGTCCCCCTGCAGGAGAACGCCAGCGAAGAGGAGCTGCAGGTCAAGCTGCTGCCCCGCGGACTGATCTACTGCGGCACCGCTGCGGTGGTCTATATCGTCGTCTACCCGGTGCTGAACCGTCTGTTCGGCACCGACCTGCTGGCCCTGGGCATCTACCTGCCGATGCTGGTGGTGGAGCCACTGCTGGTATACCGCTATGCCCGCGTCCAGGAGACCCTGCGGAAGGCCGTCTCAAAGGGCCTGCGGATCACGGCGGGGTATATCCTGGTGCTGCTGCTGATGGGCTGTGTGCGGGAGCTGCTGTCTGCCGGCACCGTCTTCGGCCTGCCGGTGGCCGGCGCCATCCTGCTGCCGCTGGCCTCGATGCCGGCGGGCGGGTTCATCCTGCTGGGGATCATCAGCGCTGTCTGGCGGGCACTGGCCGCCCGGTACAAGGCCTTTTTGACGAATGAGGCCCGCAATCAGGTGATCGTCAATCATCAGAAGGAGGCGAGCCGGGAGCAGTGAATATGACAAGTATGGTGGCGGTCCAGCCGGGCAGTCTGCCCGAGGCGCTGATCGTCTTTTTCGGCTATGCGCTGCTGGCCATCTTTGCCCAGAACGCTGTCTTCACCCGGGCGCTGGGCGTTTCCCGCCTGGTGCAGCTGGTGGGGGACGAGCGGACCAACAGCCTGCTGTTTGGGGTGCTACTCTGCATCACCCAGTTCCTGCTGGCGCCGGTGGCCTGGTACCTGGGCGGGTGGACCACCTCCCTGGGGCTGGGGGCGGCCTGGCGGCCGCTGATCTACCTGGCCTGCATCGCCCTGGTCAGCGTGGTGGAGATGACCGTCCTCTACCTGACCAAACTGCCCTGGCGGCGGCAGCTGCTCCGCATCCTGCCGCTGGCTACCCTCAACAGCTGTGTGTTGGGCACCATGCTGCTCAGCCGCACCCAGAGCTTTACCCTGACCCAGTCGATGGGCTTTGGGCTGGGCAGCGGGGTGGGCTACCTGATGGCCATCCTGCTGGTGACTGAGGCCCAGAGCCGGCTGCGGAGCCAGAGCATCCCGGCGGCCTTCCGCGGGATGCCCATCACCCTGATCTACATCGGGGTGATGGCGCTGGCCATCTACGGCTTTACGGGGCACACGGTCATTCTTTGATACTATAGCGGCAGGGCCCGCCCTGCCCGGAGGAAAGGTGAGAGGATCATGCCGAGAAGAAGGCGAAACAAAAAAGTCAAGCGGTACCACCGCAGCTTTTACAGCCGGAGGATGAAGGTCAAAAAGGCCGTCGGCATCCTGGTGCTGGCCGTGGTGGTGCTGGCCGTGGCATGGCTTGCCGCGCCCTATGTGCTGGACTGGGCCACCCACACCTGGTATACCGTGGTGCGGGACCGGGACCTGTCCGATGCGTCCTCGGCGGTGTCCTCTTCTGCGGCCTCATCCGAGCCGGAGGACGCTTCTTCGGCGGCGTCCTCTTCGTCCTCCTCCCGGACGCCTGCCTCCTCCCAGGCGGCTTCGTCCGCGCCGGAACCCCTGGCCGGCACCGCCATCCGGGATGGCAGCTGGGCCTCGGTCAGCCTTTCGGCCCTCGGGGATGAGGCGGCCATCCGGGCGGCGGCGGACAGCCTAGTCCGGCAGGGGGTCACCTATGCCCTCGTCCCCCTGAAGGATACCAACGGCTACATCTATTACGCCTCATCGGTGCCGGCGGCCTCCCGCAGCGTGGCGGCCAACGTGGTGGACCCGGCCCTCATCGCTTCCATCTTCAAGGAGGCGGGGCTGGTGCCAGTAGCCGAAGTCGCGGCCTTCCAGGACCCCGTCGCGAGCTACACCGACCGCAGCATGGCCATCCAGTATGCAGGCGAGGGGGACTATCTTTGGCTGGATGCGGCCAACGCCGCGGCCGGCGGCAAGGCCTGGCTCAACCCCTATGCGGCGTCGGCGGTCCAGTTCGTCGGGAACCTGGTGGAGGAGCTGTATGCCTGCGGCTTTGAGCAGGTCTGCCTGTCGGCGGTCCAGTTCCCGCCCTCGGTTTCCTCCAACCAGAGCTTCGGGGAGACCGACGGGGTCAGCCGCCAGGGCCAGCTCGCCGCCGACATCGCGGCCTGGGACGCCCGGTTTGCGGGCCGGGTGACCCTCTGGTACGAATACCCGCTGTCCAGCTGCACCGCCGTCAGCACGACGCTGGGGGCCCTGCCGGCCGAACTCGGGGTAGAGAATCTGGTCATCAGCCTGCCGGCCGGGGAGACCCAGGACCCGGCCCAGCTTGCCGATCTGGCCGGCCAGATGCAGGCGCTGGGGGCGGCCCATGTTGTCGTGCGGGACAGTGAGAGCGGAGCGTTTTACTGATCTGCTCGTCCCATTGGTCTATTGTGTGTGAGAAGTGAGGAACCGAAGATGGAAAAAATGCCCTGCTTTATGCCCGCCCATATCCTTCTGCCCGACCCGGCGGTCCCGCTGGAACAGTGGGGGTGCATCGCCTGCGACCAGTTCACCAGCGACCGTGCCTATTGGGAGCGGGCGGCGGCAGAGGCCGGGGGCGGCCCCAGCGCGCTGGAGCTGATCCTGCCCGAGGTCTACCTTGCGGACCGGGACCTGGATGGGCGTGTGGAGAAGATCCACCGCACCATGCAGGACTACCTCGGCAGCGTCCTGACCCGGGCGGTGGACGGCTTCGTCTACCTCGAACGGACCTTGCAGAGCGGCCGGGTCCGCCAGGGGCTGGTGGGCCGGGTGGATCTGGAGGCCTACAACTACCGGCACGGCAGCCTGTCCGAGGTGCGCCCCAGCGAGGACACCGTCGAGAGCCGGATCCCGCCCCGGATGGCGGTCCGCCGCGGGGCCTGCCTCGAGACGCCCCATGTCATGATGCTGGCCGACGACCCCGCCTGCATCCTCATCGAGCCGGTGGGGGCCAAAAAAGAGAGCCTCCGCCCCCTCTATGAGGGGGAGCTGATGCTGGGCGGCGGCCATATCGCGGGCTGGGCCGTCGAGGACCCGGCCATGATCCGCCAGATCCAGGACGCCGTCACAGCCCTGGCCAGCCAGGAGGCCTTCCAGGCGCGGTACCCCGGCGCCCCCAACTCCCGGCCGCTGACTTTGGCGTTAGGGGATGGCAACCACTCCCTGGCCACCGCCAAGGCTTTTTGGGAGGAGCTGAAGCCCACCCTGACCCCGGCCGAGCGGGAGACCCACCCCGCACGCTGGTGCCTGGCCGAAGTCTGCAACGTCCGGTCGGAGGCGGTGGAGATTGAGCCGATCCACCGGGTTCTCTTCAACACCAGCTACGAGACGGCGCTGCTCAACCTCATCACCTGGAGCGACGAGAACATGGTGGGGGTCCGCTTCGGGAAGGAGTTCGGCCAGAAGTTCCGGCTGGCCGGCCCGCTGGACGAGTGTGCCCTCAGCTTTGAAAATCCCACTGCCGCCCTGACCGT
This sequence comes from uncultured Faecalibacterium sp., assembly GCA_964511805.1. GTDB lineage: Bacteria > Bacillota > Clostridia > Oscillospirales > Ruminococcaceae > Faecalibacterium. The sequence continues at coordinate 25,439 of CAZEIG010000003.1, forward strand.
GGGGACGGTGGACGAATTTGTGGAATACTTCCTCGAGGACCACCCCGAGGTCCGTGTGGATTACGTCCATGACGAGGCTGCGGTCCGCGCCTTCTGCAAAAAGGAGGGGGCGGTCGGCCTGCTGATGCCCGAGCTGGATAAGGACGACCTCTTCCGCGGAGTGGTGCTGGGCGGCGTACTGCCCCGCAAGACCTTCAGCATGGGTCACGCCGAAGAGAAGCGGTACTACATCGAGTGCCGCAAGATCGCCGGCAACGCGTAAAACCTGCATTTCGGAAAGCAGCCGCGCAGCTGTCCTGCGCCCGGTACGCCGGGGCGGAGCAGAGTGCGGCCTGCCCTTGTTATACCTATAAAGGAGCTTATGACGTTTCAAGAACTGAATTTATCAAAACCGATCCTGCGGGCGGTGGCCGAGGCAGGCTATAAGGAGCCCTCCCCCATCCAGGCGGGGGCCATCCCGCCGGTGCTGGCCGGGCAGGATCTGATGGGCTGTGCCCAGACCGGCACCGGCAAGACGGCCGCCTTTGCGCTGCCCATGCTGGACCGGCTGAACGCCCGCCCGCCCAAAAAGCCGGGGGCCATCCGCGCCCTCATCCTCACCCCCACCCGGGAGCTGGCCCTCCAGATCGAAGCCAGCTTTGCCCAGTACGGCAAGTATCTGCCCCTGCGGGCTGCGGTCATCTTCGGCGGGGTGGGGCAGGCACCCCAGGTCGAGCAGCTCAAGCGGGGAGTGGACATCCTCGTAGCCTGCCCGGGCCGGCTCAATGACCTGATCGGCCAGGGCTATGTCGACCTGTCTGGGGTGGAGATCTTCGTCCTGGACGAGGCCGACCGGATGCTGGACATGGGCTTTCCAAAGCGCCTTAGTAGGCGCGCTTGGCGATGTCAAAAAGGTCATCGCCAAGCTGCCGGCCCGCCGGCAGAACCTGATGTTCAGCGCCACCATGCCCGCCGAGATCGAGCAACTGGCCGCCGGCATCCTGCGGGAACCCGCCTTCGTCAAGGTGGACCCGGTGTCCAGCACGGTGGACCGGATCGACCAGCGGCTCTACTATGTGGAGAAGGCGGACAAGCGGAAGCTGCTGCCCTGGCTGATCCAGAACCTGGAGCCGCCCGTCCACAACGCCCTGGTCTTCAGCCGGACCAAGCACGGCGCCGACCAGATCGCCCGCGACCTGATGAAGCAGGGGATCACGGCCGCCGCCATCCACGGCAACAAGAGCCAGAGCGCCCGGGTGGCCGCCCTCGAGGGCTTCAAGGCCGGGCGGACCAAAGTGCTGGTGGCCACCGACATCGCGGCCCGGGGCATCAACATCAACGAGCTGTCCCACGTCTTCAACTACGACCTGCCCGAGGTGCCCGAGACTTATGTCCACCGGATCGGCCGGACGGCCCGCGCCGGCGCGGACGGCACCGCTATCAGTTTCTGCGCCTCGGAGGAGCGGGAGTACCTGGCCGGCATCGAAAAGCTCAACCGGAAGAAGATCCCGGTCGTCACCGGCCACCCCTGGGATGCGGCCCCGGCCCAGCCGGCTCCCGATGCAACCAAGGCGGCCGCCCCTGCCAAGCCCGTCAAGGTGCGGCAGGTGCAGCCTCAGAAGATAGAGAAAGAGGAGACCATCATGGACAAAACCAAAAAAAGCGCCTCCCGGCCCGCCGAAGGAGGGGAGAAACGCTCCCGCTCCCGGCGCGGACGGAGGGACGGCAAGGCCAAAGGCGGCCAGGACCAGAACCCGCCCAGCCAGCCGCAGGCCAAGTTTGACCCCCACTTTTTGTCCGGCGCAGAGACCACTGTCTTGCCGGCCAAGACGGTAGCGGCCGCCGGCCCCGCCGAGCCGCCCCGCAGCGCCCGCGCCTCCCGCGGCCAGAACCAGGGGAAAAACGCCCCGCAGAACCCCCAGGGCGGTCGCCAGCAGCGGGAGAGCCGCCCCCAGCAGCCTGCCGGCGAGGCTCGGAAGGGCGGAAAGAACGTCCCCCGGAACGCCGAGGAGAAGCCCGCCCGCACCGAGGGCCAGAACCCCCGCGGCGTCCAGCGGAACCAGCCCGGCCAGAAGGCCGCCGCCCCCGCCGCCAAAAACCAGCCGAGCACCTGGAACACCCCCGCCAAGGGGCAGGGAAGCGGCCGCGGCAGCCGCGCCGCCCGGCGGGAGAGCCGCAGCGATGACCCCGGGCTGGTCCTGATCAGCCGCCGCCCGCCCCAGCAGAAATTCTCCAATTTTGAGGAGTATATGCAGGCCCACGGCGGCGCCACCGCCCCCATCGAGGACCACAGCGAAGACTACTGAGAAACAAGCAAACCGGCATCCGACAGGCCCTTCTGGCCCAGACGGATGCCGGTTTTGCTTTTCTGTGCGGGCCGCCCTTATTTTTCGTCGGGGAGGCCGCGGCCATTGAGGCGGGCCAGCCGGTACTCCCGGGGGCTCTGGCCATAGCGGGCGTGGAACAGCCGGTAGAAATAGCTGGTGTTCTCATAGCCCACCTGGGAGATGATCTGCTGGATGGTCATATCGCTGCGGCGCAGCAGCCGGGCCGCCATCTCAAGGCGGTGCTTCTGCAGCAGTTCCTTGTAGGTCTTGCCGGTCTCGACGCGGACGCATTCGCTCACATAGGCCAGGGAAACCTGGAAGGTCCGTGCTACGTTGGAGAGGCTGGCCTCCCGGTAATTGATGTTGATCTCGTCCAAAGCGGCGCGAACCAGGGCGGCCCGGTCGACGGGGCCAGTCCGGGGGGTGCGGACGTCCTTTGTTTCTGTCTCTGTCATGACGGGTATCCTCCGATCGATGCGGAGCGGGGTGTGCTCCTGCTTTTCAATCAAAAAACGAAATGAGGACAGTTTTTATTGCAAAATTGCTATGCTGGAAGAAATTTCACACCTTGGAAACATTTTTTCAATCGAATCACAACATCCAGCGGCCTGGCCCGTGAAAAAAGGACCCGCCGGCGTGGGCCGGCGGGCCGAAGGAGCAGTGTTCTGCGCTTAGAAGAGGCTTTCGTTTTTGTACAGGCCGGTGCGGGTGAACTGGACCCACTCGGCCACGTTGACGGCGTGGTCGCCGATCCGCTCCAGGTACTTGATGACCATCAGCAGGTCGAGGGCGGCGTCCACCTGGGTGGGGTCGCCGGCGATTTCCTCGGCGAGGGTCCGCTTGATGGCGTTGAAGTCGTAGTCCACCTCGTCGTCGGCCGATATCACCTTCTGGGCGGTGTTCATGTCCTCCTTGAGGAAGGCGTCCATGGCGTCTACCACCATCTTGTGGGCCTTCTGGCCCATCCGGATGGCCTCGCTGACGGCGGTGTCGCCGGCCTTGCGGGAGGCGAAGAGATGGGGCATGATCTCGGCGATGTCGGCGGCGTGGTCGCCAATCCGCTCCAGGTCGGTGATGACCTTCAGGGTGGCCGAGACGCGGCGCAGGTCGCCTGCCACCGGCTGCTGGCGGAGGATCAGGGTCATGCAGCGGTGCTCGATGTCCCGCTCCATCGCGTTGATCTGGGCGTCATCCCGGATGATCTGGGCTGCGGCCTCCGCATCGGTCGAAGCCAGGGCCTCCATGGCGTTTTCGACGGCGTCCACCGCTGCCTGCCCCATCTCGGACAGGGCGCTGTTCAGGGCAGCCAGCGCGTCGTCGTACTGCTTGCGAATGCTCATAGTATCAGAATCTCCTCTCTCATGAACCGAATTAGCCGAACCGGCCAGAGATGTAGTCTTCGGTGCGCTTGTCGGCGGGGGTGCTGAAGATCTCCTCGGTGGGGCCCACCTCGACCAGCTCACCCAGCAGGAAGAAGGCGGTGCGGTCGCTGATACGGGCGGCCTGCTGCATATTGTGGGTGACGATGACGACGGTGTAGTTCTTCTTCAACTCACTCATCAGCTCTTCCACCTTCATGGCGGAGCCGGGGTCCAGGGCGCTGGTGGGCTCATCCATCAGCAGGACATCGGGCTTGACGGCCAGGGCCCGGGCGATGCACAGGCGCTGCTGCTGGCCGCCGGACAGGCC
>CAZEIG010000004.1:0-4796 GCA_964511805.1 uncultured Faecalibacterium sp.
CAGAAACGGGCCAGGATGCCGAACTTGACATAGACGCCGGGGATGTAGTTCTCCCCGGCCGCGGCGCCGTCGCCGGCGGCGCTGTCCGTTTCGGCCGTCTCCAGCACATAGTGGACTGCGGCGGCGGGTACCCGCAGGCCGCTGGTCTCGCTGACGATGATCTCGGCCTCGGCCTGCCCCAGCCGCAGCACATCCCCGGTGATGGAGTCGCACCGGAAGACGAAGCGGGCCAGTCCGGAAGCCTCGTCGATTGTGACCTCGGTCAGCTTGCCGCTCAGGGCGCTGTCCGTCCGGCCGGGGAAGCGGATCCGGAGGGTTCTGGTCAGGGGGGTGCCGTCGGCGTTCAGGATCTTGGCCGCCTCCTCCGCCGTGCAGACGCCGCAGTAGGTCCAGCTGAAGCCGGACACCAGTTTGCCGGCGCCGTCGGTCATGGCGGTGTCGGCCCCGCCGTCCAGGTAGGCTTTCAGAGAGGCCGGGTCCATGGCCAGGATGGCCTCCGCCGACTGGGTCAGCTGGCGGGCGTTGGTGCTCCGGACAAAATAACCGGTCAGCGGGGCGGTGACCTGGGCCGGTGCACCGAGCTGGCTTTGCAGCTGGGCGGCCTGGGCCTGCAGGGCGGCAATCCGGGCCGAGAAATCCGACGCCTCGCCGGTGACCACCAGAATTTTGTTCTGGGCCAGCAGATAGTCCTCCCTGCCGCTGTCCAGCTGGCCCAGCGCGCCCCGGTCGGCCGCGTCCATCAGGTCATACAGGGCGGTGGTCCGCTCCTTGACGATGCTGTCCACCTGGGTGGAGGTGACGTGTTCGGCCCGCTGCAACAGGCTGATCTGCTCGGTCAGGCTGGTCAGCTCGTTCCGCAGCAGGGCCTGCTCGGGGCTGGTGTAGACCTCCGCCACCGCCGTCCCCACCGAGACCCGCGCGCCGTCCTCCACCAGATAGCCCAGGTTCCCGCTGCCGGGGACCACCGTCTCGGTGAAGAGGAGGACGCCGTCCGCCTCCACCTTTTCTTCCACGGTGGCCATCAGGACGGTCTCGTAGGTGTTGGGCGGGTTGAGCAGATGGACGATCTGATAACCGACGTAGCACAGCGCGAAGAACAGTGCAAGAAACAGAAGGATGACGACGCCCCCGCCCACCCTGGCAAGCCAGCCGGGGCGGGACGTCCCGTTCTCACTCTCGTTCCGCATCCTGCATCACCCCTTTATTGAGAAAATCTGCGGCCAGGCCGGCGGCCTGTTCCAAAAGGTCGGGGGCGTCGGCCTGCAGCCAGATTACCCCGTCCATATGGCGGAACCAGGTCAGCTGCCGCTTGGCGTACCGGCGGGACGCCTGTTTGAGCTGCCCGACGCAGTCCTCCAGCGGGGCCTGCCCCTCGAAGTAGGGAAAGAATTCCTTGTAACCGATGGCCTGGGCCGCCGTCCGGCAGTTCTGCCGCTGTTCATAGACCCGGTGCGCCTCCGCCAGCAGGCCCTGTTCCATCATCCGGTCCACCCGTGCGTCGATCCGGCGGTAGAGGACGGCCCGGTCGGCAAAGTCCAGCCCCAGCACCAGCGCCCGGTAGGGCCGCTCGGCCGGGAGGGAGGCGGCCTTCTGTTCGCTCAGGCGACGGCCTGTGGCGCGGTAATGTTCCAGCGCCCGCAGCACCCGCAGGTGGTTGTTGGGATGAATGGCGGCAGCCGCTTCGGGGTCCACCGCCTGCAGCTCCGCATAAAGGGCCGCGGGGCCGCGGGCTGCCAGCTCGGCGGCCAGCTGCTCCCGCAGGCCGTCGGGGGCCTTCTCCTCGGCAAAGCGGACGCCGTACAAAAAGCTCTGAACATACAGCCCGGTGCCGCCCACCAGGATGGGCAGGCGGCCCCGCCCGCCGATCTCTTCGGTCAACCGGGCCGCCAGGACGGTGAAGTCGGCGACGCTGAAGGCCGCCTCGGGCGGGAGGATGTCGACGCAGTGGTGGGGCACTCCCCGGGTCTCTTCCGGCGTGACCTTGGCGGTGCCGATGTCCAACCCCCGGTAGATCTGCATTGAGTCGGCGCTGATGATCTCCCCGCCGAAGCGGAGGGCCAGCTCCACCCCGAGGGCCGTCTTGCCGGTGGCCGTCGGGCCCACCACCGCCATCACCCGGCGTTTCTCATTCGATTCTTCCAAACTGCTTTTCCAGCTCCTTTCGGATCAGCTTGAGGAGACAGGGCCGCCCGTGGGGGCAGAAGGGCGGCACCTCCCCCGCCAGGATCTTTTCGGCCAGGGCCATCAGCTCGGCGGGGGAGCTGCGGTCCCCTGCCTTGACGGCCGCCCGGCAGGAGATGGAATGGAGGACCCACTCGGTCCGCTCGCTCAGGGCGTCCCGGCTGCCGCGGGCCAGCTTGGCCGCGATCTCTACCAGCATATCCTCGAGGTCGTCCTGCTCGACGTCAGCGGGCACCGCCCGGAGCAGCACCGTGTTCCCGCCGAAGTCCCCCACCTCGATGCCGGCGTTCTCCAGCAAGGGGAGGTTGTCCAGCAGGGCCTGCTTTTCCTCGGCGGCCAGGGTGACAACCAACGGCGAAAGGAGCATCTGGGAGGGCACATCCCCGTAGCTGGCCGACAGCTGCTCATAGATTTGGCGTTCGTGGGCCGCGTGCTTGTCGATCAGACAGAGCTCGTCCCCCCGTTGGGCGATGATGTAGGTCTGGAAGGCCTCCCCCACATATTCCAGTCGGGCGGAGGCCTCCGTGCCGGGCAGGACGGTCTGTTCCGGCTGGACAGATGCTGCATCATCCGGCGCTTCCGGGAGGGACGTTTCCGGCGCCGTTGCCGGCGGCCGGAGAGTCACCGATTCGTCCGCCTCCTTTTCAAAGGCGGGACCGGCGGAAAGATCCGCGGGCCCGTCCAGGCTGATGTCCAGGCGGGACTCCCGCTCGGCAGGACGGAAGGTGGCCCTGGGGCGTTCCGGCTTTTCGGCCTGTGGGCTGTGGAGGGGGAGCGTCTCCTGCAGAGGCGTTTCCCGGCCCAACGGCATGGCCCAGCCGGAAGAGTGGAAAGCTTTTGTACTTTGCAGCTCCTTCCGGAGCACGCCCGGCTCCGACTGGCTCGGGATGACAGCAGAAAGCCCTGTAAAGCAACTTTGCCTTACATCATTTTCTGCCGTTTTTTCGTTTAATTTTTCATTTTCTTCCGCAGACGTGCCTTCAGCCGCCGCAAAGGTCTCTTTGGGCTTGTCAAAGACAAAGCTCCGTTCCCCACTGCCGGGGCTGGCCAGTGCCAGCTTGACCGCGTGGTAGACCACGTCAAAGACGTCGTTCTCCCGGGCAAAGCGAACCTCGGTCTTGGCGGGGTGGACGTTGACGTCCACCAGCTCGGCGGGCATTTCCAGCATCAGCAGCCCGCCCGGGAACTTGCCCTGCATGGTGGTCCCCTTGAAGGCTGTCTCCATGGCGGCCATCATGGTGCGGTTGCGGACGTAGCGGCCGTTGATGTAGAAATATTGCATACTGCGGCTGGCGCGGCAGCTCTTGGGCGGGGTGATGAGGCCGTAGACACGGTACAGGCCGCTGCTGTCCTCCACCGGGAGGAGACCGCGGCTGAACTCCCGCCCCAGCACGGCGTAGGCCGCGCCCCGCAGGTCCCCGTCGCCGGGGGTGACGTACTGGGTCTTCCCTTCCCGAACGAACTTGAAGCTGATCTCGGGGTGGCTGAGGGCCAGCCGAGTGACCACATCGGCCACAAAGGTGCCCTCGCTGGCGTCCTTTTTCAGGAACTTCATCCGGGCGGGGGTGTTGTAAAAGAGGTCCCGCACCCGGATGGTGGTGCCGACGGGGCGGGCGGCCGGCTCGGGGGGCTTCTCTTCCCCGCCCTCATTGTGGTAGAGGGTGGCGAAGTCGCAGGCGGCGGTGCGGGTCAGCAGCTCCACCCGGGAGACGCTGGCGATGGAAGCCAGTGCCTCCCCCCGGAAGCCCAGGGTGTGGATGGCGTTCAGGTCCGACTCGGCCGTGATCTTGCTGGTGGCATGGCGGATGAAGGCGGTGGAGATGTATTCCGGTTCGATGCCGCTGCCGTTGTCGCTGACTTCAATCAGCTTGACGCCGCCCGATTCGATGGAAACGGTGATCTGGGTCGCGCCGGCGTCGATGGCATTTTCCAGCAGCTCCTTGGCCACCGAGGCCGGCCGCTCGACCACCTCGCCGGCCGCAATCAGCTCGGCCGTATGTTTGTCCAGTACGCGGATGACTGCCATGCAGGCACTTCCTTTCATTCCAGTTGAGGGGAGCGGCTCAGCCGGAGATACTCCCCTTCAGGGTCTTTTTCAGATCGTAGAGGAAGTTGAGGGCCTCGATGGGGGTCAGGGTCTCGAGGTCCAGATTTTCCAGCTTTTCCACCATCTCGCTGGGGGCCGCCGGGGATTTGTAGTCTTCGAGGGTAGAAAAGTCCATCTGCTCTACGTTGTTCTTGGGGGCGCTGGCCTCCAGCTTCCGGAGCACCTCGTGGGCGCGGCGGGTCACGCTGCCGGGCAGGCCGGACAGCTTGGCCACCTCGATACCGTAGCTGTCGTCGGCCGGGCCGCGGACGATCCGCCGCAGGAAGGTGATGTCATCCCCCCGCTTCTTGACCGCAATGTTGTAGTTTTTGACCCCGTCCACCGTCCCTTCCAGATCGGTCAGCTCGTGGTAGTGGGTGGCGAAGAGGGTCTTGCAGCCCAAACCATTCTTGGGGTCGGCGATGTGCTCCACCACCGCACGGGCGATGCTCATCCCGTCAAAGGTGGAGGTTCCCCGGCCGATCTCGTCCAGAATGACCAGGCTGCGAGCGGTCGCGGACTTAAGGAT
>CAZEIG010000004.1:4806-27447 GCA_964511805.1 uncultured Faecalibacterium sp.
CCACCTCGGTCATCTCGACCATGAAGGTGGACTGGCCCGCGGCCAGGTCGTCCGAGGCGCCCACCCGGGTATAGACGGCATCCACGATCCCCACATGGCATTCTCTGGCGGGGACAAAAGAGCCGATCTGGGCCATCAGGACGATGAGGGCGTTCTGCCGCATATAGGTAGATTTGCCGGCCATGTTGGGGCCGGTGATGATGAGGCAGCGGTTCTCACCACAGTCCAGCAGGGTGTCGTTGGGGACGAACATGCTTCCCTTGAGGACCTGTTCCACCACTGGGTGGCGGCCCTCCCGGATGACGAGCTGGTCGCTCTCGTCCACCACCGGACGGCAGTAGTTGTTGTCGGCCGCCACGATGGCCAGGGAGACAAAGACGTCCAGCTGGGCGACGGCGGCTGCCGTCCGCTGGATCCGGTCCAGCGGACGGCTGATCTCGTCCAGCAGGTCGGCAAAGAGCCGGTGCTCGAGGCTAATCAGCCGCTCGTGGGCGCCGAGGATCTTGTTTTCGAGGTTTTTCAGCTCGGGGGTGATGTACCGCTCGCCGTTGCTCAGGGTCTGCTTGCGGGTGTAGTTGTCGGGCACCAGGCTCTTGTAACTGTTGCTGACCTCAATGTAATAGCCAAAGACGTGGTTGAACCCGATCTTGAGCTTGGGGATGCCGGTCTCCTCCCGCAGGCGGGCCTCCAGGTCGGCCAGGACACCCTTGGTGTTCTCCCGGATGGAGCGAAGCTCGTCCACTTCCTGGTTGTAGCCGCTGGCGATGACCCCGCCATCCTTGAGGGTGGCGGGGGCCTCGGGGTCGATGGCCGCGAAAATCTTGGCCTTGAGGTCGTCCATGGGGTCGATCTCCCCGGCCAGGGAGGACAGTTCGGCACAGCCGCAGGCCCCGGCCTGCTGTTTCAGCTCGGGCAGACGGTCGAAGGTCTGGGCCATGGTGTAGATCTCTTTGGGGGTTACCGAGCCGTAGATGGTCCGGGTCATCAGCCGCTCGATGTCGGTGATGTACCGCAGGCTCTCGGCCAGCTCGCCCCGGGCCACCGTGTGGTGGACCAGGCACTCGACGGCGTTCAGCCGGTGGTTGATGAGCTCGCTGGAGAGCAGGGGCTGCTCCAGCCAGCCGCGGAGCAGACGCTTGCCCATCGCGGTGGAAGTCTTGTCCAGCACCCAGAGCAGGGTGCCACGCTTTTCCCGGCCGCGGAGGGTCTCGGTCAGCTCCAGGTTGGCGCGGGTGATGGTGGGCAGGTGCATATACTGGCTCTCAGCATACCGGATGACCGTCTGGAGCCGTCCGGCCCCCGTGAGCTGGGGGTCGTGAAGGTACTGCAGCAGGCCGCCCATCGAATAGCGGAGCAGCCCGTCAGCGCCGATTTCGGTGGTGTTGGCCCAATCCCGGCCAAACTGGGCCGCCAGAGTGGAATCCACCAGGCCAGGGGCGTACCGCTCGTCCTCCATCAGCTCGACGGCGCAGTTCATATGCTTTTTGATGTAGCCGGTCACCTCCCGGCAGGAGAGGATGCCGGTATTGATCAGCACCTCGCTGGGGTGGTAACGGCAGAGCTCGGAGATGACGGCCATCCCGATCTTCTTGTTGGACAGCTCGGTGACGTGGGCCGTGCCGGTCGAGACGTCGGCAAAGCAGAGGCCCGCCTGATCCCCTTTCATGTAGATGCTGGCGATGTAGTTGTTCCGGTCGTCCTGGAGCATACTGCTCTCGATGACGGTGCCAGGGGTGACCACCCGGACGATCTCCCTCCGGACAAGGCCCTTTGCGGTGGCGGGGTCTTCCACCTGCTCGCAGATGGCCACCTTATAGCCCTTGGCGATCAGCCGGGCCATGTAGCTCTCATAGCTGTGGAAGGGGACGCCGCACATCGGCGCCCGCTCTTCCAGGCCGCACTGTTTGCCGGTCAGGGTCAGATCCAGCTCCTGGGAGACGGTGATGGCGTCGTCGAAGAACATCTCGTAAAAGTCGCCGATGCGGTAAAAGAGGATCTCGTCTTTGTGCTGGTTTTTGATCTCCAGATATTGTTTCATCAGAGGCGATAGCTCTGCCATGTTTTTCCCTTCCTTCCCCACGCTGCCATTTGCGGCGGTTTGTCGCCGGAAACCAAAAAGAACAAGGAAACGCGGCTCTGCCTATGCACAGCCGCGTTGATGCCGGGGTTCAGCCGCAGCCGCCGCAGGTGGAGCAGCTGCCGGTGCAGGAGGCCGCTGGCTGCTGCACCGTCATCGGGTCGCCGCCGTTCATTGCCGTATTGATGATGGCATCGATATAATTGATGAGGGCCTCGCATTCCCGCTTGGCCTCGTTATAGGCCAGCATCCCCTCGTCGTTCATGATCTGACCGTAGAGGGTGTTCACCTTCTCGTTCAGCTCGGCGACCCGGGCGTCGTCCCGCTCGGCCTTCCCGATCTCGTTGTTAAGGTCCATCCGGGCCAGGTTGAACTCCCCGATCATCTTCTGGAGTTCCTCGTCCTTGTCGTTCATCTTGCGGGCCTGGTCCAGGGCCAGATAACGGCTGTCGGTCTGCAGCGCCATGGCGGCGCGCTTGAAAAGATCAATGCAATCCATTGTAAAGTCTCCTTTATATTACAGCAGTTTTTGAAATATAATATATCCGTCCCGCCTGGCCGACATGCGCGGAAATTGCTCCCCTTAGCGCGAAGCCAATTCCCCGAGCAGGACGGTGGCCCTTGCGCCGGTCAGACGCACCTGGGCGTACTGGCCCAGCAGGGCCGCCTCCCCCGGGAACTCGACGGTCAGGTTGTTGTCCAGCCGGCCCGAGAGGCTGCCCTCTGCCCGGCCGAAACCCTCCACCAGGACCCGGACGGTCTGGCCCACATGGGCCTTGACCAGCTGAGCGGCAATGCCGTCCTGCAGCTTGAGCAGCCGGGCCATCCGGTCGGTCTTTTCCTTCCGGGGGATGTCGTCGGGGTAGGTGGCCGCCGGGGTCCCCTCCCGCTTGGAGTAGATGAAAGTGAAGAGCTGCATATAGCCCACCTTCTCCACCAGGTCCAAGGTGCCCTGGAAGTCCTCCTCGGTCTCGCCGGGGAAGCCCACGATGATGTCGCTCGAGAAGGTGATGCCGGGGACCTTCTGCCGGGCGTACTCGATCAGCTCAAGGTAGTGCTCCACCGTGTAGTGGCGGTTCATTTTGGCCAGCAGCCGGTCCGAGCCGCACTGCACCGGCAGATGCAGGTGCTTGCAGATGTGGGGCTGAGCGGCGATGGTGTCGATCAGCTTCTGGCTGGCGTCCTTGGGGTGGCTGGTCATGAAGCGGATGTGGTAGTCCCCCGGCACCTCGCAGAGGAGGTTGAGCAGGTCGGCAAAGTCGATGGCCTCCCCTTCCGGCAGGCCCTTGCCGTAGCTGTTGACGTTCTGGCCCAGCAGGGTAATTTCCTTGTAGCCGGCCGCCACCAGGCCCTTGAACTCGGCCAGGATGTCGGCGGGGCGGCGGCTCTTTTCCCGCCCCCGGACATAGGGGACGATGCAGTAGGTACAGAAGTTGTCGCAGCCGTACATAATGGGCAGCCAGGCCCGGAACTCGCTCTCCCGCCGGATGGGGAGGTTCTCGACGATGACGGGGCGCTGGGCCGGCTCCTGCAGGATCCGCTTGTGCTCTTCCAGCCGCCGGGCGATGAGGGCGGGCAGGGTGTCGATCCCGTCCACCCCGAACACCAGATCCACATAGGGATAGCTGCGGCGGAGCTTTTCGACGATCTGCTTCTGGTTGGCCATGCAGCCGCACAGGCCGATCATCAGCCCGGGCTTTTTCTCTTTGAGGCCCTTGAGGGCGCCCACGTTCCCAAAGACACGCTGTTCGGCGTGCTCCCGCACGGCGCAGGTGTTGAAGAGGATCAGGTCGGCGTCCTCGGGGCTGTCGCACAGGCCGTAGCCGATGTCCACCAGGACGCCCTTGATCCGTTCCCCGTCGTTGACGTTCTGCTGGCAGCCGTAGCTGTGGACGAAGGCCAGCGGCGGGGTGTCGTATGCGCGGCTGATGACACTGGCAGCCGCGGCGTTATGCTGATATGCACTGTATTCCAACGATACCATCCTCACCCCGGGCGGCCGGACGCCGCGCCGGGTCTTTGATTTGTTCTGCGGGCCGCACGGCGGCGAGCCCGGGTTCTCTGTCCCACCTATTATACAGGTTTCTCCCCCCCGAAACAAGGGAAAATTTACGGCCCGGGCAAAAAGCCGGGCCGCGGCGGAAAGGGTCAGACCGTCGCGGCCTCCGGGGCGGGGCTGTCTCCGACGGCCGCGGCGCAGCTCTCGCACAGGCCGATCCAGGTCAGGACGCAGTCGCTCACCTGGCCCGGCCGGCCCGCCATCAGTTTTTGGATGGCTTCTCCGTCCAGCATCAGGTCGGAGACCAGGCCGCAGCGGGTGCAGTAGAGGTGCCCGTGCCAGGGCAGGGTGTGGTCAAAGCGGTCGGGCTGGCCCGGGATGGACACCCGCCGCACCCGCCCGGCCTCCACCAGGCTGTTCAGGTTCCGGTAGACGGTGCCGAGGCTCAGGCCCGGGCACTCCTTCAGTGCGTTCTGGTAGATCTCTTCTGCGGTCGGATGGTTGTGCAGCGCCTCCACCTGCTGCATGACCAGTTCCCTCTGTTTCGAGTAGCGCATCCTTCTTCCCTTTCTTCTCAGCCCTGGCCCTTGATCCGGTCCCAGTAGGCTTTGGCGGCCTGTTCGGTGCGGTTGTCGCCATAGGTGTAATACTTTGCGTCCTTGATGGCGTCCGGCAGGTACTGCTGCGCCACCCAATGGTTTTCGTAATCCTGGGCATACTTGTAGTTCTGCCCCTTGACCAGCGCGTCGGCGCCGTCGAAATGCTTGTTCTGAAGCTGGCGGGGCACCGGCCCGGTCCGTCCTGCCCGGACGTCGGCCAGGGCCGCGTCGATGGCGGCCTCGCCGCTGTTGGACTTGGGGCTGGTCGAGACCAGGATCACCGCATCGGCCAGGGGGATCCGCGCCTCGGGCAGGCCCAGCATGTTGGCCGCATCGACGGCAGCCTTGACGATGGGGATGATCTGCGGGTAGGCCAGGCCGACGTCCTCGCAGGCACAGACCATCAGCCGGCGGCAGGCCGAGGGCAGGTCCCCTGCCTCCAGCAGCCGGGCCAGATAGTGGAGAGCCGCGTCGGGGTCGGAGCCCCGCATCGACTTCTGGTAAGCCGAGACGATGTCGTAGTGCTCGTCGCCGTCCTTGTCATACCGCATGGCGGTACGGCGGGTCACCTGCCGGATCATCTCGAGGGTGACGGCCCGCCCTTCGGGGCCGTTTTCGGCGGCGGCCACCGCAAACTCAAGACTGCCCAGCGCCTTCCGCATATCCCCGCCGGCACTCTCGGCCAGGTAAGCCGCGGCCTCGTCGGTGATGGTGACGGGCGAAGGCCCCTCCGCCGACAGCCGGGCCACCGCATTGCGGACCCCCTGCTCGACGTCCCGGGCCGTCAGGCTCTTGAACTCAAAGACGGTGCAGCGGGAAAGCAGGGCGTTATAAATGTAGAAATAGGGGTTCTCGGTGGTGGAGGCGATCAGGGTGACCGTTCCCTCCTCGAGGCACTCCAGCAGGCTCTGTTGCTGCTTTTTGTTCAGGTACTGGATCTCGTCCAGATAGAGCAGGATCCCCCCCGCCCCGGCCAGGGTGCCGATGTCCTTGAACACCGCCTTGATGTCCCCCGTCCCGCAGGAGGTGCCGTTGAGCTTGTGGAGGGTCATCCCGCTGTTTTCGGCAATGATCCGGGCCACGGTGGTCTTGCCTGTACCGGAAGGGCCGTAAAAGATCATGTTGGGTATATTGCCGCTCTCGATGGTACGGCGGAAGACGCGGCCCGGGGCCAGCAGATGCTGCTGGCCGCAGACCTCGCTAAGGGTTTTGGGCCGAAGCCGCTGGGCCAGCGGTTCCCGCATGGTCCGTCACCTCCTGGGGTTAAACTGATACTGCGAACGATTACGAGTAACATTATACAGCATTTTGCGCGAAAGGACAAGATGGGCGGACGGCCTGCGGCGGCCTCTCCCCTTCAAATTGACATTTTCTCCCGCCCTGTGGTACCATGGCGGCAGGATATTTTGACAGGAGGTTTACCACTATGTGCGTTCTGCCCTACCAAAACTACATCTTCGACCTCTACGGTACCCTGGTGGATATCCATACCGACGAGGAACTGCTCGCCGCCTGGGAGGCCCTGGCCCGCTTTTACAGATATTACGGCGCAGTCTACGCCCCTGCGGAACTGCGGGCGGCCTACCGCCGGCTGACCGAGGCCCGGGTGGCGGCAGCCGGCCCCAGCCTGCGCCGGGACAGCCACGAGGCCTACCCCGAGATCGAGCTGGGGCAGGTCTTCCTCGATCTCTTCACCCGGAAGGGCGCCGCCGACGACAGGACCCTGGCGGTCCACGCGGGCCAGTTCTTTCGGGCTATGACCACCAGCCGGCTGCAGCTCTATGCCGGCGCCCTCGAGATGCTGGCGGGGCTGCGCCGGCAGGGCGGCCGGCTCTACCTGCTCAGCAACGCCCAGGCTATCTTCACCGCCTACGAGATGCGGGCCCTGGGGCTGGACGGGGCTTTCGACGCGGTCTACCTCTCCTCCGACTACGGATGCAAGAAGCCCGACACCCGCTTTTTCCGCATCCTTCTGGAGGAGCAGGGCCTCGACCCCGCCCGCTCCATCATGGCGGGCAACAACGCCGCCTGTGACATCGCCGGAGCAAAGGCGGCGGGTCTGGCCACCCTCTACGTCCGGTCTAACATCTCCCCCGGCGAGCCGCTGCCCGACGCCGACTTCGTCCTGCCCGCTATGGACATGGCCCAGATGGGGGCCTTGCTGGCCGGGCAGGGCATCCTCCGCCCGATGGTTCCCGAGGATCTGGACCAGGTGGCCGCTCTCTGGCTGGCGGCCAACCTGGATGCCCACGGCTTCGTCCCGGCCGGCTACTGGCAGTCGATGGCCGGCCCGGTGCGGCCGATGCTGACCGCCGCCGAGATCTACCTCTGGCAGGAGAGCCGGCAGGTCCTCGGCTTCATCGGGCTGGGCAACGCCTCCGATGACTCGGACGTCAAAGAGGTCGCTGGGCTGTTCGTGGACAGGGCCGCCCGGGGCCGCGGGATCGGCCGGCGGCTGCTCAGCCATGCCAAGACCCTCTACCCCCGCCTGCAGCTCCACGTCTACCAGAAGAACGGCCGCGCCGCCGCCTTCTACCGTCGGGAAGGCTTTGCCGCCCTGTCCGCAGGACTGGACAGCGTCACCGGCGAGGCCGACTGGCTGATGGAATGGCGGGCCGGGGCCGCAATTTAACCATCCGGGCTGGCCCGTCGTCCTGGTGCTGACGGCGGCGGCCGGCGCGGGGCTGCGGTATGTCTTTTCCCGCGGGCTGGACGAGACCTCTACCTGGTCTCCTTTTACGCGCTGGTGATCTTCACCGCCTGGGCGGTGCGGACTGGGCGGCGGGTGTGGGCCAGGGTGACCGCTGCCGGCCGCTCCCTCTACCAGGACGCCAAGTACATCATCCAGTACTGCAAGGACTCGTTCACCCGGGCCAGAAACGCCATGCAGGAGGGTCAGGAGGTCATACGGATCAGCACCTCCCCTATGACCCCCGCCCAGGTACTGGTGGATCTCTGGCCCAGGGTGCAGCAGTACTGTCCGGCCATCAAGTTCCAGCTTGTCTCCTTCGACAACACCCCCGAGAACGCCCGGGAGATCCTGGCCAACCTCGGCCAGAACATCAATGTGGTGACCGGCATCTTTGACGAGACTATGCTCAACCTCCGCGAGTGCGCCGGACTGGAGCTTTCCCGGGAGCCGATCTGCTGCGCGATCTCCATCCACCACCGGCTTGCCTCAAAGGAGACCCTCACCGTCCAGGACCTCTACGGCGAGAAGCTGATGCTGATCCGCCGCAGCTGGAGCCACTACGTCGACCTGCTGCTGGACCTGCTGCACCGGATGGCCGACGAAAAGGGCGGCAGCCGTCGGGGCTTTCACCTTTCCCGCCGCAGGGTGTGCGCACGGGCCAGCAGGCAGCAAAGCAGGGCCGCCATGACGGCTGGCCAGGGCGCGCGGCCCGCCGCCAGGCTGCGAAGGGCCGAGGCCAGCACCATTCCGTATACCACCGCCATCTGGCTCTCCTAAGCCCAGCAGGCTGCACAAAAGGCTCACCAGGGCGGCCCCGGCGTTGATCTTTAGCAGGGCCGACGCCGGGAAATAGAGCAGGTAGATGCAGGGAGGCAACAGATAGAGGACAACCTCCAGCCGCTGGCAGCTCTGCCGGCGGCCGAACAGCCAGACGGCCGCCTTTTTGGAGCAGGCACAGCGGTCGGTGGCAAACACCCCGGCAAAGGGGCGGAGGATGTATTTCAGCAGGTTTTTCACCCGCTCCCCCGGGGCGGCGGTGCTGTGACTGTGGACGATCCGGACCGGCACCCCCGCCGCCCAGGCCGCCGCAAGAGCAAAGACGCTCAGGGCGTTCATATGGACGTGGACGATCTGGTACCGCTCCGCCCGGAAATGCCGCCAGAGCGCCGCCATGTATCCCGGCAGATGCTGGTAGGGCGGGACGGTGAAGTACCGCGCCCCCAGCGCCTCCATCGCCCGAGCGGGCGGACAGGCCGAATCGGCGTCGATGTAGTAGTCAAATTGGCAGCGGCTGCGGTCCATCTGGCGGTAGTAGTTGTTGACCACCGCCTCCACCCCGCCGGCGGTCAGTTTGCCAACCACCTGCGCCACCCGCACCACGCCGCCGTCCGGCGGCCCTGCCCCGTCAAAGCGTTCCTGTTTCATTTCAATGCCCCCTCTCCTGTCACCCTATATCCTATGCGCCCTGCATCCGCCATACCGCCCGAAAGGTTTGGAAGATCAGCGCCCAGTCCACCCAGAAGTTCCGCTGCTGGATGTAGGCCAGGTCCATCTCGACCCAGGCGGCAAAGCTGATCTCGTTCCGGCAGGGCTGCACCTGCCAGTAACAGGTCAGCCCCGGCTTGACATAGAGCCGCTGGCGCTGGTAATCGCTGTACCGGGCCACCTCCCGCGGGAGGGCGGGCCGCGGCCCCACCAGGCTCATATCCCCTTTCAGGACGTTGAAGAGCTGGGGCAGCTCGTCGATGCTGCACCGCCGGAGCAGCCGCCCCACCCGGGTGATCCGCGGGTCGTCCCGAATCTTGAAAACCGGGCCGTCCATCTCGTTGCGGGCCAGCAGCTCCCCCAGCCGAGCCTCGGCGTCGGGGACCATGGTGCGGAATTTGTACAGCCGGAACCGCCTGCCGCACAGCCCCACCCGCTCCTGCACAAAGAACGGCCCCGCCCCCGGACTGTTGAGCCAGACCGCCAGGGCGATGACCCCCAGCAGCGGCCCCAGCAGGACCAGCGCCGCCAGTGACAGGACGATGTCTTGTGCCCGCCGGGCCAGCCGGTAGCCCAGGCGGCCCCGGGCAAGGGTCTCCCAGTCCAGCCAGCACCGGCCCCCTTCCCCTGCCTGCTGTCCCGTCTCCATTGCCTCCATCGGCGCATCCCCTCCTCCCCTGTTTTGCCGGTTTGATACAAAGAAAGGCCACCCTCCCCGCCTGTGGGCGCATCCGGAGGGCAGCCTGTGGGCCTGGACGCCGTCAGCCGGCCTTCACCGGCTCATCCGGCGGCATCCGCTGCGGCTCAGCCCAGGGTCCGGGCCAGCAGCATGACTGGACCCGAGGTGGTGACCGCCAGGTAGACGACCCCGCCCGACACCAGAACCGGCACCGTCCGGGAGTTGCCGGCGCGGTCCCAGCAGACCGCCACCAGCTGGACCCCGTCGGCTACGCCGGGCACCGAGAGGGCGATGGTCACGCTGCCGCTGTTGGCGATGACCCGGGCCGCCCCGGCCGACACGGCGATGTCATACACGGCGATCGGTGTGTAGGCGTTGGCGGGCGCGCCGGCCACCGAGGTGAAGGAGGCCGCCGCCGCGGGGGCGGTGGTCACCAGCAGGATCCCCACCGAGCTGGCCTGGTTGAGCTGGTCGTACAGGTTGTTCAGCTGGCCGTTGGCCGCGTAGGACAGGCCGCTGGCGGTGGGGTTGTTGGCCATCTGCCCAGCAGACAGGCCGGGATTGGCTGCGTTGATGGCGTCGTTGACCGCCTCGGTCTCGGACAGGGTGGTGACCTGGATGAATACATCCTGGGAGTTCTGCACCTGCAGGACGCTGCCGTTGGCAGGGTTGCGGGCCGGGGTGGAGGTGACCGCCACCGTCGCGCCGCCGGCGGTGGTGGCCACCGTGCTGACCACCCCCACCTCGCTCTGGGTCCGGCTGGGATGCCATTCCACCGCCAGGGCCTGGCTGCCCATGGCCGCGGCCATCGACAGGCTGGCCAGTCTCTTCATCAACTTGTTGCTCATATTACGTACCTCCATCTTTCTTTGGTGTATTGTGCGAACGGCCCCGGCCGTAGCCGTAGCCGCTGCCGCCATAATAACGGTAATAGTAGGTGTCACCCACATCGACCCGGTTGAGGACCACCCCCAACAGCGGCCTGCCGGTGCGGCGGAGCAGCTGGACCGAGTTTGCCGCCAGCCTGCGGCAGGTGCTGCCGCTGCGCACCACCAGGACGCTGCCGTCGCAGTGGCACGCGATGTTGAGGGCGTCGGCCACCCGGGCCAGGGGCGGCGTATCCACCAGGATGCAGTCGAACCGAGCCGCGCAGTCGGCCATCATCCCGGCAAAGCGGGGGCTTTCCAGCAGGATGGTGGGGTTGGCAATGGCGGAGGCCACTGGGATCATGAAACCATTGGGAACATTGGTCTGGCAGAGGACTTCTTCCAGGCCGGCCTTTCCGGCCAGGTAGTGGGCCGCCCCCAGCAAAGGGGCGCCGCCGGCCCGCCGGATGCCGTACTTGGGGCGGAGCTCGGAATTGCGCAGGTCGCAGTCCAGCAGGAGGGTCCGGGTCCCCAGCCCGGCCATCATCTTCCAGAGTTGGATGGTGAGGAAGCTCTTCCCCTCATCGGGCAGGCTGCTGGTGAGAATGATGGTCCGGAACTAGCCGCCGCAAAAGCTCAGGTTGATCCGCAGCTGGTTGATCGCTTCGGTCACCGCAAAGGGCAGCGCGGGGATGGGGTCGATCCAAAGTTCGTTCATACCGGCGTCTCCTTCCGTTTGGGACGGGCGAGCCGCTTCTGTTCCGGCGGCGCCTCGGGGATGGCGGCCAGGGGCTGGACGCCGAGATACCGGGCCAGATCCTCCGGGGTGACGAAGGTGTCGTTCAGCAGCCGACCCGCCACCAGGACACAGCAGCAGAGGACAGCCCCGCCCAGCCCGCCCAGTATCAGATTGAGCGGGTAGCTGGGGCTGGCCGGCCGCTTCGGCGGGACTGCCGCCTCCACCAGGTTGGGCGGGTCGGTCTCCATGATCTGTGGCAGGTAGACCGATGCCAGCGACACCAGCTCGTTGGCAATCGCGGCCGCCTGAACGGGGTCGGGATCGGTGACGGCGATCCGGAGGATTCGGGTGTCGGGGGCGTTGGTGATCCCGATTTGTTCCGCCAGCGCCTCGGCGTCCGTCTCCAGGCCGAGGCGGTCGATGACGTCCTCCAGCAGCGGCCGGCAGCAGAGCAGTTCCTGGTCGTCTGCTGTCAGCTGGGAGCCGATTTGGAGGTCGCTCAAGTCCACCACCAACTTGTTGGAGGCCGAGACAATGTAGATGCTTGAGACTGCCTCATACAGCGGGGTGATGAACAGCCAGGTCACCCCCCACGCCAGCAGGGCCCCGGCGGCCAGGCAGAGGAAGATCTGCCGGCTGTGCCCCCAGAGCAGGTAGACCAGCTCGATCAGGTCGAGGCCGTCCTCCTCTTCCGGGTGGAGCGGGCCGCGATCCGCCGCGCCCTGGCCGAAGGTTTCCTGTTCCATATCCCTTTCCCCCTTTCCTCAGTCGAGTTCGGTGTAAAACAGGCGGAGGATGGTCTGCTGCAGGCTCTCTTCATCCAGGTAATAGGCCCAGCAGCCGTCCTCCACCAGGTTCTCCCCTGCGATGGTGCAGACCGGCAGGGCGGTGTAATCCCGCAGCCGCTGCGCCACGCTTACCGCGCTGCCGCCGGCGATGTCGGTGACAGCGTAGTCCGTCACCGCCTCCCAGGCCGCCTCCTCGAGGACGGGATCCAGATCGGACGCCTTTTCCCAGAGTGCCGCAAGGAACTGCCGCTGCCGGACCATCCGGGCCAGGTCGGTCTGGTCGTCCACCCCCTGGCGGGTGCGGACGTAGGCCAGCGCCTGGGCGCCGTCCAGGGTCACCGCCGCCCCTTCCGTCAGGGCCGGGTCCACCGCCGAAAAGTCGGAGGCCACCGTCAGCTCCACCCCACCCAGCAGGTCCACCAGCGCCGGCACCCCGCCCATGTTCAGAGCAAAGTAGCCATCGATGGGCTGGCCGCCCAGCATCATCGAGACGGCGGCCACGCTGTTCTCACAGCTCTCTTCCCGGCCGTCGCCGTAGGCGTGGGCCAGGGAGATCTGCTGGACGACGGTATAGGGCACCGTCCCCATCATGCTGAGGACCGGCACCTCCACCATGCTGTCCCGGTTGATTTGCAACAGCTGCCAGGTCCGGGCCTCGTCGTCCAGCACCAGTAGGATCTGGGCGTCGGCCTGGCCGCCCGCCACATACCGGGCGGCATCGTCCACTGGGTCCATCACGTCGATTCCCAGAAAGAGGTAGCATTCGATCTCTTCCTTCCGGCGGTAGGCGCAGCCCTCGTACCAGAGGGTATCTGCTGGCCCGCTGGCGGCGCGCCGCCGGTCGATCCCCAGCCCGCCGGAAGTGGCCGGCAGGCCCTCCCCCGCCGTCCTGCCAAGCAGCCAGCCCGCGCCGCCCAGCACGGCCATAGCCAGCGCCACGGCTGCCGCCGCCCGGCAGAGATCCCGCCGGCTGATCTTTCTTCCGTCCTGCCTCATGGCAACGCCTCCCCTGCACCGGACCGCCTTCCGCCCCGGGCGGGCGGTCAGGTCCTATCCCTTTCTATGCAGGCCGTCCCGGCGGTGTGCCTGCGGGGCCGGACAACAAAAAGGCCCGCCCGGACGGCGCGCGTCCAGGCGGGTGTGAAATCCATGTTTTTTCTTTTTACCGCAGCAGCGGCATATTGCCGGTGAGCTTGTTCACCTTCTTTTTCGGTCCGCAGATGGCAAGGCCGAGGTAGTGCAGGGCGTCCTCCGGGGTGTCGGCCATCTTCCCGATGAACTCGCCGTAGGTCTTGCAGCCCTGGGCCAGGTCGGAGAAGTCGACCACCGTCAGCTCCTCATACTCCGGCTGGGCCAAGGCCGTCCGGAGCTGCCGCAGCCGGGCGGTGCTGGCCTTCAGGATGGGCACTGGGAAGGCGATGATCCCCAGGTGGAGACTGCCGCTCTGGTCGGCGACGTCCGCCCCCACCACCTGGGGCATCTCCTTGCCCAGAGTGATCCCCATGATGGCGGCAGTATTGGCCGCCAGGCCCGCCGGCAGGGCCTCGTCCAGGACCATGACGCACTTTTCATTTTCCAGTTCCATCTTTCACCGCTCCTTTCTTTTGTTCGGACAGCAGCAACCCGGCCAGGGTCAGGGTCGTGCCGGCGACGGTCATCCAGGTGAAGGGTTCGTGGAGGATCAGCACCGAGGCCACCACCGTGATGACCGGCACCAGATAGATGTAGACGCTGGTCTTGACCGCGCCCAGCAGCCGGACAGCCGAGTTCCAAGTAACAAAGCAGAGGGCCGAGGCCCCCAGCCCCAGATAGAGGATGTTCAGCAGGGCGGCGGGCTCTGCCAGCCGGTCCAGCGGCGGGTGGTGAGGATGGTGCTGTAGCCGAAGGCGCTGATCTTCCGGGGCAGGATGGAGTAGCAGGCCCAGAGGAAGGCCGCCAGCAAGGCCAGTAGGTCCCCCGCCGGGCTGAGCTGGAGGGCCGCGCCGTTGAAACTGATAAGGGCGATGCCCGCCATGGCCACCCCGAAGCCCAGAAAAAAGCCGGGGCCCAACCTGTCCTCCTGTCGCAGGAAAAGGTGGGAGAGGAGGGCGGTGAAAAAGGGCGCCACCGAGATGATGACCCCCACGTTGGACGCCATGGTGTAGGTCAGGGCGATGTTCTCCAGCAGGTAGTACAGGCAGACCCCGCAGAGCCCTGCTGCCGCAAAGGTCAGCTCCTGGCGGCGGGTCGTCCCCTGCAGGCGGCGGGGGCAGGCCACCACCAGGGCTGCCAGCCCCAGCAGGAAGAGGAGAAACAAAATCTCAATGGGGGCGAAGTCTGTCAGCAGCACCTTGGTCGAGATGAAGGTGGTGCCCCAGATCAGCACGGTGAAAAGGGCGGCCAGGTGCCCGCCCGCGGTCTTATGGTCCATATAGTTCTTCCTCCTGTTTATGGAAAATTTTGCGGTACGCCCCCGGCGCCAGCCCGATGAACCGGCTGAAGGCGTTGGTAAAATGGTTCTGGTCGGCAAAGCCGGTCCACATGGCGGCTTCCAGAGGCGGGACGCCCTCTTCCAGCAGCTTTTTTGCCGCGCCGACCCGGATGTTCTCGAGATAGCGGTAGGGGGTGACCCCCTTGGAACGGGGGAAGGCGCGCAAAAGGGTGGACTTGCTCAGGTTGGCGCAGCGGCAGAGCTGGTTCAGGCAGATATGCTCGGCGTAGTGGGCCTCCATGTAGGCGCAGGCCCGCTCGATCTCGGCCCGGCAAGCGGGGACGCAGGCGTCGAAGGGCTGGCCGCAGCGCTGGAGCAGCAGTGAGAGCAGCAACAGCAGATATTCTTCCTTGTCAAACTCGGCCGAGCCGCAGATGACCAGCTCATGCAGCGGCCGCAGGTAGCAGCTGATCTCCTCATCCCGGACCACCGTTCGGGCAAACCCCGGCAGCGCCCGCCGTCCGGTTACCTCTTCGGCCAGGTCCAGCATGGTCTCTTTGGGGATGTTGAACCCGCGGTAGTCCAGCGTCCCGCCGCCGGTCTGGACGCAGGCATGGCTGTCGCCGGGATTGAAGAGGACGATGTCCCCCTGCCGGATGGCGTACTCCCGGTTTTTGCAGGAGAGGCGGCGCTCCCCATCCTCGACAAACCCGATGACATAATAGGCGTGGAAATGGTTCGGGAAGGGCTGCACGATCCCCGCCAAGCGGTAGGCTTCGAGCCGCAGCGTCTCGTCATAGCCCACCGTCCTTGTCTCCTTTTTCATCTGTCCGTCCTCCTTGCGCCCTCCCAGTATACCACTCCGCCGGGCAAAATGCTTGTAAAATATCTTCAAAACTCAGCGTGCCGCTTTAAGGGGAACCCATTTCTGTCCGCATACGCGGGACAGAAATTCTTTCTTGACAAAATGTAACCAGTGTGTTATATTGTGTATGTAATCAGTCCATTACATTTCGGAAAGGAAGTGCGACTTTGATATGGAACCGCATCAAGGTCCTGCGCGCGGAGCGGGACTGGACGCAGGTCGATCTGGCCGACAGGGTCGGAATTTCGCGGCAGGCCGTGATCTCCATCGAAAAATACAAGTACACCCCATCGCTGGAACTCGCCTTTAAGATCGCCGAGGCCTTCGGCGTCCCCATCGACCAAGTTTTTGAACACAGGGAGGATTCTTCTCATGTTTGAGCAAACCATCATCCTGCTTTCTCTTGTCATTGCCCTGGGCGCCACCCTCGGCCTTTATCTGCTGAAAGCCGCAAAGCAGACGGCGTACAAGGGCGACGAGCGCTGGGAACTGATCCAGGTAAAGTCGGGCAGTGCGGCCAACGTCACCCTCTGGCTTCTGCTGGTCCTGCTGGCGGTCTCTCCCCTTTTCATTGACGGGCAGACCCTTTTCACCTTCCAGCGGGTGCGGACCTTCGGCCTGCTCTACATCGGCCTTCGCAATCTGGTCGAACTGTCCGCCACCCTGTACTTTGATCGCCGGTTGTGAAGGCACCGGGGCGAAAGGAGAGCTTTATGGAAATCGTCAACCGGGGGCGTACCGTTTGACTGGGGCGGATATCGGACGCGTATGCGGCGTTCCGGGACATCTACCCGCCCGTTTTTTATGATAAGATGTAAGGCGCGGCCTCTGCGCCGTCGGGTAAGACGGCGTCCCCCTGTGACGCCGACCTGCCGCAGGCAGCAAAAAATCCCGCCCTGGGTCGATCCCCGGAGCGGGATTTCGTTTTGCGTTTTGTTAGGGGCGGGGTCAGTCGTTCTCCCGCCAGGGATCGCCCTCCAGCTTGACGAACTGTTCCTCGATCTGGAAGACGCTGTCCAGCTGCCCGTAGAGGATGAACTCGCAGACCAGCAGGATGAACCACAGCCCGATGAAGGGCGCCAGAAGGAAGGTCCAGGGGGCGAAGAGGATGTAGAGCAGGATATAGCCCAGGGCCAGCAGCCCCACGCCCATCACCCGCCAGAAATATTTCATGGTGAAGAGGACGGCGTTGTAGAGCTTGTCCTTCCCGCTGGTCTGGAAGAGGACCAGCTGGGGCCAGTAGAGAAGGTTCAGCACCAGGAAGAGCAGGGCGCTGAAGAGGGCCACCGCCACCGTGCCCAAGCTGGGCAGGGCCTGGGCCGACCACATCATATAGATCATGAAGGCGTACATCCCCGTCAGCAGCCCCACCAGGGCGCCGGGCAGCAGGCTGGCCGCTCCGTTCTGCTTCCAGCTGCGGCGGTAGTGCTCCCACCAGTTGCCGGGGGCGTCCCGCAGGCCCCGGAAAATGCTGTCGAAGAGCCCCGCCAGGAAGGGCCCGAAGATGGCCCCGCCCACCAGGCAGGCCGGGATCAGCACCAGGATGCTGGAGGTGAGGATGGAAAAGGTGATCCCCAGCACCAGGGGCAGGGCCCCCAGGGTGGTCAGGAGGTTGACCTTGACCCACCGCCCCGCGTAGAAGGAAAGGAGCTGTTTGTACCGCTGGAAACCATGCATCCGGCGGCTTTCATCATAGCTGTCATCGGCAAAAAACATTCCCATATCCGGTACCTCCTCAGGTCAGGTCGGCGCTGTAGTGGACGCCGTCCAGAAAGTTCGACAGGATCTCCGCCACGTCCCCGGTGAAGCTGTCCTGGCAGGCCAGCTCGGCCACCAGCACATAGTTGCCGTAGACGGTGAAGGCCGCGCAGCCCCGGGCGTAGGGGTTGGTGTCCGAGCCGCAGGTGTAGTCCAGGACGGTGTAGGCCTGGCCGTTGTGGCTGGCGGAGCGCTCGGTCTCGACGGTGTAGGTCTGGCGCTCCCGGCCGAGAAATTCCTCACAGGTGGTCTGGGCGGCGGCCTCGTCGGCGCAGCCGTAGATCAGCAGGTAGAGCTGGGCGGGGTAAAGGTCTACCTCGTCCCCGTCCTCGTTGACGTAGGGGGAGGGCTCGCCGGTGGTCCAACTGGCGTAATAGGTGTCCTCCCCTGCCAGGACCGAGTTGTTGGCCTGCAGGGTCAGACCGTCGCCGGGGGCTTCCACCCCGACGGCCTTCCCCAGCATCTCCCAGTTCTCGTCCCAGGCGGCGCCGTCGGCGGCCGCGCTGGGGTAGTCGGAGAAGTCCACCACATTCCCAAGGACGATCAGCGCCAGGATGATGAGGAAGGGCAGCAGGATACAGAGCAGGTTCTTTTTGCTTTTCATGCGGGGGCGGCTCCTTTCGTCAAAGTGTCCCACAAGGCGTCACAGGCTTCCCGGTTGGCACAGGTCTTGTCCTCCCAGAAGCCGCGGCGGGCCAGCTGGAACCCGGCCAGCAGCTCCTGGCTGCTGCCGGTGAGTTCCTGTCCCAGGACGGTCTGGGCGTAGTCCCCCAGATCCTGCCCGGCCAGAGCCGGGCAGTCGCCCCATGCGACGCTGTAAGGGCTGCCGGTCCCATCCTCCGGCAGGCTGCCGTCGGCGTCTGCCAGGACCTGATAGCCAGCTTGAAACGTTTCACAATTTTCCAAAAGAAAAAAGTAGCTGTCGCAGTCCTCCAGATCCCCCATCAGGGTGACCTGGTTGGCGTAGGTGTATTCGGCATTCTCGTCCAGGGTGCCGTTCAGCAGGTATTGGTGGAGTTCGACCACCACCTGTCCATCCTCGTTGGCGTCCACGCCCAGCGCGGCGAAAGCGTCCTCGATGGCGGCGGCCGTCTGCTCCGGCAGCGCACCCGAGCCAACATAGGCGATCTGGTAGTCCGGCTGGATCTGGCCGATCCCCAGAGCGCTGCGGACCAGGTCGGCGGCAATCAAGAGGACCACCGCCCCCACCGCGACATACCATTTATAGTAGTGCCACCAGTTCCGGAGTTTTTCGCGGCCGGTGCGTTCCGGCGGCTACGCCGAGCTGAACAAGCTGACCGAGATGATCAAATTCTCGTCCATCGTGGTAGCCGCAGCCCCCATGCTGATCTTCTACCCCTTCGTACAGAAATACTTTGAAAAGGGCTTCATGGCCGGCGCCGTCAAGGGCTGAGCCTGGTCCCCTTCCTCCCCGGCATACTCACACACGCCAAAAAGGAACCAGAAGAAAAGGAGAAATCGACCATGAGAAGAAGAACTTTCATCAAAGGCGCCGCTTTTGCAGCCGCCGTCACCGCCGCTTCCGCCCTGACCGGCTGCGGCGGCAGCCCCGCCAACACCCCCGTCGTCAATGAGGACGGCATCGTCGAGAGCACCGAGCAGACCGAGTTCAACATCATCGGCGGCCAGTCCGCCCTCTCCCCAGGCTACACCGACAACCAGGTGCTGAACGAGATACAGGAGGCCGCCGGCATCTCCATCACCTGGAACACCATGAGCGACTCCCTGTCCGAGCAGGTCAACATTCGGATCGCCGGCGGCGATCTGCCCGACGCGTTCATGGGCGTCGGCTTCTCCAACTACGACCTGACCAACTACGGGATGGACGGCACCTTCATCAACCTGGCCCCCTACATCACCCCCGACATCATGCCCAACCTCTCGGCCATCCTGGACGAGCACCCCAATATCCGGGCGGCTATTACCATGAGTGACGGCGGCATCTATGGCCTGCCTGCCGCCGAGCAGATGGGCACCGCCGGCATCGGCAAGGAGGAGGACTACTCCATCTATACCATCCCCCAGTTCTCGATGATCAACAAGGCATGGCTGGACGATCTGGGCCTGGAAGTGCCCACCACTCTGGACGAGCTGCATGACGCCCTGAAGGCCTTCAAGGACAACGACATGAGCCACAAGTACTATGGCAACGACGCCGGCACCACCATCCCGATGTCCACCGGCTTTGACCAGTGGTGCTGGGGCCAGAACATCTTCTACGCCGGCTTCGGCTTCACCAACTGGCCCAACGACGTCTGCAACGACCTGGTCCTGCAGGGGGACGGCACCATCAAGTTCATGTGCGTGGACGACAAATACCGCGAGGCGGTCACCTACTTCCATGACTGGTACGCCGAGGGGCTGATGGACGTCGAGATGTTCTCCCAGTCGGACACCCAGCTGATGTCCAAGTGCCAGCAGGGCTGGGTGGGCGTCTCCACCTGGTGGTATATCGACGAGCTGATGGGCGAGTACGCCAGCGACTACGTCTTCCTGCCCGTCCTGAGCGGCCCCGACGGCACCAAGAACGTCACCGTTCGGACCGGCGGCGGCACCAACTCGGGCCAGCTGTCCATCACCTCGATCTGCCAGAGCCCCATCAACCTGCTCAAGTTCTTTGACCAGTGGTACACTGGCGAGAACGTCATGCAGCTGCAGTACGGCCCCATCGGCGTCTACTTCACCAGCCAGGACGAGAACGGCGTCTGGAACTCGATCACCGAGGAAGAGGCGCAGGTCCAGTACGGCAAGGGCGCCGGCGAGCTGAAGAGCGAGTACGAAGTCTGGAGTCCCAAGCTGATCCTCTCCGAGTACTACGAAACCACCTTCAAGATGGAGGACCGCGCCATCGAGCGTCTGAACGACCTCTACGACTACTGGATGCCCCAGGTCACCGACACCAGCGTCTACCCGGTGGACTGCGTCTTCAACGAGGAGGAGCTGTACACCATCGACCGCTACAAGACCGACTTCGAGACCATGGTCTCTGAGCAGGAGGGCCTCTGGATCCGGGACGGCGGCCCCACCGACGACGAGTGGGAGTCCTACAAGCGGATGCTGTCCAACTCCTGCGGGATGGACCAGCTGCTGCAGCTCTACAAGGACGCCTACGCCCGCTATGTGAGCGAGAGCTGATTTCCCCTTCCTTTTCCGGCAAATTCCCTTGAAATTTTCTTATCATCTTCTTCATTCTCCTTTATCTTCGTGCCCCGGCCCTGCTGCACGGCGGGGCCGGGCATGAGGAGAGGAGAATCTTTTATCTAAAACCAATCAAAAATACACTGCCCTGGAGGATCTATCCATGATCAGCGAAAAGTTACAGCAAGCACGCGACTTTGAGGCGCAGTATGCCTCCTATATTCCCGCGGGGGAGCGCCCGGCCTTCCATGTGACGGGCGCTATCGGCTGGATCAACGATCCAAACGGCTTTTCCTGCTATAAGGGTGAGTACCACCTGTTCTACCAGTATCACCCCTACTCGACCCACTGGGACCCGATGCACTGGGGCCACGTCAAGACCCGGGACTTCATCCGCTGGGAGCGTCTGCCCATCGCCATCGCCCCCGACACCCCCGCCGATCAGGGCGGCTGCTTCTCGGGCAGCGCCCTGGAGCTGCCCGACGGCCGGCAGATGCTGGTCTACACCGGCGTTTACCGGGTGCGCCGGATCGATGGCCGGGTGGAAGAGTTCCAGCAGCAGTGCGTGGCTTTCGGCGACGGGGTCAACTACGAGAAATACGCCGGCAACCCTGTCCTGGACGGCGGAGACCTGCCGGCCGGCGGCAGCGTACTGGACTTCCGTGACCCCAAGGCCTGGCTGGACGAGGACGGAACCTTTTACATGGTCGCAGGCAACCGCACCCCGGACGGCAGCGGCGCCATCCGCCTCTTTGAGAGCCGGGACGGCCTCAAGTGGAACTATGCCGCCACCCTGGATGCCAGTTACAACGAGTACGGCCGGATGTGGGAGTGTCCCGACTTCTTCCCGCTGGACGGCAAGCAGATCTTGATGGTCAGCCCCCAGGAGATGACCACCGTCGGCCTGGAGTTCCACGCCGGATACGGCACCATGGCCCTGATCGGCAGCTACGACAAGGCCGCGCGGTGCTTTGCCCGGGAAAAGGTCCAGGCCATCGACTACGGCACCGACTTCTATGCGCCCCAGACCCTCGAGACCTACGACGGCCGCCGGGTGATGATCGCCTGGATGCAGAACTGGGCCACCACTGGCTGCCAGCCGGCGGACGCCCGCTTCTTTGGGCAGATGACCCTCCCCCGGGAGCTCAGCCTGCGGGACGGCCGGCTGGTCCAGAACCCGGTGCGGGAGCTGACCAATTACCATGGCCGCCGGGTCAGCTTCAGCGACATCCTCATCACGGCCGGTGAGACCAACCTGCACGGCATTTCCGGCCGGCTGGTAGATATGACGGTGACCGTCCGCCCGGTAGACGGCCGCCCCTCCTACCGCGCTTTCAAGATCCACCTGGCCAAGGACGGCAACCGAGAGACCGTTATCCGCTACAAGGTGGAGAACAGCACAATCCAGATCGACCGCACCCACAGCGGCTTCCCTTACGACATCGTCAACGTCCGCGACTTCCCTGCCCGCCCCCGGGATGGGCTGGTCAAGCTGCGTGTGGTGATGGACCGCAACACCCTCGAGCTCTTTGTCAACGACGGCGAGCAGGCGGCCAGCATGATTCTCTACACCCCCGTCACCGCCGACGCCATCAGCTTTGAAGTAGACGAGGGCTCGGCGCGGATCGACGTCGAAAAATACAGCCTGAATTTTGGTCAGGAGGATGCAGAATGAGCCAAAAACAGTTTGATACGGTCGCCCTTGGCGAACTGCTGATCGATTTCACCCAGAACGGCCTCAGCCAGCAGGGCAACCCCCTCTTTGAGGCCAACCCCGGCGGCGCGCCCTGCAACGTGCTGGCCATGCTCCGCAAACTGGGCAAACGCTGCGCCTTCATCGGGAAGGTGGGGCAGGACGACTTCGGCCGCCAGCTGGCCCAGGTGGCACAGGAAGCGGGGATCGACCTGCGGGGCCTGCGCTACGACCCCGAGGTCCACACCACCCTGCCATTGTCCAGACCCTGCCCGGCGGCGACCGGGACTTCAGCTTCTACCGCAAGCCCGGCGCGGACGCCAACCTGACCGAAGCCGACCTCGACCAGGGCCTGCTGCAGGACTGCCGGATCTTCCACTTCGGCACCCTCTCCCTCACCGGCGAGCCCTGCCGTGCCGCCACCCGGCGGGCCGTCGCCCTGGCCAGGGAGGCAGGGGCCCTCATCTCCTTCGACCCCAACCTGCGGGAACCCCTCTGGGACAGCCCGGACGAGGCGAAGGAACAGATCGCCTGGGGTCTGGCCCAGTGCGATATCCTCAAGATCGCCGACAACGAGCTGCTTTTCATGACCGGCGAAACAGATTTTGACAAGGGCGCGGCCATCCTGCGGGCCCAGTACCCCAACATCCGGCTCTGCAACGTCATGGCAGGGGCGCAGGGCAGCTACTCTTACTACGAGGGGGCTGCGGGCCTTCCAGCCCGGCTGCACCTTGGGCGGCGTCATTGAGACCACCGGCGCAGGCGACACTTTCTGCGCTAGAGCAATCCCATAAAATATCGTGAAGCAGTTTCAAAAACTTTACAAAAGCGG
>CAZEIG010000005.1:0-27005 GCA_964511805.1 uncultured Faecalibacterium sp.
AGATGGGTGAAGGTGGTGGCGGTGGCGGGGTCGGTCAGGTCGTCGGCGGGGACGTAGACCGCCTGGACCGATGTGACCGAACCCTCCTTGGTGGAGGTGATCCGCTCCTGCAGCTCGCCCATCTCGTTGGCCAGAGTGGGCTGGTAGCCCACCGCCGAGGGCATCCGGCCCATCAGGGTCGAGACCTCGCTGCCGGCCTGGACGAAACGGAAGATGTTGTCGATGAAGAGCAGGACGTCCTTGTGCTCGTCGTCCCGGAAGTACTCGGCCATGGTCAGGCCCGACAGGGCCACCCGCATACGGACGCCGGGGGACTCGTTCATCTGGCCGAAGACCAGGGCGGTCTTGTCGGCGATGCCGCTCTCGTTCATCTCACGCCAGAGGTCGTTGCCCTCGCGGCTCCGCTCGCCGACGCCGGTGAAGACCGAGTAGCCGTTGTGGCTGGTGGCGACGTTGTAGATCAGTTCCTGGATCAGGACGGTCTTGCCGACGCCGGCGCCGCCAAACAGGCCGATCTTGCCGCCCTTGGCGTAGGGCTCGAGCAGGTCGATGACCTTGATGCCGGTCTCGAGGATCTCGATGGCGGGGTTCTGGTCCTCAAAGGGAGGGGGCTTGCGGTAGATGCTTTTGACCGGGGTGTCGGCGGGGATGGCTTTGCCCCCGTCGATGGGCTGGCCTAGGACGTTGAACATCCGGCCCAGCACCGCCTCGCCCACCGGCACCTGGATGGTGTGGCCGGGGGCGCTGACCTTCATGCCGCGTGCCAGCCCTTCGCTGGCGGCCAGCATGACGCATCGGATCAGCTTGCTGCTCAGGTGCTGGGAGACCTCCATCACCCGCTCGGTCCCGTCCACCGTGACGGTGAGGGCCTCCCGGATATGGGGCAGAGGAAGGGTGTCGAAGGCTACGTCGACGACGGGGCCCGACACCTGCACGATTTTACCTGTATTCAAAGTGGGGTCACACATCCTTTCTGGCGGCCTGGGCGGCCTGGGCGGCGCTGTCGGCCTGCCGCTTCTGCCGCTGGGCCTTTGCACCCGCGGACACTTCGGTGATCTCCAGCGTGATGGCAGACTGGCGCAGCCGGTTGTACTGGAGGGACAGGTCGTCCAGCAGACGCTGCGCGTTCTGGTTGGCCGCGTCCATGGCGGTCATACGGGCGTTCTGCTCGCTGCAGAAGCTGTCGATCAGGGCACTGTAGATGAAGCCGGAGATATAGCTCTCGATCATGTTGTCCAGCACCGTGACCATGTTGGGCATGAACTCGAAGGTATCGGAGGAGTGGTCCTCGTCGGTGGAGGCAAAGTGGGCGCGGTGGAATGGCAGAAGCCGGGTGCTTTTGGCCTCGGAGGAGAGGGCGCTCTCCATATCGGTGTAGACGATATAGATCTTTCTCCACGCGCCGTTGTTGAAGCCGTCCAGCAGGATCGAGCTGATCTCCCGGGCGCGGTGAAGGGTGGGGTTCTGGGCCGTGTAGAGGAAGCTCTGCTCGATGGGGACATGGTGCTGGTTGAAGTAATGCCGCCCGTACTCGCCCACGACGAACAGCTTGGTGCCGGGGTGGCCCTCCAGCAGCCGCATGGTCTCCTTGACGGCGTTCTGGTTGTAGGCGCCAGCCAGGCCCTTGTCGGCGGTAATGACCAGGCAGGCGTAGGGTCCGCCCTTGATCTCCTCCTCGTTGGGGGGGTAGAAATACCGGCTCCGGATGTCGCTGGAGGTTCGGAAGATCCGCTTGATCTCCGCCCGCAGCGCCTCAAAGTAGGGGCGGGTGCGGGCCAGGTCGGCCCGGGCGCGGCGCAGTTTGGTGGAGGAGATCAGGTACATGGCGCTGGTGATCTTCTGGGTCTCGCGGACACTGGCGATCCGGTCTTTGATCTCTTTGGTGCTGGCCATCTCACTGCCCCTTCTTATTCTTCTGGTACCCGGCCACGAAGCTGCGGGCCTGGTCGATGATCTGCTGGCGGTCGTCGTCGGTCAGCAGGCCGGTGCTGTCGATCCGCTGACAGAGCGCCGGCTCCTGCTGGCTGAACCAGCCCAGCATCCCCTGCTGGACGGCGCCGATCTCTTCCGGCGGGATGTCCTGCATGGTGTGGGCCAGGGCCGCCACCAGGGTGATGACCTGTTCGTGCTGGGTCAGGGGGTGGTACTGCTTCTGCCGCAGCAGCCGCATCAGGCCCTGGCCATAGGTCAGCTGGCGGTGGGTGGCGTCGTCCAGGTCGCTGGAGAACTGGGTAAAGACCTCCATCTCCCGGTACTGGGCCAGGTCCAGACGCATGGCGCCGGCGGCCTTCTTCATGGCCTTGGTCTGGGCGTCGCCGCCGACACGGGAGACGGACAGGCCCACGTTGACGGCGGGGCGCTGGCCGGCGAAGAAGAGGCTGCTCTCGAGGAAGAGCTGGCCGTCGGTGATTGAGATAACGTTGGTGGGGATATAGGCAGACACGTCGCCGGCCTGGGTCTCGATGATGGGCAGGGCGGTCATGCTGCCGCCGCCCAGCTCGTCCGACAGATGGGCCGACCGTTCCAGCAGCCGGCTGTGGAGGTAGAAGACGTCGCCGGGGTAGGCCTCACGGCCGGGGCTCCGCTCCAGCAGAAGGGAGAGGGCCCGGTAGGCAATGGCGTGCTTGGACAGATCGTCGTAGACGATCAGGACGTCCCGGCCCTGATGCATAAAATATTCGCCCAGCGTGCAGCCGGCATAGGGGGCGATATACTGCAGGGAGGCCGAGTCGCTGGCCGAGGCGCTGACGATGATGCAGTAGTCCATCGCGCCGCGGCGGCGGAGGTTCTCAGCCAGCAGGGCCACCGAGCTGGCCTTCTGGCCGATGGCCACGTAGATGCAGACGACGTCCTTCCCCTTCTGGTTGAGGATGGTGTCCAGTGCGACGGCGGTCTTGCCGGTCTGGCGGTCGCCGATGATCAGCTCACGCTGGCCGCGGCCGATGGGGAAGAGGGCGTCGATGGCCAGCAGGCCGGTCTCCAGCGGCTGGTTGACCGGCTGGCGGTCGATGATGCCGGGGGCAGGGCGCTCCACCGGGTAGTAGGCGTCGGCCTGGATGGCGTCGCCGCCGTCGATGGGGCTGCCCAGGGCGTCGACGATCCGGCCCAGGAAGCCCTCGCCCACCGGCATACCGGCCACCTTGCCGGTGCGGCGGACGGGGTCGCCGGCCTCAATGCCGCTGCTGTCGCCGAAGAGGACGCAGCAGAGCTCATCGGGGCGGAGTTCCTGCACCATCCCGCGGATGCCGTTGGTGAAGAGGAGGACTTCGCCATAGACGGCGTCCTCCAGCCCGGCGGTGGTGGCGATCTCGTCCCCAACGGTCAAGACGGTGCCGATCTCCTCGGGGCGGGTGCTGGGCTCCCACTCGTCGATGGTCTGGCGCATCAGGGGCAGCAGGTTCTCCTGATGGGGGTCCAGGCGGTCCAGGGAGCTGCGGAGCTGTTCCAGACGGCCCTTGACGCTCCAGTCATAGACGTCGGGGCCGATATGAAGGCGGAAGCCGCCCTTCAGGCTGGGCTCGGCCCGCCAGACCAGCTCGAGCGTCTGGTCGGGGTAGGTGTGGGCCAGGAATGCTTCAAACCGCTTGCGCTGGGCCTCGCTGGGGGCGTCGGCGCTCAGGAGGAAGGCAGTGGCCGGGGTCTCAGGCTTGTTCATTTTGCTCATTCTGTTTCCCTTCCTCTGCGAGGTTCAAAAATTCGTCGAAGGCGTCCCGGCTGGAAGAAAGCGTCAGCTTTTCGGCGGCAGACAGGACCATCTCCTTCATTTCCTTTTGGGCGTCGGCCACGGCCTTGGCGCGGATGGACTCGGCGGCCTTCTGGGCGCCGGCCACGATCTGGTCGGCCTGGGCCTGGGCCTTGTCCAGCTGCTGCTGGGCGGCGGTCTGGGCGATCTTCTGGCTCTCGGCGCGGCGCTCGCGCAGCTCGTTCTCAAGGTTATCCAGCCTGGCCTGATGGTCGGCGGCCAGCTTGTCCGCCTCGGCCAGCTTGTCGGCGGCGGCCTGGGCCATCTCGGCGTAATGGGCGGTGCGCTGGTCCATGAACTTCTTCACCGGGGCGTAGAGGATGAAGTATAGCCCGCCCACCAGGATGACAAAGTTGAGCATATGCAGGAAGATCTGCTGCAAGTCAATGTTCAGGGGGAGACTCATGATGACACCTCCCGCGCTTACAGCACAAAGATGATCAGGATGGCGACCAGCAGTGCGTAGATGATAGCGGTCTCGATGAAGACCAGGTTCAGCATCATGGAAGTGCGGATCTTGCCATCGGCCTCAGGCTGGCGGGCGATGCTCTCGGACGCCTTGGCGCCGACGATGCCCATGGCGATGGCGCCGCCTGCGGCGGCCACGCCGACGGCGATGGCGCAGGCGATGGCCTTGGCGGAGGTGGACAGGCCTTCGGCCTCAGCCTCGGTCACTTCGGTGGACTGGGGGGGCTGGGGGGGTTGGGAGGCGGTGGGTCCCTCAGCGTAGACGGGGATGGCCATGGCCGCAGTCAGGGCCAGGATGACCAGCAGGGCGGAAAGGATTTTTTTGAGATTCAGCGTTTTCATAATGATTGACCTCCTAAATGAAACGGAAAGCGGCTCAGGCAGCAAGCAACTTGTTCTTGGCTTTTTTGTCTTTCTTGACTTTGGGCTTGACGGGTTCGGACACTTCGCCGTAGTATAGGGCCACCAGCATGGTCAGCACGTAGCTCTGGATCAGGGCGTGGAGGAGGGTGAAGACGATGCCCACCACCACAGGCACGACAAAGCTCAGGGCAAAGTAGAAGTAGACCAGCTCGGTCACCAGCAGGCCGCTGAGCAGTGCGCCGAAGAGACGGAAGCTCATCGAGATGGGCAGGGAGAACTCCTTGAGGGTGCCGCCCACCCCGTGCAGGCCGGACTCGGCAATGCTGCCCGACATGATGAAGAGGTAGGACAGCACGCCCATGGCGATGGCGCCGTTGATGTCCGACAGGGGGGCAGGCAGGGAGATGGACTCCCCGGCGGTGGTGACGGCCTGCAGGCCCAGCATCTCAAAGCAGGTGCTGAGGAAGATGTAGCTGCCCGCTGTGAAGATGTAGGCCCCCAGGGCCTTGTTGCGGTGGGGGCTGTTCTTCTCGGCCATCCCGCTGAAGGTGCCCACCCACAGCTCCAGCAAGAGCTGCAGCCGGCCGGGCACTTCCTTGAAACGGGGCACCGCAAAGATGCGCAGCACCACGGCCAGCACCAGCAGGAAAGCCGTCACCACATAGGCCGAGATCAGGCCCGGGTTGACGTCTTTGATCCCGAAAAGGCTCACTTGGCCGGTCTCATGGAGAACGGCGTCCCGCATCAGCTCCTGGACGCTCTCGCTCTCCCCGCCGGGGTTCCCGGTCAGGAGGGCGGCAACCAGCAGCACCGCGATCAAGACGAGCCATAGGATAAGACTTCGCTTATTCTGCTTCATGGTTTCGAGAAGACTCCTTTCTTATCTTAGTCATTCTATTTTCCCGATCTTTGCGCGCAGCTTAATCTGCGCATGGCAAATTGCAATTTTGGGGCGAGCATATTATACTATTTATAAAAAGGGATGTAAAATATCTTGTTAATATATTTGCGATATTTTCTTGGTATGGCAAATAGTGCATAATCCATAAAAAATAAGGAAATTTTCTATGGCCATCGATTATGACTACTACCGTATTTTCTACGTCGTGGCCCAATGCCACAGTTTCACCCGGGCGGCCGAGGCCCTGAAGAACAACCAGCCCAACATCACCCGCTGCATGAAGAACCTTGAGCAGGAGCTGGGCTGCAAATTGTACCTGGGCCTGACGGTGGTCATGCTGGCGACAGCCATCGTCATCGGCCGCCTGCCCGCAGATTTTGTCCTGGTGTGACGACGAGAAAGCCAAAAACCCCCGGCTGTCCCGAAAAAGGCAGCGGGGGCGGGGGCTTTGTTTTGCCTGGAAAGAGGGGCGGGGGCTTAGTCGCGGTTCACCTGCAGCTCCTGCTCGCAGTAGATGCAGCGGTATTTGCCGCCCGTGCCCAGCTCGAAGATCTGGTCGCATTCCTCCTCGACGGTGGAGATGCAGCGGGGGTTGCGGCAGCGGACGATGTTCACCAGCTTGCGGGGGGGATGGGGCTTTTCCTTCCGGACAGCCTTCCCGTCCTGGATGGTGGTGACGGTGATGTTGGGGTCGAGGTAGGCCAGGACGTCCAGGTTGAGCCAGGAGGCATCCCCCTCCACCTTGATGATGTCCTTCCGGCCGGAGGGGGCCTTGTGGCTGCGGGCGTTCTGGATCAGGGCGACGCTGGCGGTCCGGTTTCCCTTGATCCCCAGCAGATCCATCAGGCCGACGGCGGTGCCCGCCTTGATGTGGTCGATCACGATGCCGTTCTGGATCTCGTCGATGTTCAGCATATCATGCGCCCTCCTTCGGCGCTTTGGGATCGGGCAGGCCCAGCAGGGTCATGATGAGGGCCATCCGGACGTAGACGCCGTTCTGCACCTGCTCAAAGTAGGCGGCGCGGGGGTCGTCGTCCACGTCCAGGGCGATCTCGTTGACCCGGGGCAGGGGATGGAGGACGGCCATGTCGGGCTTGGCCAGGGCCATCTTCTCCCGGGTGAGGACGTAGCTGTTCTTCAGCCGGACGTAGTCCTCCTCATTGAAGAAGCGTTCCCGCTGGACGCGGGTCATATACAGGATGTCCAGCCCAGGCATCGATTCTTCCAGGCTGCGGGTCTCGGCGTAAGGGGTGTCGCTGCCCTCCAGCACATCGGTGATGATGTAGTCGGGCACCCGCAGCTCGGCGGGGCTGATGAGGATGAACCGCACCCCCTCGTACCGGACCATCGTCTTGATGAGGGAGTGGACCGTCCGGCCGAACTTGAGGTCCCCGCACAGGCCGATGGTCAGGCCGTTCAGGCTGCCCTTTCGCAGCCGGATGGTCATCAGGTCGGTCAGGGTCTGGGTGGGATGCTGGTGGCCGCCGTCCCCGGCGTTGATGACCGGGATGCGGGAATAGCGGCTGGCCCGCAGGGGCGCACCCTCCTTGGGGTGGCGGATGGCGGCGATGTCGGCGTAGCAGGACACCACCCGGATGGTATCGGCGACGCTCTCCCCCTTGGAGGCGCTGGAGACGTTCTCGCTGGGGAAACCCAGCACCTGGCCGCCCAGGTTGAGCATGGCGGCCTCGAAGGAGAGGCGGGTGCGGGTGGAGGGCTCATAGAAGAGGGTGGCCAGCTTTTTGCGGGCGGCCGCCGACTGGTAGGCGACGGGGTCCTCCCGGATACGGCAGGCCAGGTCGAGCAGGGCATCGATCTCTTCCCGGGTAAAATCGAGCGGGTCGATGAGGTGGCGCATGGGCAGTTGCCTCCTTACAGTAATTTGCGCAGGATGGAAAAGTCGAAAAAGTTGGTGTAATAACTCAGCGCGCGCAGGACGGGCCTGCACAGCCGGGTATAGCATACTTCGTCCAACAGCAGCAGCGCCTCGTCGGGGGCAAGGCGCATGGCGGCGCGGACCGATTCCTCCCCACAGCTGGCTTTCAGGTGGGCGATGGTGGAGGAGACCTGCTGGCCGCAGGCCCGCTCAAGCACATCGAAGATGGAGGGGGTCAGGTCAATGCGGGCGTAGTCCTGCCCGCCCAGCAGGGCACGGGGCAGGTAATTGACCGAGTAGATCACCGGGGTCGAGTCGGCCAGCACCCGCTTGCGGATGCAGATGACCTCTTCCCCCGGCTGGAGGGAGAGGCTGCGAGCCAGCTCCTCCCCGGCGCGGATGAGCTGGATCTGGATGCTGTCGGCGTGGGGGTAGCTGCCGAAAGAGCGGATCAGGGGGTAGTATTCCAGCTTCTGGTCCAGGCGGCTGCGGAGGGTCAAGGCGTCCCGGTTGACGACGGTGCCGATCCCCCGCACCCGCTCGATGTAGCCGTCCCGCTCCATGGCGCTGAGGGCGTCCCGGACGACCGTCCGGCTGACCCCCAGCTCAGCGGCCAGGTCCAGCTCGGCCGGCAGGCGGTCGGCGCCGGCATACCGTCCGGTGCGGAGTTCTTCCAGTAATTGGGCGGCCACCTGGCCGCTCAGGACCGGGCCGCCCAGGCGGCCGGCGGTATCAGGGGTAGCTTCCTTCATGCGATGTCTTCCTTTCATCACCCTGCCTGTGATATGTCCAGTATACCACAATTTGACAGGAATTCAAACCGGATATAGAATGAAATCAGAAAACCGGGAAAGGAGAATCCTATGGAACTGACCCTGACTAAACTCGACGGCCGCCCGGCCTGCCTGCAGGTGGAGCTGCGCCGTTGTGGCCCCGAGGCGGCGGACGCCTTCTTCGCGCTCCAGAACGCCGTCCACGCCGCCATGCCCCACCCCGAGCAGTTTGTCCCTGACACCCGCGAGAACCTGGCCGCCTATCTGGCGAAGGACCTCTGCATCGGGGTCTGGAACGGGGAAAAGCTGGGGGCCTACTTCATCCTGCGGTACTGCGGGGCGGACCCCTCTAACTATGCCGCCTATATGGGGGTGCCCCGGGCGGAGTGGCCTCGCTGGGCCAATGCCGACAGCGCGGTGGTCTGCCCGGCCTGGCGGGGCAACGGCCTGCAGCTCCGGATGGCCGTCGCGGCTATGCAGTGGCTCCGCCCCGGCATGGTGGGGATCGGGGCGACGGTCAGCCCCGACAACGCCTACAGCTTCCGGAACGCCCTGGCCGTGGGCTTCGAGATCGTCTGCCGGCGGGAAATGTACGGCGGCTACGACCGCTACCTGCTGAGAAAGTTACTGTAAAAACACCAAAAGCGCTCTCCGTCTGCGGCTTGCAGGCGGGGGGCGCAGTGGTTCAAAGGGCGGCTCAGCCCTCTTTGGCGTAGAGGGCGATGATGTTCAGGATGACCTCGGTGGCCTTGTCCATCCGCTGGACGGTGGTACACTCGTAGACGCCGTGGAAGTTGAAGCCGCCAGTGCCCAGGTTGGGGCAGGGCAGGCCCTTCCAGCTCAGGACGGCGCCGTCGGTGCCGCCCCGGACCGGCACCTCCTCGGGGACGAGGCCGGCGACCTGGATGGCGGCCCGGGCGGTCTCCACCAGGTGGAAGTGGGGTTTAATCATCTCGATCATGTTCCGGTAGCTGTCCCGGATCTCGACGGTGACGGTCCCCTCGCCGTAGCGGCCGTTCAGCCAGGCTGCGATCTGGCGGAGGTTGTCCTTTTTGTATTCCAGCTTGGCTGCGTCGTGGTCCCGGAGGATATAGCCCAGTTTGGCCTCGTTGACGTCGCCGTACATCTGGGTCAGGTGATAGAAGCCCTCCCGACCCTCGGTGGTCTCGGGGCGGGCCATGACCGGCAGAGACGTGTGGAACTCCATGGCCAGGTTGGAGGCGTTGCGCATGGTATTCTTGGCGCTGCCCGGGTGGACCGACAGCCCCCGAATGGTCACGGTGGCGGAGGCGGCGTTGAAGTTCTCGTACTCGATGCCGCCCACGTCGTCGCCGTCCACCGTATAGGCGAAGTCGGCGCCGAAGCGCGCAAGGTCGAACAGGTCGGCCCCCTCGCCGATCTCCTCGTCTGGGGTGAAGGCGATGCAGAGTTTGCCGTGGGGCAGTCCCTCCCGGACGATGGTTTCGGCGGCGGTCAGGATCTCGGCGATGCCGGCCTTGTCGTCGGCGCCCAGCAGGGTGGTTCCGTCCGAGGTGATGAGGGTCTCCCCCTTCATCGAGGTCAGGAAGGGGAAGGTCTCCACCCGCATCACCGCGCCGGTGCCGGGCAGGGTGACGTCCCTGCCGTCGTAGTCCTCGTGGAGGACGGGCCGGACGTTCTCGCCCGGGGCGTCGGGGGAGGTGTCCATGTGGGCGATCAGCCCCAGGGCGGGCCGGCCCTCGCAGCCGGGGGTGGCGGGCAGGCTGCCGTAGACATAGCCGTGCTCGTCCACGGCGGCGTCCTCAATCCCGATGGACCGCATCTCTTCGGCCAGCAGGTTGGCCAGGTCAAACTGGCGGGCCGAAGAGGGATGGGCGCCCGACCGGGGGTCGGAGGTGGTGTAGACTTTGGCGTATTGGATGAGACGTTCGTAAGCGCGCATACAAGCTCCTTTCAGCCGCCCGGCGGGGCGGCGGTGCAGATTCTCTGTTTATCCTTAGGATACTCCATTTTGCGCCGTTTGACAAGGCCGAGCCTCACCGCTTTGGTTCATCTGTCAGGTGAGGAAAATTCAGCTCACTTCCACCGCCGCAGCCGGGCAAAACGTGCTATCATAAGGGCAGACCAAATGCGACAGGAAGGTGAAATGTTATGAAGATCTTCTTTTACACCCTGCGGCCCTACGACGAGCTGGCCTGCGCCCAAAAACTCAGCGCCGAGACCGGCATCGCCTTCGACGGCTGCGAGGACTACCCCACCCCCGAGAACGTCTCTCTGGCGGCGGGTTGCGACGCCGTCTCGGTGACTCCCTGTGACATGGGGACCGAGATGGTGGAGCGGTTCCATGCGCTGGGGATCAAATACATCTGCTGCCGGTCCATCGGCTACGACCATGTCGACCGGGAGAAGGCCCGGGAGCTGGGGATGCGTGTCTCCAACGTGGACTACCCGCCCCGCGGCGTGGCCAACTTTGCCATCATGCTGCTGATGATGTCCCTGCGCCGGGTGGGGCACATCCTCAAGCGGGGCGAGGTGCAGGACTACGGCCTGCAAGGAAAGATCGGCCGCGACCTGTCGGCCTGCACGGTGGGGGTGATTGGCACCGGCCACATCGGCCGGACCGTCCTGCAGCATCTGTCCGGCTTCGGCTGCAAGCTGCTGGCCTACGACCTCTACCCCAGCGCCGAGGCCGCCCGGTACGCCGAATATGTGGACCTGGACACCCTCTTTGCCCAGTGCGACGTCATTACCCTCCACACCAACGCCACCTCCGCCAACCACCACCTGATCGACGCGGCGGCCCTGGCCAAGATGAAGGATGGTGTGGTCATCGTCAACACCGCCCGCGGCAGCCTGATCGACAGCCAGGCCCTGATCGCGGCTATTGAGAGCGGCCATGTGGGGGCCGCCGCCCTGGACGTGCTGGAAAACGAGAACGGGCTGTACTACTACAACCGCTCGGGGGATCCCATCGCCAACACCGAGCTGGCGCTGCTGCGCAGCTTCCCCAACGTCCTGCTGACCTGCCATACCGCTTTCTACACCGACGAGGACGTGGAGAGCATGGTCCGGGGCGTCTTCGAGAGCGCCGCCGCCTTCGACAAGGGCGAGCCCACCCGCCACGACGTCAGCTTACAGTAAAAACGACGCCAAAAACAAGTCCCGCCGGACGGCCCCCAAAAGGGCTGCCCGGCGGGCTTTTTGTCTGGTTATTTGGTGATAGCCGTCATGCCCGACTGGAAGAAGAAAAACTTCCGCTGGAGGATGGGGTCGGGGTCAGGAACCTCGAAAGTGTACCGCTCGGTGGCATTAATGACAGTGGTGGCGCCGCGGGTGCAGACCCGGGGCAGCTTGCAGTCGTAGGAGAGGTGGACGTGGCCGTGGATGAACCACTTGGGCTGCAGTTCGTCCAACAGGCTGTTGAAGCAGGCAAAGCCGCGGTGGGCGGGGTCGGAGGCGTCGTTCAGGCCCAGCGCAGGGGAGTGGGCCAGCAGCAGGTCGATGCCGCCCAGCCGCCGCACCTTGGGCCGCAGCTTGGCGATCCGCCGGCGCATGGCCCATTCGGTGTACTGGTAGGTATCCTCCTTGTTATAGTGGATGCAGCCGCCTAGGCCCATGATCCGCAGGCCCTTCCAGACATAGACGCACCCGTCGATGCAGATGCAGCCGCCCGGCTCCTGCTTGGCATAGTCGGTGTCGTGATTGCCGTGTACATAAAGGATGGGCGCGGGGGTGAAATTGGTCAAATATTCAAGATAGGTGCGGGGCAGGTCTCCACAGGAAAGGATCAGGTCGATCCCTTCCAGCCGCTCGCGGCAGCGGGGGTCCCACAGCGCCTTGGATGCGACATCCGAAATTGCGAGTATCTTCACGTCCTCATACTCCGTTCTGTTTTAGTTTCCCGTTACCATTGCCATATCCGGGGGCGGGCGCTTACTCGGCGCCCACCTCCTCTTCCTTGATGACGTCCAGGCCGCTGATTTCCACCAGGGCGCGGGTCTTGACGTCGAGCTGGTCATAGCTGGGCAGCTGGCCGTCGATGCATTCGTCCAGCCAGTCCATCATCATCAGCTCCTTGGGGGTGTAGACCACCTTTTGGGGGGCACGCATCCGGTGGCCCCGGGCGTAGAGCTGCCCCGGGAAGATGATCAGCAGGCCGCTGTGCATCTGGGTCTCCATCAGGCCCAGCAGCTGGAGGGAGCCGCCGGGCAGCCCGTCGCTGTAGTGGATGTCCACCGCGCCGCTCTTCATCCCCCACCAGTAGTTGATGGCCTTGCCGGTCTCGGCCGCCTCCCAGCGGCCGTTCAGGATGGAACGGATGATCTCGATGTAAAAGACATCCCAGCGCCACTGGGGCAGTGCCAGCGGCCGCAGCACGCCGTTCGGCAGCCGCTGGCACAGGCCGTAGTCCCGGTGGGAGTTGGGGGCCTCCCGGGCGTCCCGGGCGTAGAAGAGGGTGACGTCCTGCCGGTCGGAGAAGTCAAGGGGGTGGTCCGGGTCAGGCAGGCAGGCCCACCGCAGCAGGACCCGGCCCTCCGGCCGGACCGAGCGCAGGCCCTGGGCATAGGCGTTGATGGCGGCGGGCACCCCGTAGATGGGGTTGGCCGCCACATAGCCCACCGTGTTGGTGGGGGAGAGGATGCCGGCCAGCATCCCCATCAGGTAGGTGGCCTCGTAGGTACGGGGGTAGTAGGTGCGCACCAGGGGATGGGGGGTGTTGAGCGAGCAGTTCAGGAACTTGACCTTGGGGTGCTGAGCCGCTACCTTCAGGCAGGCAGTGTGCATCCGGATGCTGGTGGTAAAGACGACGTCGGCGCCGTCGTGGGCCACCTGCTCCAGCACCTGCTCGGCGTCCACCTGGGGGTTGACGTTCTCGTGGGAGGAGAGGATCAGCCGGTCGGGGAAGGTGCTGGCCAGGGCGTTGCGGCCCCGATTATGGGCGCGTACCCAAGGGCTGGACGCCTCGTTGTACTCGTGCAGGAAAGCGACGTGCAGCTCGCTGGGGCGCTGGGTGAAGATGTTCAGTTTGGAGAGGCTGAGCAGCGGCTCGCTGACCTCGGACTGGGGTTCAAGCACCACCTCGACCGCCTGGTCCTTGGTCAGGACGGTGATCTCGTCCCAGATGCGGACGAGGTTCGCTTTGATCTGGGCCGGGGTGGAATCGTAGGTGTCGGCATAGCGGTAGACCGACAGGTAGACCAGCAGCGCGTCGCCCACCGTCAGGGGCAGCTGTGTGCCGCCCAACGCCCGGAACTGCTGGCGGAACTTAGTGTGCAGGGCGTTGAAGTTCTTCCGGTCATCGTCGGTCCACTCCTCGTTCGATGCCTTGCAGACCAGATTCTGCAGCTTGGTATAACTGCCCAGCCGGGAGAACTGGACCACGTTGACCTTGGACAGCTTG
The DNA here is from genome assembly GCA_964511805.1 of uncultured Faecalibacterium sp. Taxonomy (GTDB): domain Bacteria; phylum Bacillota; class Clostridia; order Oscillospirales; family Ruminococcaceae; genus Faecalibacterium. The sequence continues at coordinate 13,504 of CAZEIG010000005.1, forward strand.
TAGAAATCAAGGAACTCGTAGTAGATCCGGTTCTCAAGGCTGTTGTTCCGGGCGGGGATCAGCCGGGTGACGGTGCCGGGGATGCTGACCGCGTCGAAATGCTTGAGGACCGAGACCCGCTTGTTTCCTTCCTCGATGTAGAACTGGTTGAGGAACTCGTAGGCGGTGACCGGGTTGCGGATCCCCTCGTTCAGGTGGGCGTCGCAGAGGATCGACCACTTGGTGGCAAACTCGGTGTCGGCGTCTAGCAGAGGCATGAAGTTGGGGGCGAAGGCGGTGTGCCGGCCGCTGGTCTTGGTGCCGACGATGCTCTCGCTGGGCATACTCACCAGGCTCAGTGGCTCGGTGGCGACGATGTCAACATTGACCAAAATATCGTCCAGCACCGGCAGGTAGGGGGTTTGGCCCCGTACCACATGGGCGCGGTAATCCTTCTGGCCTGCCTTGAGCGCGGACTTATATTCTTCCAAAGACATACAAAACTCCTTTCCCGGGGCGCGCCTTCCGGCACGCTCTCGCGGGGCCCGCCCGGCGGACGCCGGGCAGGGCGGCCTTTTCTCTATATCCCTGCCGCGCGGCGCAGCGGCCGCCGGGGGCTGAAAATGCTCTTCACATGGGGCGAAAAGCGGTAGATCTCATCGCGCAGGCCCGCAGCCTGCTTAACTTACAGTATACCACACTTTTTGCATTTTGTCTCTACGGAGATGGCGCATCTTTTCCCCGGTGGGCGCGGGAGCATCCGCCGGCACTGTTTTATATCTGCTTCTGCCCGGCTTTATGAGACGCCTGCAATTTTTTGTGCGCCGGGTGTTGCGCCGAGCAGCTTTTTCAGGTAGGATAGAAGAAAAACGAAGGGAATGCAGAAAGAAAATGGAAACGATACATCTGCCCGTCCTGGAGGCGGGGGAATACGCCGGGGGGCTGTGGTACTACGAGCCCCACGTCTATATGCCCTACCGGTATGTGCTGGGCAGGCCGGGGACGCGGCCGCTGGTCTGCATCGGGATCAACCCCAGCACTGCCCGGCCCGGTGCGCTGGATCCCACCGTCAAGAGCGTCGAGCGGCTGAGCGCCGCCAACGGCTTTGACAGCTGGATCATGTTCAACGTCTACCCCCAGCGAGCCACCGACCCCAATGAGATGGACCAAACCCCCGACCGTGCCCTCTGCGACGAGAACCTGCGGTGGCTGGCGGCGGTGCTGGACCAGACCAACCCTACTATGTGGGCGGCCTGGGGCACCCTGATCGAAAAGCGGGACTACCTGGCGGGGCTGATGCGGGAGATGGTGGCTCTGACCCAGGCCAAGGGGACCCCCTGGGTGACCTTTGGACGGCGGAGCAAAAAGGGCCACCCCCACCACCCCCTCTATCTCCGGAAGGATGCCATCCCCGAACCCTTTGACGTCGAGGGCTACCTGGAAACTGCTTTTGACCCGGCAGGAAGGAGGCGGCTGGGATGACCCCTTTGCAGTATAAAAAGATCTACGACTGGTTCACCGCCCGGCTGGCGGCGCTGACCGTCCTGCGGGCGCTGAACAGGGTGCTGCCTCTGCTGCCGGCGGCGGCCTATCTGGCCCTGTTGGCCCTGCTGGGGGGCCGCTGCGCGGCCGCCTGGCCCGACAGGGCGGCGCTGGGCTTCGGGCTGGGGGCGCTGGGAATGCTCCTCTGAGCTGCCCGCCATACAAAAACGGAAAAGGGACCTGCTTACGGACAAACAGGTCCCTTTTTGCGGCCGTCAGCCCGGCAGAGTGTCGGGCTCGCTCCCGTCGCCGAACAGGCGCTCGTATTCGCCGCCGAAGAGCCGCTCGGGCAGGGCGGCCGTCAAGGCGAGGGCGGCGTGGTACTTTTCGTCACCGGTCAGGGGGGCGTCCAGCTCCAGCGGCGGGAAGTGGGCCAGCACGCAGTCCAGCTGCTGGCGGACCCGCCGCGCCACAAAGATCCCCCGGTCGGTCAGGTAGATCTTGCCATAGTGGGCTTTGACAATCATCCCCCGTTCCATCAGCTGGCCCAGGGCGCGGGCCACCGAGGGCCGCGTCACCCCCAGTCGCTCGGCAATGCTGCGGGAGCTGACGTCCCGCTGGGTCTGGGCGGTCTCGTAGATGGCCAGAAGATAGCGCAGATGCGCGGCGGTCAGTTCCATAGGGCATCCTCCCAAAAAAGGCGCGGGCCGAAGTCAGCCCCGGCCCGCGCCATCTGTTTGTATCGATCCTGAGGCCGGCGGTTCAGTGGCCGCAGTGGCTGCATCCGCCGTGGCAGCCGCCGCTGCAACCGTCACAGCCGCTGCATCTGCCTGCGCGGATGTCTCGGACCATCGAACGGACCGACAGCCCGACCAGGCCAAAGACGATGGCCGCTACCACGATGGTGGAGAGATTGGCGGTGAGAAATTCCAGCATGACGTATGCCTCCTTACGGACAGAAAATCAGAGTGGAATCAGGCGCTGACAGCGTTCCGCTTGATCCGGACACCGTCGGAGGTCTCGTAGGGGTTCTTCCGGAACAGCAGGTAGAGGATGCCGGCCAGCAGAACCACAGCCACGACGGTGAAGAGGTTGAAGGTGACTTCGCCGGTGACAAGGCCGCCGATCTGGTAAACGATCATCGAGACGACGTAGGCGAAGACGCACATATAGCCGATGGCGAAGGCGGTCCAGCGGGGGTTGTTCATCTCCCGCTTGATGGCGCCCATTGCGGCGAAGCAGGGGGCGCAGAGCAGGTTGAAGATCATGAAGCTGTAGGCCGACAGGGCAGTGTAGTCGGCGGCGATGTGGGCCCAGATCTCTTCGCCCTCCTCGGACACCTCGGCCATCCCGTAGAGGACGCCTAGGGTGGCCACAACGTTTTCCTTGGCGATCAGGCCGGTGACGGTGGCGGTGGTGGCGCGCCAGGTGCCAAAGCCCAGTGGAGCGAAGATGGGTGCGACCACGCCGGCGATGGCAGCCAACAGGGAGGTGTTGGTGTCCTCAACCATCCCAAAGGCGCCGTCGGTGAAGCCGAAGCCCTGCAGGAACCAGAGGACGACGGTAGAGGCCAGGATGACGGTACCGGCCCGTTTGATGTAGGACCAGCCGCGCTCCCAGGTGGCGCGCAGGACGTTGCCCCAGGCGGGGATGTGGTAAGCGGGCAACTCCATGACGAAGGGGGCGGGGTCGCCGGCAAAGGCCTTAGTCTTCTTGAGGATGACGCCGCTGATGATGACGGCGGCGATGCCGATGAAGTAGGCGCTGGTGGCCACCAGGCTGCTGCCGCCGAAGATGGCGCCGGCCAGCAGGCCGATGATGGGCATCTTGGCGCTGCAGGGGATGAAGCAGGTGGTCATGATGGTCAGCTTCCGATCACGATCCTGCTCAATGGTACGGGAGGACATGACGCCGGGGATGCCGCAGCCCGAGGCAACCAGCAGGGGAATGAAACTCTTGCCGGACAGGCCGAAGCGGCGGAAAATGCGGTCCATGACGAAGGCGATGCGGGCCATGTAGCCGATGTCCTCCAGGATGGCCAGCAGGAAGCTCAGGACCAGGATCTGGGGCACGAAGCCGAGGGCCGCGCCCACACCGGCCACGATGCCGTCATTGATCAGGCCGATCAGCCAGTCGGCGCAGCCGATAGAGCTCAGGAAGCCCTCCACCGCGGGGGGGATGATCTCGCCGAAGAGAACGTCGTTGACCCAGTCGGTGCCAATGGTGCCGATGGAGATGGCGGTGCCGCCCATGGCGATGGTGTAGATGGCGAACATGATGACCGCAAAGATGGGCAGGGCCAGGATGCGGTTGGTGACGATCCGGTCGATCCGGTCGGAGACGGTCAGGTTGTCCTTCCGGGGCTTGCGGGTGTAGGCCTTTTGGATGACGGTGTGGATGAAGGCATAGCGCTGGCTGGTGATGATGCTCTCGGCGTCGTCGTCCAGCTCGGCCTCGCAGGCGGCGATGGCTTGTTCGACCTTATCGGCGGAAGCTTTGTCCAGCTTGAGCTCGGCCACCACCTTCTCATCCCGCTCGAACAGCTTGACGGCGTACCAGCGAACGAATCGCTCGTCCACCTTGCCGCGGACGATGGTCTCAATGGTCTCGATAGCCTGTTCGACGCTGCCGGTGTAGATGGGGGGCAGCTTGACAGCCTTGCCGGCTTTGGCGGCGGCCACGGCTGCATCAGCGGCGGCTTTGCAGCCATCGCCCTTCAGGGCGCTGATCTCGACGGCCTTGCAGTTCATGGCTGCGCCCAGCTTGGAAAGGTCGATCTTGTCGCCGTTCTTCCGGACCAGGTCGATCATATTGACGGCGATGACGACGGGGATGCCCAGCTCGATCAGCTGGGTAGACAGATACAGGTTGCGCTCGATGTTGGTGCCGTCCACGATGTTGAGGATGGTGTCCGGCTTCTCGTTGACGAGATAGTTGCGGGACACCACTTCTTCCAGGGTGTAGGGCGACAGCGAGTAGACGCCGGGCAGGTCCTGGACGGTGACCTCCTTGTTGTCCTTCAGCTTGCCGTCTTTCTTCTCGACGGTGACGCCGGGCCAGTTGCCAACATACTGATTGGCGCCGGTCAGCGCATTGAACAGGGTGGTCTTGCCGCTGTTCGGGTTGCCTGCCAGCGCGATCGTGATTTGTGCCATGTACAGCTTCTCCTTTCTCTGTTCAGCGCGTATGCGCGCCGCGGTCAGTTGACTTCAACCATTTCGGCGTCGCTTTTGCGCACGCTCAGCTCGTAGCCGCGCACATTCAGCTCCATCGGGTCACCCAGCGGCGCGACCTTCCGCACATAGATCTGGACGCCCTTGGTGATGCCCATATCCATGATGCGGCGCTTGACCGGGCCGGTGCCGTTGAGGCGGGCGACGGTCACGGTCTCGCCGACCTTGGCGTCTTTCAGCGTTTTCATAGCTTTTCCTCCCACTTATACATGTTTCTATATAAAACCTGTCAAAAGGCCACGTCAGGGCCCATTGGCCGATTTACCAGGGTTAAAACAGGATGCGGCCAGCCATGCCGCTGTCCAGGGCGATCCGGCCGTCCTTGACCTGCAGGATCAGGTTGCCGGCGATCTCGTTGACCACCGTGACCTGGCTACCCACCACAAAACCCAGCTCTGCCAGGTGCTGGCGCACCTCGTCCCGGCCGGAGACCCGCTGGATGGTAACGGTCTCGCCGGGCTTAGCCATCGTCAAAGGCATCATACACTCACTCCATTCTTCTGCTGTTTTGCCGCGCCGGTGGGGGCGCGGGTTCGTTTGTTCATGCAAACTTCGCATTTGTAAGTTTACGCTTACTAACTGCAAAAGTCAATCCATTTTGAAGGATAAAAATTAGTTTTTACAAACTACCAAAATTTCCGCCCATCGAGGCGGAGAATTTTGGTATGTTTTAACTAACTTTTGGGAGGATAAAATAGAACTTTACCACCATTTTAACCTGGGCGTTAAGTCCGCTGGCCGCGGTTCGGCTCCGTAGCCTCTGGACTCCCTACCCTCCCTGATGACCAGGGGCCTTCCCTGGTCCCGTCAAGAGGAAGGTTGCGCCGGGCAAATGCCTGAAAAAGCTCTTGACTACGCAACAAAGGAAATGCACATCGCTTTTTTCGGGCGGCATTTGCCCTCTGCTCCGATTGTGTATACGCCCGCTCTGGCGGGAGCGGGTGGGTGAGTTGCCCTCTCAGTCACGCTTCGTAGCCCTCTCCGGCAAGACGCCCTGTGGGCGCCTTGCTACCTCTCCCGAGGGGAGAGGCAAGATAACTGTGTGCTCTAAGATATAGCTGCGTCATATGGACAAAAGTTTGTCCCGGCAACTGGGGTAGGTGTTTTACCACGTTTATACTGCTGGCAAACTTGTCACCCTCCCACCCGCCCGTAGAGGAAGCCCCCCTCCGGCCCTGCGGGCCACCTCCCCGTTGGGGAGGTGGCGGCAACGTGACGGCATCATATGCCTGTTTGGAAAGCGTCATTCGGCCGGGGAGGGGGATTTTGCCGGCAAAAGATGGAAGTGGGACCCTGCGCCCGCAGGGCGTAGGGCGAAACCCAGGTTTCGCCTTTTGCGGCAAAAGCTCCCGAGACGGCCCTGCACAGGCATTACGCAATCAAATCGTGTTTGCCTTTTTGATAGCTTTTCCGTAAAAAGAAGAAATCTGCCCGCTACGAAAAAACTCCCCAAGGGGGAGGTGGCACGGCCTCCGGACGTGCCGGTGAGGATTCCGCTAAAGGGTGGGTGGGCGGGGTCAAATCATGCTACCACGGCCAGCCGCAGGATGGGGGTGCCGCTGTGGAACAGCCGCAGGTAGACCGAGGTGCATTTGTTCAGCTGGGCAAAGAGGCGGCTGGCGGCGTTGGGGTCGCCGTAAGATTTCCAACAGCCGCAGCAGGTGAAGTTCTGGCCGCGGTTTTCGATGAAGCCCACGACGTCCTCCAACGGATAGCCGAGAAAGACCCCGATCTCGTGGGGGAAGTCCCCCTCGCAGGCAAGACGCCCGGCCAGCTGAGCCAGCAGGGCCTGACAGCCGGCGTCGCTGCCGGGGGCGTCGGGCAGGGCATACCCCTCTCCAGCCAGGAAGCGGCAGACCTCCGGCCGCTCCAGCAGAGGGGCCAGCCGGGCGGGGCGGTAGAGATAGACCAGGTAACGGTAGTGGCGGGGGCACTCCTTCAGCACCAGCAAACGGATACCCCGGCCGTTCAGCTGGGCGTTCCAGCCGGCCACCTTCTCATACAGTGCGGCCCGGTCGCTCGTCTCGTGCCGGAACAGGTTGGCGGCCTTCAGCCCTGCCAGCACCGGGGAGCACTGCTCGATCATCACGGTCTCAAAGTCCCTCTCCAATGTGTTCACCTCTTGCTCTAAAATCTCTGTCCGTCCCTCACAGTATGCCGGGGACGGGGACGGTTTATCCAGTTCTGATAGTAAGTTTCGACTAACCTTGCAGCCCAGAAGGAAGGCGCCATTGCGCCTGTGCCAGATGAGGTTAGTTAAATCTAACAATCACATGATACCAAAGCTTTCCTGCTTTGTCAAGGGGGAATTACGGCCGCGGGCCGGAATTTTTACAGTCCGTAGTGGATGACGAAGTGGCCCTGCCGCTCTGTCTCTGCCAGCAATACTTCCAGCGGAGCCAGCCCCGGCCGCCCTGCGGAGGCAGCCCGGAACAGCGGCAGGGAAGTGGGTGAGATGGGGGTGATGCCGCACTCGTTCAGCCTCCGCATCGGGATGTCGAGGGTGTGACAATAGCTGCCAAAGGCGGCGTGTGCCACGATGGCGCAAGGCAGTCCTCCGGGACCCGGATGCGGGCGTAAGCCTCCGGCTGGTATTCATCGTAGCGCTGGCCGGGGCGCGGGACTTCGGGCATGATGCCGAATTCGTGGTACGCCATGGGGCGGCCTCCTTTCACGGATGAATCCGGGAAAAAAGAAAAGCCTCCCTCGACCTTTCGGCGAAAGAGACTTTGGTGGGGTGCCCAGAGGGACTCGAACCCTCGATCTCCAGATCCACAATCTGGCGCGTTAACCGACTACGCTATGGGCACCACAACAATGCGCCCGAAGGGACTCGAACCCCCGGCCCACTGCTTAGAAGGCAGTTGCTCTATCCAGCTGAGCTACGGGCGCACGTCCTTATCCCATTGGGGCTTTTTATCTGGGACAGCCGTTCGGCACAGGCTGCGAGCAATATAATAGCATATTCTGCCGGTCGTGTCAAGGATTTTGGAAAAAATATTTGAAAAAATCGTCCCCGCCCCGCGGCGCAAAAATGCCCCGGGGCGAAGGGCCTCCGGGGCGGGAAGATCAGCGGTCGATGGCTTCGACAATCTGGTTGGCGATGTACTGGTGGCCCTCGACGGTGGGGTGGCCGTCGTTGGCGGTATTGGTGCGGGGGATGGGGACGTAGGTGCAGCCGGTGTCCTCCGCAAGCTGGCGGACAAAGCGGTTGTAGTTGTTGAAGAAGCGGCTCCAGGTCCAGAGCAGGGGCACCGGGTTGTAGCAGCCCAGCAGCAGGATCTGGGCGTCGGGGTTCTGGGCCCGGATGGCCTCGATGACCTGGGGCAGGTAGGTCTGGACGTTCTCATAGGCCTGGTTGCAGACGTTGGAAGCGCCGGTGGTCAGGGCGTAGAAAAGGTCGCGAGTCTCCCGGAAAGTCAGCTTCATCCCGAAGAGCTGCTCGACGATGCTGGCGAAGGTTTCAAAGTTCATGTCGCGGTAGCCGCCCGAGACGATGGTGTTGGCAAGCTGCTCCGACTTCCAGTTGGTGGCTTCGCCGATCGAGACCACGAAGGGGACCATCGCGTCGTTCATCCCGATCTCGATGCTGATGACGTCGGCCTCTCGGATGTAGTCGAGGAACTCGGGGTAGACGTAGTAGGTGCCGGCGGGCTGGTTGAATTCGGACATCTGACCGTCCCGGACCATCTCCAGCAGGTCCTTGGTCATCAGGGCGGGCAGGCCGAGGTTCAGGGCGTGCTGGCGGTCCAGGCCCAGCGCCTCGGCCACATAGGAGACGTAGCAGGTGCTGGAATAGTCGGTGAAGTTGGGGCTGATGTCGTAGAAGATCTCGGCAGGGGTGAAGAGGAAGTCGTTCAGGCCCACCCCGGCCGCGATGCTGTCGCCCAGCGCGATGTAGGTGATCTGGCGGTCCTCCTCGGGGCCTTCGGCGGCATCCTCGGCGGGGGTCTCCTCGATCAGCATGATCTGGTCCTGGGCGGCGGCGGGGTCGCCCTCATTGGCGGCGGCATACCCTTCGCCTTCGGAGACGATGACGGCGGTGGGGCCGTCGGCGCTGCCGATGATCCCGACGTCGGTGTTTTCATCCGCCACGGCGGATCCGGCCGCAGCGTCGGGGAGGGGGGCCGCGGCGTCCGGCCCTTCCGCAAAAGCGCCAAGCGGCGCGCAGGACAGCGCCAGCGCCGCCGCCAGCAGGAAACTGAGAATGCGTTTTTTCATGACTGGCTCCTTTTCGTCCACCGGCCGCAGGGCGGCCCGCCCCCGCTTAAACGGGGACAAAATATGGACAAATGATGTGATTTTGGGTTGATACCGGGTTGCTATTATGATAAGGTCAGAGGGATAAATTGTCAACCCCAACCCAAAAAATTCCACTTGGACGCAGAAAAAGCCGGGCCTACCGGCACCGGCTTTGGGGAAGCGCTTAATAATCCTGTGGGGTGATCTGGCTCTCGAGGGAGAGGTAGTCCACCTTGCCCACAGGGGTGAGGGGGAGCTTGTCGATGAACTTGTAACCCACCGGCAGGACGTACTCGGGCAGCTCTTCGGCGCACATGGCCCGCAGCTCCCGGACGATCTGCTTCTTTTTCTTCTGGCAGTTGTCCTTCAGGACGATGTAGGCCAGGGGCAGGCGGCCCTGGACGTGGTCCTTGTCGGTGCAGCCCACCACCGAGCAGCCCGCCACGGCCGGGTGGGTGCTGAGGACGTTTTCGATCATCGAGGGGAAGATCTTGAAGCCGTCGTGGCGGATAATCATCCGCTTGATCCGGCTGTCGAGGAAGACGTAGCCCTCCTCGTCCATATAGCCGATGTCGCCGCTGTGGATCCAGACCCGGCCGTCGGCGTGGGTCCGCATGATGATCGAGGTCTCGTCCGGCTTGCCGTAGTAACCCTGCATCATGGTGGGGCCGGAGATGCAGATCTCGCCCCGCTCGCCGATGGGCAGTTCGACCTCAGTGCCCGGCTCAAAGATGGAAACCAGGTTGCCGGGCAGAGGCAGGCCGACGGTGCCGGGCTTGTTCCGGGTGCCGGCGGCGGCGGTGGCGGCCGAGCAGAGCTCGGTCATTCCGTAGCCTTTGGCCAGGGCGTAGGGGGCGCCGTGGCTGGACAGGAAGTCGTTGACCGTCTTTTCAGCGCCGAGGGAGATGGCGTCCCCGCCGCAGGCAAAGTTCAGCACGAAGGACAGGTCCTTCTTCTTGAGGCGGGGATCGGCGGCCAGCACCTGGTAGTGGGCGGGCACGCCGAACATATGGGCGGGCTTGTGCTTGAGGATCAGCTTGCCCAGCTCGGCGGGGTCGAGGTTGGGGATGATGACCACCGTGATGCCGAGCGACAGCGGCAGATGGACACCGCAGGCATAGCCGTAGGCGATGAAGGGGGGCATGACGTTCATCAGCTGCTGCTGGCGCTGGAAGACCACCTCATAGGCCGAGAACTGCTTGGACAGGGAGTTGAAGGCGGTGTCCCCCAGCATGACCCCCTTGGGGGAGCCGGTGGTGCCGCCGGTGTGGACGATGACACAGCAGTGGTCGGGGTCGAAGGGCTCGCTGGCGGTGCTGAAGCCCTCGCCCGCCGCGATGAACTGCTTCCAGTGGATAACGTTGGAGGCATACTGGTTGCGGTCGGGGTTGGCGGCCTTGTAGGCTACCCGCATCGCCCCCTTGAGGGAGTCGGCGGGGGAGAAGACCAGCACCCGCTCCACATGGGTGCGGCGGACGGCCTGGGCGCATTTGTCATAGCAGACGTTCAGGCAGACCAGCAGGCGGGAATCCACTTCCTCGATGTACTCGTGGATCCCCTCGGGGCTGTAGCGGGGGTCCAGCAGGTTAAGGCTGGCCCCGATCATGTCGGCGGCGTAGAAGAGGTAGATCAGCTCAGGGGTCATGACGCTGACCGCCGTGATGATGTCCCCCCGCCGGACCCCGACGGCCCGCAGGGCGGCGGCGGTCTTTTTGACGTTGACGATGAGAGAGGCGTAGCTGACGTTGTTGTTGTAATAGCTGAGGGCAGTCTCGGTCAGGTGCCCTTTGTTCTGCTGGCAGATGTAGTCGAAAGCGGTGCATTCGGGCATGGGGAAGGGGCCCCGGAATTTCGGATCATAGGCGGCAAGCCAGGGCATGGCCTGGGATGCGTAGACAGGCTCTTTGGTGACAGGCATGGCATTCCTTTCTTCTCTTGACGACTCCAGAGTGATGCGCGTATGCAGGGCCCGGCAGATGCGGCGGGGCGCCTGCATACTTTTTATTGTAAAGGGTTTGCGCCGGGCAAGTCAATACCAACAGAACCCGGCGCCTACAATGGGACTGCAGATAAGAAGAAGTATAGCAGAAACATTTGACCAAACCATGAACGCTTCCTTGAGAAAAGAGAAAGCAGGACGCTTTCGGCTCTTTGTCCAAAAGCATCCTGCTTTGGTGGATGGGGGTTATTTGCTTTCCCGGGTCCAGCTTTCGGCCTCCGCCGCGTTGCAGAGGACCCAGTGGCTGGGCCGCAGCTCCTGCCAGGCGGGGGGCTGGGTATCGTAGTGGTGGATGGACGGGTCGTAGACCAGCAGTTTCTTCTGCCGCTCCCGCCGGGGGCTGGGCATCGGGATGGCCGACAGCAGGCTGCGGGTGTAGGGGTGAATGGGATGGGCGATCAGCTCTTCGGCCCCGGCCAGCTCGACGATGTCCCCCTTGTGGATGACGGCGATCCGGTCGGAGATGTACCGCATGACTGACAGGTCATGGGCGATGAAGAGGTAGGTGATCCCCCTTTGCTGCTGCAGATGGCGCAGCAGGTTGAGAACCTGGGCCCGGATGGACATATCCAGCGCCGAGATGGGCTCGTCGGCGATGATGAACTCCGGCTCGACGATGAGGGCCCGGGCGATGCCGATCCGCTGCCGCTGCCCGCCCGAAAACTCGTGAGGGAAGCGGGAGGCGAATTCGGGCAGAAGGCCCACCTCCAGCAGGGCCTGGCGGACCTTTTCCTCCCGCTGGGCGGCGGTCAGGTCGGGGCGGATGTTCATCAGCCCCTCGCCCACGATGTAGCTGACTTTGGCCCGCTCGTTCAGGGAGGACTGGGGGTCCTGGAAGATCATCTGGATCTTCTTGATGACCTGGCGGTCCAGCTCTTTGGAGATACGGCCGTTGATTTTCTGGCCCTTGTAGAGGATCTCCCCGCCCGAGGTGGGGATGATCCGCATGATGGCCCGGCCGATGGTGGTCTTGCCGGAGCCCGACTCGCCCACCAGGCCGAAGGTCTCGCCCCGGTAGATCTCGAAGTTGGCGTGGGAAACTGCCCGGTATTTCTTCCGGCCTGTGCCGTAGGTGACTTCCAGGTCCTTCACCTGGAGGAGGACTTCCCGTTCGGTTTGCTCTGCCATGGCTCAGATCCCCTCCTCTCGCAGCCTGCGGACCACCGCGGGCGGCTCGATCTTGGGCGCGCGGGGGTCCAGCAGCCAGGTCTTGGCCCGGTGGGTGGGGGAGACGTCAAAGTAGGGGGGGCGCTTGACGAAATCAATCTTGAGGGCCTGGGGGTTGCGGGGGGCGAAGGCGTCCCCCTGCACCTCGGCGAAGAGGTTGGGGGGCGTGCCCTGGATGTTGAACAGGTCCTCCCCCTTGACCCCCATCTGGGGCATACTGGACAGCAGTGCCCAGGTGTAGGGGTGGCGGGGGTCGTAGTAGATTTCGTCGGCGGTGCCTATCTCGACGATGTCCCCGGCGTACATGACCGCCACCCGGTCGGCGATGTTGGCCACCACGCCCAGGTCATGGGTGATGAGGATGATGGTCAGCTTGTACTTGACCCGCATTTCCTTGAGCAGCTCGAGGATCTGGGCCTGGATGGTGACGTCGAGGGCGGTGGTGGGCTCGTCGCAGATGAGGATCTGGGGATTGCAGGCCACCGCGATGGCGATGACCACCCGCTGACGCATCCCGCCCGAAAATTCGTGGGGGTACTGCTTGAGCCGGGCCTCGGGGTCAGCGATCCCGATGTCCCGCAGGTACTCGAGGGTCTTTTCCCGGGCGGCCTTTCCCTTGAGGTGCTGGTGGAGCTGTACAGCCTCCATGATTTGTTCCCCGATGGTTTTGAGGGGGTTGAGGCTGGTCATTGGGTCCTGCATAATCATGGCGATCTCGCGGCCGCGGATCTTCAGCCAGTCTTTTTCCTTTTTCAGTTCGGACAGGCGGATGGTACGGCCGTCATCGGCCCCGAAGTAGTCGATGACGCCGCCGGTGATCTTCCCGTTGGCGTCCAGCAGGCCCATGAAGGACTTGGTAAAGACCGACTTGCCTGATCCGCTCTCCCCCACGATGGCGAGGGTCTCGCCGTGGCAGATGTCCAGGTCGATGTCCCGGATGGCGTGGAGGGTGCGGCCCCGCAGGTCAAAGCAGATGTGCAGGCCGCGGACCGAGAGGATGGGTGTATCCTTATCCATGCTGCTCCCTCCTTTACTGTAAGTGGTTCTTGGGGTCGGCGGCGTCCGAGAAGGCGTTGCCGATCAGGTAGAAGGCGATGGTGACAAAGCTGAGGATGACGGTGGGGTAGATGAGCTGGTAGCGCAGCCCCGCCTGCATCATCACCTGGCGGCCGTCGTTGATGAGGTTGCCGAGGGAGGGGGTCTCCACCGACAGGCCGAGGCCGATGTAGGTGACAAAGACCTCGCTGCCGATGGCGGCGGGCACCGTCAGGGCCATCCGCAGCATGATGACCGACACAAGGTAGGGCAGCAGGTTTCGCAGAACGATCCGGAAGGTGGGGGTGCCGATGCAGCGGGAGGCGATGTTGTAGTCCCGGTCCCGGATGATGAGGATCTGGTTG
>CAZEIG010000006.1:0-26043 GCA_964511805.1 uncultured Faecalibacterium sp.
GCCCCTCTCCCCCGCCGCCCTCGCGGTGGCCTTGGAGCTGCTGACCTACGGCCTGGTGGTGGGCCTGCTCTACAGCCGATCCCGCTGGCAGTGCGTCCGGGCCCTCTACCGCTGCCTGCTGGCCGCCATGCTGGCCGGCCGGGCGGTCTGGGGCGTGGTCCAGGCGGTGCTGCTGGGCCTGACCGGCAGCGCCCTGACGTTGCAGGTCTTTGCGGCGAGCGTACTGCTCAACGCCATCCCGGGGATCATCGTCCAGCTCATCCTCATCCCGGTGGTGATGCTGGCCCTCAACCGGACGGGCCTGGTCCCCTTTCGCCGGGCGGCCGACTCCCAGCAGGCCCGCAACGCCTAAAAAGCCATCCATCTCATTTCCATAACAAAAACCCCGCCTCCAACGAGACGGGGTTTTTCGTGTGCCGTCCGGGCGGGACTTTTTTATTTGCGCCGCATTCATCCGTTTTGGCACCGTTCCCGCAGGCGGTCGAGGAAGAGGGCCGCCGCCGGGGAAAAGACCTGGTACTTCTTCCACACCAGGTTCAGCCCCGACGCCAGCCGGGGCCATAATGGGCGAAAGCAGAGGGGGCTGTCCGCCGAGGTATTGGTATTGGCCAGCCCCTCCAGGGTGACGGCGCAGCCCACCCCCGCTTCGGCCAGGATGGCCGCGTTGTAGACCAGGTTGTAGTCGGCCACCACCTCCAGCCGCTCGAAGTCTGCCCCGAACCAGTCCTGGAAGGCGTTGCCCCCCTGCCCCGCCTCCAGCACCTGGCGGGAGCAGATCAGCGGCTGGCCCAGCAGGTCGGCCTTCTCCAGCCAGGGCCGGGCGGCCAAGGGGCTGTCCTTCCGCAGCAGCACCCCCCAGACGTCCTGGCCGGGCAGGTCGATGCAGTCATATTTTGCGATGTCGGCCGGCTGGATCAGCACACCGAAATCCAGCAGCCCCTTGTCCAGCCGCTCGGTGACATCCTGGGAGTTGCCGCTGTAGAGGTGGTAGCGGATGCCGGGGCACTCGGCCCGCAGCGCTTCGATCACCGCCGCGATCTGCCGGATGGCCGGCGTCTCGCCCCCGCCGATGTAGACCTCCCCGCTGACGGTGTCCTCCAGCGCACTGAACTCGGCCTCGGTCTTGTCCACCATGGCCACGATCTCCTCCGCCCGGCGGCGCAGCAGCATCCCCTCGGGGGTCAGGTCAACCCGGTGGCTCCGCCGGATCAGCAGCTGCTGGCCCAGCTCCTTTTCCAGATCCCGCATCTGGCGGCTGAGGGTGGGCTGGGTCAGGTGCAGGTACTGGGCGGCGGCTGTGATGCTGCCCTCCTGCGCCACAGCCAGAAAATACCGGAGCGTCCGCAGTTCCATCCATATCCCTCCTTTTTACCTCCCAGTATATCCCTTTTTGTTATGCCTGTAAAGCATATCTTGCGATAAAAAGCAGGTATTTGCTATTTTGCCTGCCATACCGTAGAATAGAGGCAGCCCAAACAGCAAGGAGGTGACCCCGGATGGAGGAGATCCCGGCCGAACGGGCCTTCCGGATCCGGCGCTGCCTGGCCGACGCCGGGTGTACCCCGGAGCAGATCGCCCGCTTCCTCGCACTGGAACAGCAGCAGGACCGTCGGGCCCAGTACCGCCTGCTGGCACGGCAGAAGGCCGCTTTGCTGGAGGCGCTCCACTGCCAGCAGTACAAGATCGACTGCCTGGACCACATGGTCTACATCATGCGCCGGCAGGACAAACAGAACAGATGAAACGGAGGTTTTCTGCTATGACCGAAGAAAAGCTGACCCTCACCCAGGAATGGGACAAGACCTTCCCCCAGAGCGACAAGGTCGCCCACCGGAAGGTGACCTTCCACAATCGGTACGGCATCACCCTGGCCGCCGACCTCTACAAGCCGAAGGACACCGCCGGCCCCCTGCCCGCCATCGCGGTCTGCGGGCCCTTCGGCGCCGTCAAGGAGCAGGCCTCCGGCCTCTACGCCCAGACCATGGCCGAAAAGGGCTTTTTGACCATCGCCTTCGACCCCTCCTTCACCGGCGAGAGCGGCGGCCAGCCCCGCTATATGGCCAGCCCCGACATCAACACCGAGGACTTCCAGGCGGCGGTGGACTTCCTCTCCACCCTGGAAGAGGCCGACCCTGACCGGATCGGGATCATCGGCATCTGCGGCTGGGGCGGGATGGCCCTGAACGCCGCCGCCCTCGACACCCGGATCAAGGCCACGGTGGCCTCCACCATGTACGACATGGCCCGGGTGAACGCCAACGGCTACTTCGACGCCGAAAACAGCGAAGAAAACCGCCACGCCAAGAAGGAGTCCCTCAACGCCCAGCGGACTGCCGACTACAAGGCCGGCAGCTATGCCCGGGCCGGCGGCTGCCTGCCCCTGCCCGTCCCGGCGAACGTCCCCTTCTATGTGAAGGACTACAGCGAATACTACAAGGGCCGCGCCTACCATCCCCGATCCCTCAACTCGAACGAAGGGTGGAACGCCGTCGGCACCATCTCCTTTATGAACCAGCCCATCCTGCAGTATACCAACGAGATCCGCACCCCGGTGCTGGTCATCCACGGCGAGAAGGCCCACTCCTGCTATTTCAGCCGGGACGCCTTTGCGGCGATCTGCAAAGAGAGCGCCTACACTGCCAACAAGGAGCTGATGATTATCCCCGGCGCAGTCCATACCGACCTCTACAACAACCTGGACGTCATCCCATTCGACAAAATGGCGGAATTTTTCAGCAAAATGTAACGATGCAGAAAGGGCGGGCCCGGCGGCCCGCCCTGTTTTGTTTTCCGTTTTGTTCAGCCCTGCGGCCCCTCCGGCGCTTTGGCAAAGGCGCGGCGGCGGCAGAGCAGCCAGCTGAAGGCGGCGGCCGCTGCCTCGGTCAGCCAGAAGGCGTGCCAGACCCCTTCCGGCCCGAGAGCCCGGCTGAGCAGGAAAGCCGCCGGGATGATGAGGATCGCATACCGCAGCAGGGAGATCAGGAGGGAGGGCCCACCCATCCCCAGGCCTTCCAGGGCGCCGCAGGCGATGACCGACACCGACGAGACGATGAACCCCAGGCTGATGATCCGCAGCGCGGTGCTGCCGGCGGCGACCGTCTCGGGGTTTGCCGAGAAGAGCCCGATCAGGCTGCCGGGCACCGTCCAGCAGAGGACGGTCCCCGCCACCATGATCCCCGCCGACAGGGCCAGCCCGGTCAGGAAGATACGGCGCACCCGGCCCTGCTCCCTTGCGCCGTAGTTGTAGCCCACGATCGGCCGCATCCCCTGCACAATACCGTTGGCCGGCAGGTAGAGGAAGGTCTGCAATTTGTAATAGACCCCCAGCACCAGGACGTATACCTGGGAATAGGCCGCCAGGATGATGTTCAGGCAGAAGATCAGGAGGGAGGGCAGGGCCAGGTTGAGGGTGGCCGGCACCCCCACCGCGTACATCCGCCGGGCGATGGCCCAGTCCATCTTCTTCCCGCCGAAGCTGATTTTAAAGGGGATGCTGCCGGCGGCGTAGCAGACCAGGTAGATGATCAGGCTGAACATCTGCCCGATGCCGGTGGCCAGGGCCGCCCCCTCGATCCCCATCGCCGGGATGGGCCCCCAGCCGAAGATCATCAGCGGGTCGAGGATGATGTTGGCCACACAGCCCGACATCATACAGACCATGGTCAGCAGCATCCGGCCGGTGGCCTGGAAGATCTTCTCCATCGACATCGAGGCCGCGACGGCCACCGCAAAGGCAAAGGCCACCCGGGCGTACCGGACCCCCATCTCCACCACCGTCCCGTCGTCGGTGAACATCCGCAGGAAAGCCGGCATGACGGCGGTGCAGGCGACTGTCAGCACCAGCCCGTGCAGGACGTTCCAGAGGATGCTCTGGGCCGCGGCGGCGCTGGCCTTCTTTTCTTCCTGGGCACCCAGATGGTAGGAGATGACCGCGTTGGCTCCCACCGAAAAGCCGATGGTTACCGCGTTGATCAGGTTCTGCACCGGGTAGACCAGAGACAGGGCCGTCATGGCGTCCTCGCTGATCCGCGCCACATAGTAGCTGTCCACGATGTTGTACAAAGACGACACCAGCATGGACACCACCATCGGCAGGGACATCGAGAACACCAGCGGCAGGACGGGTTTTGTCTTCATGAAACTCTGCTGCATGGTATTCCTCATTTTCTTTCCCGTTTTTCTCATCAAAAAAAGCCATATACCTTCCTGTTTGAATCAGAAACAGAAAAATATATAGCTTCACGCCAGGCTATTGTAATACAGCCCGGGGCGGTTGTCAAGGGGCAGGCCGCTTTTCTTTTCGGCACTGCCGTGCTATAATCAAAATATCCTATTCTTTTGCCGGGAGGTCCGCCCATGGAAACCGGCTGGCCCCCTTCATACGCTGAGGCAGGCGGCGACGCCTGTTTTCCATACAAGCAAACCAAAAGAGAGAGGTTCAAGCAAACCATGAAAGTCCTTATGATTAACGGCAGCCCCCGGGTCGGGGGGAACACCTCCATCGCCCTGCGGGAGATGGAGCAGGTCTTTGCCCAGGAGGGGATCGAGACCGAGACCTTCCAGGTGGGCGGCCAGGCCGTCCGCGGCTGCATCGCCTGCAACAGCTGCAGGCAGAACGGCAAGTGCGTCTTTGATGACGCGGTCAACCAGCTCGCCCCCAAGTTCGAGGCCGCCGGCGGCCTGGTGGTGGCCTCGCCGGTCTACTACGCCTCGGCCAACGGCACCCTGGTCTCCCTGCTGGACCGCCTGTTCTACAGCTCCCCCTTCGACAAAAGCATGAAGGTTGGCGCCAGCGTGGTGGTGGCCCGCCGGGGCGGCCTGTCGGCCACCTTTGACGAGCTGAACAAATACTTCACCATCTGCGGGATGCCGGTGGCCTCCAGCCAGTACTGGAACAGCGTCCACGGCCGCCTGCCCGGCGAGGCCGTCCAGGACGCCGAGGGTCTGCAGACCATGCGTACCCTGGCCCGGAACATGTCCTTCCTGATCAAGAGCATCGCCCTTGGCAAAGAGAAATACGGCCTGCCCGCCCGCGAGCCCGGCCAAATGACCAATTTCGTGCGCTGAGCGCCCACAAGGCCAAACCAGCGCAGCACCGCCCGTCTTCCACCGGAAGGCGGGCTTTTTTTCTGTGCTCTTTACAATTTGGGCGCAGGCCCGGTGGAGCCGCGCAGGATGAGCTGTCCGTGGAGCAGCAGGCTGCTGATGGGTACGCCGTTCAGCAGGCTGCTGAGGGCGTAGTAGCCGCTTTTGCCGATCTGCAGCCGGTCCTGCCGGATGGTGGTCAGGGGCGGGGAGGTGTGGGCGCAGAAGGGCAGGTCGTCGAAGCCGACAATGCTCAGCCGGCCGGGCACCTCTACCCCCAGCTCGTAGCAGCGGATCAGGACGCTGTGGGCCAGCAGGTCGGAGCTGCAGAGGATGGCGGTGACCCCCTGGGCCAGCAGCCGGGGCAGGTGGGCGTCGAGGCACTCGGAGAAGTAGTAGGAGTACCCCGCCAGCGACGCCCCGCAGGGCAGTTTGCGGCGGCGCAGCTCGTTGAAAAAGCTCTTGTACCGCACCTGGGTGATGTGGGAACCCAGCGCCCCGCTCAGGTAGCCGATCTTCCGGTGGCCCATCCCGTAGAGCGCCTCCACCGCCTGGCCGATGGCCTCATCGTTGTCGATGCCGAGGGTAGCTACGGTGGGGTTGCCCTTGATGAGGTTATCATAGAGGACCGCCGGGGTGTGGCTGGACGGGAAGTCCTGCATCCAAGGGTCCCCCAGGCTCAGCCCCAGGAACAGTGCCCCGAGATACCCCTCCCGCAGCATGAAGCTGTCGTAGGGGGCCGACTGCTGCAGCTCCCGGCTCAGCTCCACCACCTTGACGCTGTAGCCCGCCGGCTCGGCCATCTGGCGGAAGCCGGTGACGATGTCATAGCCGAAGTCCTCCGGCTTGGCGCAGTTCATGCTCTCGATCAGGACGCAGAGAGAGCGCACCGCCCCCCGGCGGGCCCGGGTGTAGCCCAGGCTGACGGCGGTGTCCAGGATGGTTTTGCGCAAAGTTTCGCTGATGTCGGGCGCGTTGTTCAGCGCCTTGGACACCGTCCCCTTGGACACCCCCACCTTTTTGGCAATATCTTCCATGGTGACCATCCTGTTCCCCACCTTTTCCGCCGGGCCGGCCTTCCCGGCCTTTCTAATATAGTACGATTTATTATAATTATAACGGCTCCGGCCGCAAAAGGCAAACCCCGCCCTTCGAGCGAAACGACTTCGTTTTTGTTTCGCCTTCATCTTGTATCCAACAAGCCTTGTCAAAATGCCCGAAGCTGCCGGATTCTTGTTGTCTAGTATTTACAAGAATTTCATAATCTCACAAAAAATGCTTGATTATTTTTCCAGGCTGGATTATGATAAGCTCGGCACGAAACATTACGAAACTTTTTTGCACGGAGCAACTGAGGAAGAAGGAGGAATTTATCATGCGCAAAAAATTGTCCGCACCCCCTGCGCCGTCGGCAGGACGCTTCGTCCAGTCCCGGAGAGACTTCATCCGCACGGCGCTGACCCTGACCGGGGCCGCCGCGGCGGGCGGCCTGCTGGGCGGCTGCTCGAGCCAGGACAGCGGCGAGAGCGTCCGTCTGATGGTCTGGAGCCCGTCCGAGGACCAGTCCAGGGACAGCGGCGAGTGGCTGCAGACCTGCTGCGCCCGCTTTGCCGAGCTGCACCCCGAGTGGAACATCACCTTCGTCTACGGCGTCGCTGACGAGGCCACCGCGGCCACCACCGTCTCCCAGGACGCCGAGGCCAGCGCCGATGTCTTCATGTTCGCCAACGACACCCTGACCACCATGACCGACACAGGCGCCCTGGCCAAGTTCGGCGGCAAGTACGCCGACGAGATCACCGCCACCAACAGCCAGGCCCTGCTGGACTCGCTGACGCTGGACGGCTACATCCACGGCGTCCCCTTCACCACCAACACCTGGTTCATGTACTACGACAAGCGGGTCTTCTCGGAGGAGGACGTCAAGAGCCTGGACGCCAAGCAGGAAAAAGGGGTCGTCAGCTTCCCCCTCACCAACTCCTGGTACCTGCCGGCCTTCTACTTCGGCGACGGCACCCAGGAGGAGCTGGGGGTCGACTTTGGCGGCGAGAACGCCGTCGAGGTCACCAACTACCTCATCGACCTGTACAACAACCCCAACTTTGTGGTGGACGCCGACGGCTCGGGCATGGCCGGCCTGCGGGACGGCAGCATCAAAGCCATCTTCACCGGTTCGTGGGACGCCGCCTCCATCCGGGAGATCCTGGGCGACAATATGGGGGCCGCGTCCCTGCCCACCTACAACCTCAACGGCGTTGAAAAGCAGATGTACGCCTACGCCGGCAGCAAGGCCATCGGCGTCAACTCCAACAGCGAGTACATGGTCCAGGCCGTCCAGCTGGCCATCTACCTGGGCTCGGCCGAGGCGCAGCTGCTCCACTACCAGCTGCGGAACGTCATCCCCTGCAACACCGAGCTGCTAGCCGACCCGGCCATCGCCAGCGACGAGCTGGTGGCCGCCCAGAACGACACCTTTGACCACACCTCTGTGCTGCAGCCCTTCGTGTCGGGGATGAACAACTGCTGGAGCCCCGTTGAAAACATGGGCAAGGGCATCCGCAGCGGCACCGTCACCCACGACAACGCCGCCGAGCAGACCGCCGCCATGAACGACGCGATGAACAGCGACGGCATCTCGTAAGCAAAGGAGGATACAAAGGATGAATGCGACAAGCGCGCTGAAACTGCGCAGCACCCTGAAGGCCGACAACCCTGTCACCTGCATGGAGGCCATCAAGAACGGCGGCATGGCGACCCGTCTGTCCATGCTGGTGATGGGCTTTGGCAACATGGCCCACAAGCAGGTGGCCAAGGGGCTGCTGTTCCTGGCCATCGAGGTGGCCTACCTGGTCTTTATGTTCACAAACGGCTTCCACAACCTGGCCATGTTGGTTACCCTGGGCAGCGTCGAGCGCCAGGAAACCTGGAACGAGGAACTGCAGATCTTCGAGTATACCCAGGGCGACCAGTCCATCCTGCTGCTCTACGGCCTGGCCACCCTGCTGGTGACCGGCGTCATGTTCTGGATCTGGCGCGGCACCCTCAAGAGCGCCTACAACGTCGAGCTGCAGGCCCGGGCCGGCAAGCACGTCAACACCTTCACCGAGGACGTCAAGGAGCTCTTTGACTCCAACCTCTACCGCCTGCTGATGACCCCCTCGATGTTCTTCATCACGGCGCTGACCATCCTGCCCCTGATCTTCATGATCTGCATGGCCTTCACCAACTACAGCAAGATCGACAACCACCTGGTCCTCTTCGACTGGGTCGGGCTGGACAACTTCAAGACTCTCTTTGACTCCAACTCCATCCTGGGCTCCACCTTCTGGAAGGTGCTGGGCTGGACGCTGGTCTGGGCCTTCTTCGCCACCTTCACCAACTACTTTGCGGGGATAATCCTGGCCATCATCATCAACCGCAAGGGCACCAAGGCAAAGGGCTTCTGGCGGTTCTGCTTCGTGCTGCCCTGCGCGGTGCCGATGTTCGTCTCCCTGCTGATCATGCGGACCATGCTCCAGCCGGAGGGCGCCATCAACGTCCTGCTGCGGCAGCTCGGGGTGATTGAGGCCGGCACCAGCCTGCCCTTCTTCACCGACCCGACCTGGGCCCGGGTTACCGTCATCCTCATCAACATCTGGGTGGGCGTGCCCTACACCCTGCTGCAGCTGACCAGCGTGCTGCAGAACATCCCCGCCGACCTGTATGAGGCCGCCACGGTGGACGGCGCCAACGCGGTGCAGACCTTCTTCCGGATCACCCTGCCCTATATGTTCTACGTCACCACCCCCTACCTGATCGCCACCTTCACCGGCAACGTCAACAACTTCAACGTCATCTACCTGCTGTCGGGCGGCGACCCCGTCACCGACCTAGCCTCCACCGCCGGCAGCACCGACCTGCTGGTCACCTGGCTGTACAAGTTGACCATCGACAAACAGTATTACAACGTCGGCGCAGTCGTCGGCATCCTGACCTTCATCATCCTGGCCGTCGGCTCTCTGCTGACCTACCGGCGCAGCAAGTCCTACCGTGAAGAAGGAGGCATCTGATCATGAGTTCCAACGTCAAACATAACAGCGCCAGGCGGATCCGCCGGCGCAACAATGCCATCGTCTATGTGGTGCTGACCATCCTGGCCATCATCTGGCTGTTCCCGGTCGCGTGGGTCATCCTGACCAGCTTCCGCGCCGAGAAAGGCAGCTACGTCTCCACCTTCCTGCCCCAGTCCTACACCCTGGACAACTACGTCAAGCTGTTCACCGACACATCCATCCTCAACTTCCCCCAGATGTTCCTGAACACTCTGTTCGTAGCCGTCTGCTCCTGCCTCCTGTCCTCCTTCTTCCTGCTGTCGGCTTCCTTCTGCCTGTCCCGGCTGAAGTTCAAGCTCCGCAAGCCCTACATGAACATGGCCATGATCCTCGGCCTCTTCCCCGGCTTCATGTCGATGGTGGCCGTCTACTTCATCCTGAAGGCGGTCGGCCTGACCGAGGGCAACAACGTCCGCTTTGCGCTCATCCTCTGCTACTCGGGCGGCGCGGCCCTGGGCTTCCAGATCATCAAAGGCTTCTTTGACACCATCCCCAAGGACCTGGACGAGGCCGCCATGCTGGACGGCTGCACCCGGTGGCAGATCTTCACCAAAATCACCCTGCCCCTGTCCAAGCCCATCGTCATCTACACCATCCTGACCTCCTTCATGTCCCCTTGGGTGGACTTCATCTTCGCCAAGGTCATCTGCCGGGCCAACGCCGACCAGTACACGGTGGCCATCGGCCTGTGGCGGATGCTGGAAAAGGAATACATCGACAACTGGTACACCAGCTTTGCAGCGGGCGCGGTGTTGATCTCTATCCCCATCGCCATCCTCTTCCTCAAGCTCCAGAAATATTACGTCAACGGCATGGCCGGCGTGGTCAAGGGCTGATCTCCATCTCCTGGCCCCTGCCCGCAAAGCAGCAGCTGCCATTTTATTCTGAACAAAAAGGACGGTAACCTCACCATGCAGCAAACTGCGACCCGACCTGCGGCGGCAGTCTCCCGCCGGCAGTTCTACGACTCCCGCGCCTTCGAGACCGTATTCCACACCGACGCCCCCCTGGGCGCCCTCTGGACGCCCCAGTCCACCCGCTTTGCCCTCTGGGCCCCCACCGCCCAGCAGGTCACCCTCTCCCTCTATGCCGACGGCGCCGCCGGCAGCGCCGAGCAGACCATCCCGATGACCTGCGCCCGCCGCGGCATCTGGGAGGCCGAGCTGCCCGGCAACCTGGACGGCCGGTACTACGACTTTGCCGTCACCGACTGTGACGGCATCACCCACGCCACCGCCGACCCCTGGGCCAGGGCCTGCGGCCGGGACGGCAGGCGGAGCATGGTCATCGACCTGCGCCGCACCGACCCCGACGGCTGGGACGACGACCGGCACCCCGCCTACGGCCCCGAGAACATCATCTATGAGGTCCACGTCAAGGATTTCTCTCACGACGAGCACAGCGGCGTGCCCCCCATCTGGCGGGGCAAGTACAAAGCCCTGACCCTGAACGGCACCACCCTGGACGGGGACGGGATCCACCCCACCTGTCTGGACTACCTCAAGCAGCTGGGGGTGACCCACATCCAGCTGATGCCGGTCTTTGACTTCGGCTCGGTGCCCGAGGGGGACGGCGAGGGGTACAACTGGGGCTACGACCCGGTCAACTACAACGTCCCCGACGACGGCGCCGTCCGGATCCGGGAGCTGAAAGAGGCGGTGCAGGCACTGCACAAAAATGGCTTCCGGGTTATCATGGACGTAGTGTATAATCATACCTACAAGCTGGACTCCTGTCTGTGGCGGTGCGAGCCCTGGTACTTCTACCGCCAGATGCCGGACGGCAGCCCCGCCGACGGCTCGGGCTGCGGCAACGACCTTGCCACCGAGCGGAGCATGTGCAGCCGGTACATCCTGGAATCGGTCCTCTACTGGGCAAAAGAGTACCACATGGACGGTTTCCGCTTCGACCTGATGGCCCTGCTGGACACCGCCCTGATGGAGCGGATCCGCGCCGCCCTCAACGAGGCCTACGGCCCCGGGGAAAAGCTGGTCTACGGCGAGCCCTGGAGCGCCCACAGCAGCCCCATGCGCCGGGGCTCCCACCCCACCAGCAAGCGGGCCCTGCCCCGGATCGACCCCGGCATCGGGGCCTTCTGCGACGCCACCCGGGACGTGGTCAAGGGGCACATCCTCCACGCCGAGCGCCCCGGCTTTGTCAACGGCGGGTCGGCCCGGATGGCCGAGCTGTCCGCCTCTATCACCGGCTGGGCCGGGGCGGAGGGCGGGCGGTTCGCGGTGCAGGCCCCCTCCCAGACCATCAGCTACCTGTCCAGCCACGACGACTGGACCCTGTGGGACAAGCTGGTCATCACCATGGACCCCGACCGCGCCTTTGACCGGCCCACCCCCGCCGTCCTGCGGGCCAACCGGCTGGCGGCGGCCTTCTGCTTCGGCTGCCAGGGGCACTGGTTCCTGCTGTCGGGGGAGGAGTTCGGCCGGACCAAGCAGGGCCTGCAGGACAGCTTCAACGCCCCGGCCAGCCTCAACCGGCTGGACTGGACCCGCGCTTGGATCAGCCCCTGGCGGGAGATGGCCGACTATTACCGGGGACTGATGGCCCTCCGCAAGGAGCTGCCCGCCCTCTGCGACAAGAGCGCCGCCGCCCGCAGCCGGCTGCTGAGCGCCTGGCGGCCTAGGCGGCAGTGCGCCGCCTTCCTGCTGGACAACAGCGGCGACGGCACCCGCTGGGACGAGCTGGTTCTCCTCTACAACGCATCCAGCCAGCCCCGGGTGGCCGTCCTGCCCGCCGGGCAGTGGCAGCTTTTGGCCGACGACGAGGCCAGCACCCGCTGGCAGGACCCCCGCCCCACCCTACTGGGCGGCCAGGCCGAGATGCCCGCCGCCGGGGCGCTGGTCCTGGGCCGGGTCTGCCCCTAACACCCACACCCAAGGAGGATACGAGATGGAGTATCTTTACGGCCGGCAGGACTTTGCCGGCGACACCGCACAGCAGAACTGCTTCCTTTTGACCAACGGCCTGGCCGGCTACTGCTCCCTGTCGGCGGCCTTTTCGGCCACACGGGGGGACCATGCCCTCCTGATGGCCAGCCTGCGGGCCCCCACCGCCCGCTTCGACATGATCCACCGCCTGTCCGAGCAGATCACCGTGGGGAATACCAACGCCTTTTTATCCACTCAGGACTTTTCCAGCCAACCCGCCGAGGACGGCTGGCGGCAGCTGGTCCTCTTCGACGCCGGACAACCCCTCTGGGTCTACGAGGCCGGCGGCGTCCGGGTCACCCGCCGGGTAGCCCTCCAGTACGGGGAGAACACGGTGGCTGTCCACTACACCATCGAAAACGGGGCCGGCGCACCCTGCACCCTCTCGGTGACACCGGGGCTCCGCTTTATCCAGAAGGGCGGACGGCTGACCCGCCGGCGCCGTTTCGTCTGGGAGGACGGCGTCATCCGGAGCGGCGGGCTCTCCCTCTGGTACGCGGTGGAGGGGGGCCGGGCCGAGGCCATCCCCACCCGGTTCGAAACCCTCTTTTTCCGCCACGACGCCCCCGACGGCCGGCAGGCCACCGGCCTGTGCGCGGCGGCCGGCCGCTTCCTCTTCACCGCCGCCCCCGGCGAGACCAAAGAGGCCGCCCTGGTCTTTGGCACCTCGCCCCACTTGCCCCGGGCCGCCGTGGTGCTGGCCGGGCAGGCCGAGCGCCGCCAGGCCCAGGAAGGGGCCGCAGGGCTCCGCAGCCGGCTGGGCCGGGCCCTGTCGTCGGCGGCCGACGCCTTCATCGTCGACCGTGCCTCCACCGGCGGCAAGACCATCGTGGCGGGCTACCCCTTCTTCACCGATTGGGGCCGGGACACCATGATCTCCCTGCCCGGCTGCACCCTTTCCACCGGCCGCTACCGGGACGCCGAGAGCATCCTGCGGACCTTTGCCGCCCACGAGAAAGACGGGCTGCTGCCCAACCTCTTCCCCGACCAGGACGCCCCACCCCAGTACAACACGGTGGACGCCGCCCTCCTCTTCATCAACTGCCTCTGGCTCTGCCACCGCCGCACCGGGAACGACGCCCTGGTGCGGGAGCTCTGGCCCTGCGCCGCCCGGATCATCAACTGCTACCGGGCCGGCACCCGCCACGGCATCCATATGGACGCCGACGGCCTCCTCTGCGCCGGCAAGGGGCTGGACCAGGTGACCTGGATGGACATCCGGATTGACGGCTACCTGCCCACCCCCCGCCACGGCAAGCCGGTGGAGATCAACGCCTACTGGTGCAACGCCCTCCGGATCATGGCACGGCTGGCCCCCCTGGCCGGCGCCGACGGCACGCCCTACGACGCCCTGGCGGACCGGGCGGGGGCGGCCTTTCGGGCGGCCTTCTGGATGCCGGAAGAGCGGCGGCTGCGGGATGTCGTCAGTCCGACGCCCGGACCCGCCGACACCCAACTGCGCTGCAACCAGATCTGGGCCGTTTCGATGCCCTTCACCCCCCTGACCCGGGCCCAGGCGGTGGGGGTGGCCCAGAGCGTCCGCCGGGCTCTCTGGACCACCTGCGGCCTGCGCACCCTCGACCCCGCCGACCCCGACTTTCATCCCCGCTACGGCAGCCCCCAGAAGGAACGGGACCTGGCCTATCACCAGGGGACGGTCTGGCCCTTCCCGCTGGGAGGCTACTACCTGGCCGAGCTGCGGGTGGGCGGCTTTTCGGCCGGGTGCTGCCGCCGGGTCCGGCAGGACCTCGAAGCCCTGCTGCCCGCCCTGCGGGAGGGCTGCATCGGCTCCCTGCCCGAGATCTACGACGGGCTGACCCCCGGCCCCTCCCGCGGGTGTTTTGCCCAGGCCTGGAGCGTCGGGGAACTGCTGCGGGCCTGCGAGGCCCTCGAGCGCCCCGCCGACGCCGGCCTGGAAGAGGGCTGGGCCGCGGACTGACCGAAAAAGGCTTGCATGGATCGGGCGCGACGTGTATCCTTTAACCAAAAGGCGCACTACCCCCGCCATCATAATTCCAAGGAGTGTTTTAATGATCGATTTCAACAAAAAGGACTGGTGGAAGGAAGCCGTCATCTACCAGATCTATCCCAAGAGCTTCCAGGACTCGAACGGCGACGGCATCGGCGACCTGCCGGGGATCCTCTCCCGGCTGGACTACCTCGAAAAGCTGGGGGTGGACGCCCTCTGGCTCTCCCCGGTGTTTGCCTCACCCCAGGCCGACAACGGCTATGACGTCGCCGACTACCAGGCCATCGACCCGATGTTCGGCACTATGGAGGATATGCGCGCCCTCATCCGGGAGGCAAAGGCTCGGGGAATCGGGATCATCCTCGACCTGGTGCTTAACCACACCAGCGACCAGCACCGCTGGTTCCAGGCCGCCCTTCAAAGCCAGGACAACCCCTACCACGACTACTACGTCTGGCGGGACGGGACCGAAGGGGTCCTGCCCAACGACATGCGGGCCGGCTTCGGTGGGTCCTGCTGGACCTGGGTCCCCGCCCTGGGGCAGTATTACTTCCACCAGTTCACCCCCCAACAGCCCGACCTGAACTGGGACAACCCCGCCGTCCGGCAGGAGCTCTACGCCATAATCCGCTTCTGGATGGCCGAGGGGGTAGCTGGCTTCCGGCTGGACGTCATCGACCAGATCGCCAAAGACCCCGACCGGAAGATCACCGGCAACGGCCCCCGGCTGATGGAATTCCTCCGCGAGATGAACCGGGAGACCTGGGGCGGCGCCAACCTGGTGACGGTGGGCGAGGCCTGGGGTGCCGACATCCCCCGGGCCCAGCAGTACAGCGCCCCCGATGGCAGCGTCATGAGCATGGTCTTTCAGTTCGAACAGATGGTCCTGGATCAGGGCAAAAGCAAGTGGGAGCCCAAGCCCTTCTCCCTGCCCGACCTCAAGGTCAGCATTGCCCGCTGGCAGCAGGGGCTGCACGGCTGCGGCTGGAACAGCCTCTTCTGGAACAACCACGACCTGCCCCGGATCGTCAGCCGCTGGGGGGACGACGGCCCGGCCCGCGCCGACGCGGCCAAGGCCCTGGCGGTGGCCCTCCACGGCCTGCAGGGCACCCCTTACATCTACCAGGGCGAGGAGCTTGGGATGACCAACGCCCCCTACCCCGTCGAGGACCTGCGGGACGTCGAGAGCATCAACGCCTACCATGAGATGCGCACCGCCGGTAAGACCGAAGCCGAGGCCCTGGCCGCCATTCACCGGGTGGCCCGGGACAACGCCCGCACCCCCATGCAGTGGACCGGCGGCCCCCAGGCCGGCTTTACCACCGGCACCCCCTGGATGCGAGTCAACCCCAACCACACCGAGATCAACGCCGCGGCCGCCCTGGCCGACCCCAGCTCGGTCTTTTACACTTATCAGCAGCTGATCGCCCTGCGGAAGGCCCACCCCGTCTTTGTCGAGGGCGACTTCACCCTCCTCTGCCCCGAGGACGGCCAGGTCTTCGCCTACCTCCGCCGGGGCGCCGGCCAGGAGCTGCTGGCCGCCGTCAACCTCAGCGGCCGGCCCGCCGCCTTCGGCCTGCCGGCTGCCTTCGCGGAGGCCGCCCCCCTGCTGGCCACCCAGGGCGCACCCCAGCCGGGCCTCCTCCGCCCCTGGGAAGCCCTCCTCTTCCTCCGCGACCTCTGATCCCCCTATGCCATAGCCATAACAAAACAACAGCCGGAAGGCTGCGGGCCCACACCCGCGCCTTCCGGCTGTTGTTTGTTTTCAGTGTACTTCTGCCAGCAGGGCCTCGGCCAGCATCCCGCGGACAGCGGGAGCCAGGGGGATGGTATCGAGGGCGCCCAGCAGGGCGGCCAGGGAGGCGCCCTCCAGCAGGCGGCTGTAGATCCGTTCCTTAAGGTCATAGGAGATGCCGGCGCGGTAGAGCAGCCGGAAGAGCTGGTCCTGCAGATCGTCGGCCAGCAGGATAGGCGGCGCGTCGAACCGCAGCTCCAGCCGGTCCAATGGGGCAACGGCGGGGGCCTCGACGGTCAGGATGTGCCTGTGGGGGTCCCAGCTGCAGGCGGTCGGCACACTGCCGCCTGGCCTCGTTGATCCGGGCATAGTCCTCTGCCACGAACCGGCCCGCCGTCCGATGGCTGTACACCAGCCCTTTATGGTGTCAAAGGGGGACGGGGAAAAACGGGCGGCCGAAAAAAGCCAAACGAAAAGCCCGCGGTCAAGCTGACCGCGGGCTTTTGGTGCCGGTGGTGGGGGTCGAACCCACACGTGTGATTAGCACAAGGGATTTTGAGTCCCCCTCGTCTGCCATTCCGACACACCGGCTTATCGTCTAAGTTATTATAGCGTATTTGCACCGCAAAATCAAGCGGAAAGTTTCTCTTTCTGCATTTTGTCCCGGAGGCGGCCGGCGCGGCGCAAAGGCGGTGGGTCATTTGTCGGCTTTCCACGGGGCAGGGCCGCGCGGCACGGGGGCTGTGGTTTCTCCTGCAGAAGGCGGGTTTTGGCCGCAGAGCAAAAGGCGGAAGCGGTTTTTCATTTCTTTTCCCCAGGGCGGGACAGCGGGGCCCCGGAACCCTTTTTACATTTCATCCCGCCGCCGGCGGGGCCGCGCCGCCCGGGAGCCTTTCTCACAGGGACGGCATTTATCGGGTCATTTCTTCCCTGCGGAGGGGATCTTTTTTCAAAAAAGACTTTACAAATGAACCGCAACTTTATATTATATAGGTGAAAACTTTTGCCCCGCTGCGGCAGACGCCGCGGGAGCTGTCTGATACAAAATACAAACAGAAAGGTGGATGGATATGTCCGCAAAGAAAGCTGCCGCATCGGTCGATGCGCCCCTTCCCGAAGCCCCGGCACAAGACACCACAGCCGGCTCCAAGCGCAAAGTGAACCAGTCCGCAAAACCCGCCGCGCGGCGCCGCCGCCCGCCCCTTTCTCCCGAGATCTACGTTGAGACGGCCGGCCGTCAGTACAACGTGACCGACATCGTCGAGCGGGCCAAGGCCGACTACCGGCTGACCCACAAAGTAGGGGTGCAGTCCTGCAAGATCTATATCAAGCCGGAGGACGGCGCGGCCTACTATGTGGTGAACAAGGTGGAAGGCAAGCTGGACCTCTGAGCCAGCGCCTTTCCCCCGGCCCTGCGGCTCCCGAAAGCGCTCCATTCCGGATACCCACACAACAACACAAAGCCCCCGGCGCTGCGAAGGCGCCGGGGGCTTTTATTGCGTCGGAGCAAAAGGTGAACTTAGTAGTTCTTGACCTTCAGCTCAAAGTAGCCCTGGGGATGTGCGCAGACGGGGCACTTGAGGGGCGCGGACTTGCCGATATAGGTGTAGCCGCAGTTGGAGCACTGCCAGACCTGCTGCTCTTCCCGTGCGAAGACCTTGTTGTTGGCCAGGTTGTCGGCCAGGGCGCGGTAGCGCTCCTCATGCTCCTTCTCGATGCCGGCGACCATGGTGAAGAGGGCGGCGATCTGGTTGAAGCCCTCCTCCTTGGCCTCCTTGGCCATTCGGGGATACATCTCGGTCCACTCCTCGTGCTCGCCGCCGGCGGCCATCTCCAGGCAGGTGGCGGTGTCGGGGATCTCGCCGCCGCAGAGCAGCTTGAACCACATCTTGGCGTGCTCCTTCTCGTTGTTGGCGGTCTCCTCGAAGATCTTGGCCATCTGGACGTAGCCTTCCTTCTTGGCCTGGCTGGCAAAGTAGGTGTACTTGTTGCGGGCCTGGCTCTCACCGGCAAAGGCTTCCATCAGGTTTTTTTCGGTCTTGCTGCCCTTGAGTTCCATAGTGCATTCTCTCCTTTTCGCTTTTGAATTTGTATATATGGTTTGCTTTGGTTTGCATTTTGACCTGTCCATAGCCCTATGCCTGCCGGGGCTATGGTTGTATTATACTTCAATATCTCCCTGATTTCAAGGGGTTTTAGAAAATCTTTAAGAATCATTCTCAGTTGTTTACAGTTGACCGCGGTTAGCTGTGCTGCTTCATGGCCGCTGCCGCGATGCCCAGCGCGCTCCAGGCGGCCTGGTACATCACCACCACCAGCAGCGACAGGGTCCCGATGCTGCCCGAATAGCTCAGCAGCAGGCCGATCAGGGCCGAGAAGCCGGCTGACACCAGCTGGATTGCGACGCCGACCCCCTCTGCCGCCTGGGCCTTCTGGGCCGCCCGCAGGCCGCCGGTCAGGCTGGTGAAACCCTTCAGGTGGAGCATACAGCAGGGCTCCTCCGTGCCAGCGCTGACGGCCGGGGCCAGGGCGGTGCACTGCGCCTCGTCCAGCACGGTGACCAGCCCTTCGGGCAGATGGTAGGCCGCGGTGATCTTCTCCGCCGTCAGGGTGGGGTCCTGGCAGGTGACCAGCAACCGGATGTTCTCCTTCTGGAGGACGGTCAGGCAGCGGGCGGCGTGCTTGCCGCCGACATACCGCAGGACGAACATGGCGTACATATTCCCCGACACCGCCAGATAGAGGATCTGCAGCTCCCCGTTGCGGGAGTGCTTGGCCTCATAATCGGCCTCGGGCAAGGCCACCCCTTCCTGCTCCATATAGGCGCGGGTGCCAATCAGGATCCGGTTGTTGTCGCACCAGGCCGAGAAGCCCAGCCCGGTGTGCCGCTCCAGGTCCTTAACCGGGGGCAGGATGTCGGTGCGGTCGGCGATGATGGTCCGGAACAGCCGGGCCAGGGTGTTGCAGCCCTGGTTCAGGACGCTGGCGGTGTAGAGGATGGCCCGGTCGATCCGGCCGCCCTTGAAGATGCGGATGTCCTCCAGCTGGGCGCTCTCGGGGGTGAAGAGTTCCCCGGCATCCACCTGGACGGTGTCGATCCCGTTCAGCTCCTCGACGCCGGCCCAGCCCGGGATGACCGCGCCCACAGCGCCGGCGGTCCGCTCCATCCGGAGGGCGGTCAGCCCGGCGATGAGGGTGGAGGAGAGCGGCGCGGCCAGGCAGAGGACAGCGGCCATGGCGGCGGCGGCCCCGTTGGGGCCCTTGCCTGTCGCCAGCATCCAGATGCCGCCCACCACCGCGCAGGCCAGCAGCACCCGGGAGAGGGTCTGGACCTTCTTCTCACCGGCACGGGGGCCGAAGCTCCGCTCGAGGATGCCGCCGTCCCCTTCCACCGGGCGGCTGAGAAGGATCCAGGGGTTTTCCTCTTCGAGGGAGGGGGCCAGGCAGCGGATCAGGTCCTTGTCCTTGGCCCGGAAGGCGCCCTGGTGTTCGACGCCGCTGTTGGCAAGGCGGCCGCCGTCCCGGACCGAGGTGGCCAGCAGGCGGGTGCCCAGGTTGTCCAGGAAGAGGGCCAGGGCAGCTCCGCCGCTCATCAGGGTCAGGCTGGTGCTCTGGTAAACGGCGGGATTGAGGAGGGCCACCACCGCCTGCAGCAGGGCGGCCGTGCCGGCCAGGGCGGGCATGGTGTCGTAGGAGGGGGCGCCCAGCAGCCCGGCCAGGCCGTCCCCCAGGATGTTCCGGGAGACGGCCAGCGCACCGGCCAGCAGCAGGAGGTTCGCCCCCATAAAGGCGGCGGGCGCGGCCGCCGGGTCCAGCCCGGACAGGGGCGGCAGCAGCCCTTCGTAGATCAGCCCCGCCCAGAGCAGGGCAAAGGCAAGGATCCCGCTGAGGGCCGTCCGCAGGGTCAGGGCCGCGACCGTCTGGTCCATGGTCTGGACAGCCTCTTCGGGGGTCGGAGGAGCTTCTTCTGCGGGCGCGGCGGCTTCGGGCTGGGCAGCCTCCGGCGCGCCGGCAACGGGCGCGGGTCTCTCTTCTGTGGTCTCCGGGGCCGCCGCCTCTTCGCCGAGCGCGGCATGGACCGGGGCGGCGTGTTCGGGGTGGGCCTTAGCCTGGGCTTTGACCTTCCCTCTCCCTTTTTTGCCGTGGCGGGCCGCCGGAACAGACAGGTCGGCCGGGGCCGGCTCTTCCTCGTGGAGTTCCAGGCTCATGGTGTCTTCCAGGCTGGGCGGCTCGGCCGTGCCCCGCGGGGCCTCGTCCTCCCCGATCCCGAAAAAGTGGAACCCGCCCACCTGCTGGGTGATCTCCTTGTCCTCTTCAGGCGGGGCGGGGCGGGCGGCTTCTTCCTTTTCGACGTCCAGCCTTGCCCTGAGTTTTTCCAGCTCGCTGCTGTGAGCGCCCTTCTGCTGGGGCCGCTGCTTTGGGTCAAGCTGGCGGCCGGCGCGGGCCTTCTGCTTTTTGGAGGCCGCATGCTTTCCCTGAGCGGGGGCCGGTGGTGGTGCAGGCTTGGCGGCGGCCGGCTCTTCCAGGGTCAGCTCCATGGTTTCAGACGCCTTTTCCGGCGAGGCGCTTCTGGCGGGTGCGGGCTGTCTGGCCGGGACGGTGTTCCGGGACGTCTCCGGCGGCTTGGTCCCGGCCGGTTTTTCCGGGGTGTTTCGGACCGTCTCAGCCGGTTTTTTTAGGGTAGATTCTGTGGACTTTGCGGGGGTGCCTTGGGCGGTCTCCGAGGCTTTTGGCGGAGCGGACGGCTTCGTCCCTGCGGACCCAGCGGGCTTTGCGGGGACATCCCGGCTGGCTTCCAGCGGCTTTGGCCGGGTGGACTCGTCAGGCTTTATGGAAGCGCTTCGGGGCGTCTCCGGCGCTTTCGGCGGGGCGGGGCAGGCGGTCTCCTGGGGCTTTGCGGCCGCAGCCCGTCTGGCTTGGGCTTCCTCCGCCTTCCGGGCCAACAGCACCTCGATCTCCGCCTTGGACTGCTCGGCCGAGCGGGCCGGCGGGGGCGGCGGCGCGGGGGACTCTTCCAGCTGCTGGATCAGCTCCTCCATCGAGGGGCGAGCGGCCAGCTCAAGGTTTTCGTCCGCCTTTTCGGGGGCGGGTCCGTCCAGCTGGATCTCGCCGGTGGGGGCCACCGGCGTCTCGACCCAGAGCACCTCTTCCTCCTTGTCCCTACTGTAGTTGGCCTTCTCCTTTTTGGCAAAGAAGCGGGCCAGCAGGCCGTGTTTGCGGTTGGGGCGCTCGGACGCGTGGATCATATCTTCCGGCACCTGCGCCACGCTGGTGGTGAAGAAAGTCTTGAATTTTTCCTTTTGTTCCTGTTCGATCTCCTCCTGGGTCAATTCCCGGCGGTCCAAATCCTTTGGCATGTTCGCTGTATCCCTCCCACGGGGCTTGCCCGCCCCTGTTATTGTTCTGCACCGGCGCGCTGGGCCTGGATCTCATAGAGGATGATCCCGGCGGCCACCGAAACGTTGAAGCTGTCCACCCCGGTGCCAGTGGCGGCCATCTCCAGCCGCAGCACCCCGTCGCACCGCTTTTTGACCAGCTGGGATACCCCGCTGCCCTCGCTGCCCAGCACCAGGGCGATGGGTCCGGTCAGGTTATTTTTGCGGAGCGGGACGCCGTCCATGTCGGCGCAGTAGACGAAGACCCCTTCCTCTTTCAGGCGGCGGACCGTCTCGGCGATGTTGACCACCCGGGCCACCGGCAGCCGCTCGGCCGCGCCGGCGCTGGCCTTGATGACGGTGGGGGTGACCGACGCGCCGCCCCGCTTGGGGATGACGATCCCGTGGGCCCCGCAGAGGAGGGCCGAGCGGATCACCGCGCCCAGATTGTGGGGGTCCTCGATGCCGTCGCTGATGACCAGGAAGGGCGGCTGCCCTTTCTGGCGGGCGGCTTCGAGCAGGTCGTCCACCTCGACATAGGCGATCTCGCTGGCGAAAGCGGCCACCCCCTGGTGGCTGTCGGTACCCGACAGCTGGCGGAGCTTGTTGGGGTGGACCCGCTTGACGGCGGCGCCCGCCTCCTTGGCCAGAGCCGTGTAATACGAGGCGACAGCCGGAGCCATCCCCTCGGCCAGCAATACGGTATCGACGCCGGCGCCGCTCTTGAGCAGCTCGGCGACGGGGTTTTTGCCATAAACCAGGCGCTCGCTGGGGCGTATCTCCTGCTCCCGGCCCTCCTGGCGGGGCGGGCGGGGGCTGCGCGGCCGTTTATCCTGCATGGTATCGTTCCTCCCTGTGGCCGCCCCGAAAAAGGGCGGCAAACTGATCATCTGGGATAAATTATAACATAAGCCGCCCTGCATTGCCAGCAAATCGCCCCAGAAATACCATTTTTTCACCGTCCGCCCTTCCTCCTCCGGAGAGCGTGGGCCGCTTTTTTCAAAAAGATGCAGGCGGGTAAGTTTTCAACATTTGGGGCGGTATACGAATTGTAAACCGGCCCCGGTTTTTTCAACAAGTTGAAAAGCCCGTGGAAAAAGTGAAAAGTTTAAGTTTCCGCGCCCCTTTGCAGTGTGGAATTCAACCCTTTCCACAGAGTTTTCAACAATTCCTCTTTCGGGGGCTTTGGGCAGCAGGCTACGATTTGTATTTTTCAAGATGGAATCCTGACCATTTTCGCGGCCGAAATTTGGTCTTGTTTGCAAAAAATGCCAATGCCATTTTGACGGTTGTGATATACTGTTGAAAAGACTGTGTAAAATTTGGAGAAGGATGGTGGACAGGATGCTTTTTGAGGCAAACGGGCTCGAACTGAGCCAGGCGCTGGACTGCGGCCAGTGTTTCCGCTGGCGGCAGGAGACGCCGGACAGCTGGGTGGGGGTGGCGGCGGGCCAGGCGGTCCGGGTACGGCAGCGCCCCGACGGAATGCTGGAGCTGACTGGGCTGGCCGGGCCGGCCCCCGACCCCGATTTCTGGCGGAGCTATTTTGCGCTGGACCTCGACTACCCCGCCCTGCTGGCGCGGATGCGGGCGGCCCACAAAGGGCTGGCCGCCTGCATCGACCACGCACCGGGGATCCGGGTGCTCCGGCAGCCCTTTTTTGAGGCGCTGGTGACCTTCCTCATCAGCCAGAACAACAACATCCCCCGGATCAAGGGGATCGTGGACAGGCTCTGCACTGGGCTGGGCGAGCCGCTGGGGGAGGGGTACTTCGCCTTCCCCACCGCCGAACAGCTGGCCCCCCTGGCCGAGGCGGACCTCGCCTTTCTGCGGGCGGGCTGGCGAAGCGGGTACATCCTGGACGCCGCCCGCCGGACAGCGTCAGGCAGCCTGGACGAGGCCGAACTCCGCACCCTGCCCCTGGCGGAGGCCCGGGCCCGGCTGATGGAAGTGCGTGGGGTGGGCCCCAAGGTGGCCGACTGCGCCCTGCTGTACGGCCTGGGCCGGTGGGACGCCTACCCGGTGGACGTCTGGATCCGCCGGGCGGGGCAGGCCCTCTTCACACGGCGGGTCAAGGACCCCGCCGCCTACCTCAACCGGAAGACCGGCGGCCATGCCGGCATCGCCCAGCAGTATATTTTTGCCTGGGCGCGGGACGGCAGTTTGGCAGATTGACAGAAAAACACAAAAAAGTCTGCTTGAGATTGATTTTGCAAACCGTTTCGGTTATACTGAGAAAAGTAGGAGCCTGCCGGATGCGGCAGACAAGCCGAGTTCTTGTTTCACAAGATAAGAAATAGATGCTGGAGGTAAGAACAATGCTGGTAAATGCAACTGAAATGCTCATCAAGGCACGGGACGGCCATTACGGTGTGCCCCAGTTCAACATCAACAACCTGGAGTGGACCAAGTCGATCCTGACCGCCTGTGAGGAAACCAAGAGCCCGGTCATCCTGGGCGTATCCGAGGGCGCCGGCAAGTACATGACCGGCTTCAAGACGGTTGCCGCCATGGTCAATGCGATGGTCGACTCGATGGGGATTACCGTGCCCATCGCCCTCCACCTGGACCACGGCCCCTACGAGGGCTGCAAGGCCTGTGTCGAGGCCGGCTTCTCCTCCATCATGTTCGACGGCAGCCACTACCCCATCGAGGAAAACGTCGAGAAGACCAAGGAGCTGGTGGCCCTGGCCCACGCCCACGGGATGTCCATCGAGGCCGAGGTCGGCTCGATCGGCGGCGTTGAGGACGGCGTCGTCGGCAGCGGCGAGATCGCAGACCCCGCCGAGTGCGCCCGGATCACCGAGCTGGGCATCGACTTCCTGGCGGCCGGCATCGGTAACATCCACGGCGTCTACCCCGCCAACTGGAAGGGCCTGGACTTTGAGGCGCTGGACCGCATCCACAAGGCCACCAACAACATCCCCCTGGTGCTGCACGGCGGCACCGGCATCCCCGACGAGATGATCGCCAAGGCCATCAACCTGGGCGTGTCCAAGATCAACATCAACACCGAGTGCCAGCTTGTCTTCGCCGAGGCCACCCGCAAGTACATTGAGGCCGGCAAGGACCTGCAGGGCAAGGGTTTCGATCCCCGTAAGCTGCTGGCCCCCGGCGCACAGGCCATCATCGACAAGTGCAAGGAGAAGATCGAGCTGTTTGGCTGTGCCGGCAAGGGCTGAGAGAGGGGTCCTAGTCTCATCGGCTGTCTCATTAAATGTGCATGGCATTCGATGAGACGGATTTGAAAAAAGCTCCGGATCAATAGAAAGCCCCGCCGCTTCCGTGACGAACGGAAGCGGCGGGGCTTTTTTGCTGTGGGCTCAGCCGGTGATAACAAAGTCGCGGCTGATGTTGGCGGTCTCGTAGTTGCCGCTCAGGATGGCGGTCTGGGTGTAGCTGCCCGGCTCGGTGGGGATCTGCTCGGTGGTCTCGTTGCCGAGGCCCAGCAGGCCACCCTTTTTGGTGTAGCGGTAGGTGACGTTGATCCCCTCGCCGGACAGGGGCACACCGTCCACTTCCACCACGGCCGAGAAGTCAAAGTTACGGGCCTGCTCCACCGTCATCGAGGCGGGAGCTTCCTGCGCCCAGTACTGGCGGACGCCCTCCGTCTTGGGTGCCACCCGGAAGAAGGCCAGCCCACCGGTGTTGACGTCGCCGCGGATGACCGTCACGGCGCCGGCCAGGTAACTGCCGGCATCGGTGGGCTGCTCGTCCACATAGATGTGGGTGGCCAGCCCCTCGGGCAGGTAGCGGCGGATCATGGTCAGGACGCTGTTCATCCCGTCCACGATGTCGGTCAGGGCGGGGGCGTAGTACTGGAGGATCCCCATCAGGGCGGTCAACTCCTCTGCCACCCGCAGCAGGACTGTGACGTCGTTGCCGTCGATCAGCTGCTTGAGGTAGCGGTAGAGGTTGAAGTTGGTGGTGTTGGCAGGGTCAGCCGACATCGAGACCGGCAGCGGCACCAGCTCAAGAAGGATGCGCACCTTCTCGGGCAGCAGCAGGGTGACAAAGCCCTTGGCCTGGCCGCTGGTCCCCAGCACCACAGCGATATACTGGGTGTCCTCGGGGTTGGCCCGGATGGTCACGTTGATCGGCGAGCCGTAGACGGCGTTGTCGGTGGCCTCAATCCGGATCGAGACCAGGTCGTTCTCGGCCTCAAGGGCCAGGGCGGCGGGCGATGCGTCCCCCGCCGCGAGAGCCGGCGCTGCCGTGGTGCAGGCCATCATGGCAGCCAGCGCCAGCGCGGCGATCCTTTTTCTCAGCATGGTTTCCCTCCTTACAGGCAGGATCTTTCGGGGGTCCGGACCCGCAGGCCCGTCCGTCCCCGCCTATATTGTACTGTAAAGCGTTGTTTTGGTCAATGACGGCATTTATCCGCACCTGGCTGCCGCCCTTCCAATTTCTCCCCGCCGCGCACACTTCATCCGCCCGGAAGCCACAAGCCCGCGGCCGGGTGAAAACCTCCCCAGCGGGGAGGTGGCACGGCGAACGCCGTGCCGGAGGGGGATACTGCAAAAGGGCGGGTCAGCTGCGGGTCAGCTGCGGCCCCTGGGCGGTGTCCTTGACCGTCCAGCCAAGGGCGGTGATCTCGTCGCGGAGGGCGTCGGCGGCGGCCCAGTCCTTGGCCTTCTTGGCGGCGGCCCGCTTTTCCACCAGCTCCTTCACCTCGGCGGGGACCTCGTCCTTCTTCCGGTTGTAGAGCAGGCCCAGCACGCCCGCCAGCTCGTCAAAAACGGCGGCAGCCTCCTCCAGGGCGGCCTTGCCGGACGCAGCCGCGAGGGTGTTGATCTCCTTGACCAGGTCGAAGAGGGCGGCCAAGGCGTCGGGAGTGTTCAGGTCG
>CAZEIG010000007.1:0-24244 GCA_964511805.1 uncultured Faecalibacterium sp.
ATCCGGAAGATCCGCGCCGCCGTCAAGCGGGTCGGCCCCGACAAGTTCCTGCTGGGAGAGGTCTGGGAGGACGCCACCACCAAATACGGCTTCGGCCAGCGGCGGAGCTACCTGCTGGGCAAGGGGCTGGACAGCGTCATGAACTACCCCTTCCGGAACGCCGTCCTCGGCTTTGTCTGCGGCGGGGAGGCTGCCGATGCTGCCGACGCCATCCTCTCCATCTGCGAGCACTACCCCGCCCCGGCCCTCCACACCGCCCTCAACTTCCTGTCCACCCACGACACCGAGCGGGCCCTGACCGTCATCGCCAACGAGCCGGCCAACGGCCGCGGCCGGGAGTGGCAGAGCGGCCGCAGCGTCACCGGGGCGGCCTACGAGGACGGACTGCTCCTCCTCAAGATGGCCTACGCCATCATCTTCACCCTGCCCGGCGTCCCATGCGTCTACTACGGCGACGAGATCGGGATGCAGGGCTACCGCGACCCCTTCAACCGGGGCTTCTACCTCTGGGACAGTCACGAAGAGCGGCTGCGCCCGGTCATCGCCCAGCTGTCCAAGCTCCGCCGCACCTGCGACGCCTTCCGGGAGGGCGGCATCCGGGTGCTGCGGGCCGAGGGAGGTATCCTCCACTACCAGCGGATCGGGGAGACCGAGGTGGCCGAGATCATCGCCAACCGCACCGACAAAGCCATCGTCGAGCGGCTCGACAGCGGCAAATACACCGAGGTCAACCCCATGGGCTTCACCATCACGGTGGAGGAGATCGGTCACAACCCGGACCACAGTTATTACGATTATGTATAATCCAGGGTGAACCAGTTTCTGCACACAGCCGCACGGCGGAAATTCTTCCCCCTGGTATCCCCTTTTTAGACAAAATTTTACCTGAAATTTCAGCGTTTTTCATAAAATTGCGCACATTTCTGCCCGGTTCTACGAAAAGAGCCGGGCTTTTTTGGTGAAAAGCACAAACTTCTCTCCCCACTTTCCCATTCGTCCCGAAAACGCTTGACCTTGCGCCGCAAAATGAATATGATAGAAAAAAGGCGTGGTCTTTTGCCGCGCCCTGTCAGCCTTTTTCATAAACCAAGGAGTATCACCATGCTACAGGCCATCGGGTGGCTCGCCGCCACCATCCTCCTGCTTTTCGTCGAGGCCAGCACCTTCAACCTTGTGTCGGTCTGGTTCGCCGTGGGCGGGGCCGCCGCCCTCATCAGCTGCTTTTTCACCGACAGCTTCCAGGTGCAGGCGGTTATCTTCATCGTGGTCAGCATCCTCTGCCTGCTGGCCTTCCGACCGCTGACCCGGAAACTGCGGAAGCCTGCCGTCCCCATCAACGCCGACAAGCTGAACATCGGCCGTACCGCCACCGTCCTGACCGGCGTCAGCGACGCCGCCTCCGGCCGCGTCCGGCTGGACGGGGTGGACTGGAACGCCCAGGCCGTCCCCGGCGCGGCCTTTGCGCCTGGCGACAGCTGCCGCATCGTCGAGATCCGCAGCACCCTGCTGATCGTTGAACCCCTCGCATCCCCCCTGGAGGCTCCCGTCGAACCCCACACCTGAACCCCCTCACCGAGAAAGGAGTGTGCCCCTCATGATGATTATTCTCGTCCTGGCCCTTATCTTTGTGGTACTGGTCATCGTTGTGACCAACATCGTCATCGTGCCCCAGTCCAAGGTCTATGTGGTGGAGCGGCTGGGCGTCTATTCCGCCTCCTGGGAAGCCGGCCTCCACGTCAAGATCCCCTTCCTGGAGCGAGT
This sequence comes from uncultured Faecalibacterium sp., assembly GCA_964511805.1. Classification (GTDB taxonomy): domain Bacteria; phylum Bacillota; class Clostridia; order Oscillospirales; family Ruminococcaceae; genus Faecalibacterium. Next base: position 1,762 of record CAZEIG010000007.1, read on the forward strand.
GGCCAAAAAGGTCAGCCTCAAGGAGCAGGTGGGCGACTTCCCGCCTCAGCCTGTCATCACCCGGGACAACGTCACCATCCAGATCGACACGGTGGTCTTTTTCCAGGTGATGGACGCCAAGCTCTACACCTACGGCGTCAACCAGCCCATCGCGGCGCTGGAGAGCCTGTCCGCCACCACCCTGCGGAACATCATCGGCGAAATGGAGCTGGACCACACCCTGACCAGCCGGGACGTCATCAACTCTAAGATCACCGCCATCCTGGACGACGCCACCGACAAGTGGGGCATCAAGGTCAACCGGGTGGAGGTCAAGAACATCATGCCCCCCGCCGAGATCCAGGACGCCATGGAAAAGCAGATGAAGGCCGAGCGTGAAAAGCGGGCCGTCATCCTCAAGGCCGACGGCGAGAAGCAGGCCGCCATCACCGCCGCCGAGGGCGAGCGGGAGGCCGCCATCCTGCGGGCCGACGCGGTCAAGCAGCAGCGCATCTTGGAGGCCGAGGGCGAGGCCCAGGCCATTCTGGCCGTCCAAAAGGCCAACGCCGACGCTATCCGCCTGCTGAACGAGGCCGCCCCCGAGGACCGGGTCATCGCCCTGCGCAGCCTCGAAGCCCTGGCCAAGGTCGCCAACGGCAAGGCCACCAAGATCATCATCCCCTCCGAGCTGCAGAACCTGGGCGCCGTGGTGCCCGCCATCAAGGAACTGCTGACCGACCCGGTGGACTCCCAGAACGGGTAAAAACTGCATATTAAAACATCCGGCCCGGACGACATACGTGTACGGGCCGGATACATACAGGGAAATTTCCCGCAGAACGTGTGCGAGCTGCCTTGGCGGCGAGTGCGCGGTTCTGCGGGAAATTTTGTCTAAAAGGGGGATTTAGGGAAAAGGATTTCTGATCTGCGTATGCAGACAGAAATTGGTTCCCCTTAAAGTTTTAACTCATAGAGGTAGTCGGGGATCACCTCGCCGGTGCCGCCCTTGGTGAAGGAGCCGGCCGCGATGATCAGGGCGCCCACCTTCCGGGCAAGGGCGTTGGAGGCGGCGTTTTCCTGGGCGATGCGGATGGTGACCGCGCCGGCGCCGCGGGCCCGGGCGTAGTCGATCAGCCCTTCGACCATCTCAGTGCCGTAGCCGCGCTGCTGGAAGCAGGGGGCCACCGCATAGGCCAGGTCGTAGCTGCGGCCGTTGCTCTCGGGGACAAAGCTGCAGGTGCCGATCCGCTCCCCGCTCTCCCGGTCCACCGCCACCAGGTGGCAGCAGTCGAGAGTGTCCCCCAGCCCTTCGACCGACTTGATGTAGGCTGCGCGGTCGGGGATGTCCTCCAGCCGCGGGTCGGACAGCCAGCGGCCGATCTTCTCGTCGTTCCACAGGCTGATCGCAAAGGGCGCGTCCGCGGGGGTGAAATTCCGCAGATCCAGCCGCGGGGTCGCGATGGTCTCAATCTTCATACAGCGTTCCCTCCATTCGTCTGTGTGTGGGGGACGATCCTTCCGTCACCCTTCTTCCCCATCCTCATCCAGCGCGACGAGGAACTGCGCCTGTTTCACCTTGCCGCAGCCCTGGGCCTTGATCCCCGCCTTGTAGGGTTCCCCTGCAAGGAAGAGGACGAACCGCCCTTCGCAGAGCATCCCGGCCGCGCTGGTCGGGGCGCTGCCGGCGGCAGGCCCATCCCCTTCCGCCGGCTTTTTGACCGAGAACTCCCCCAGGGAGACCTCGAACATCTCGCTGCCGGCCAGGTCGGTCAACAGGGTCAGGCAGCCCTCCCGGCAGAGGAAATCCGCCTTCTCGCCGCTCTGGGGGGTCAGGGTGCGCACCTCGGCCAGGACCTTTTCCCTGTCGACCCGGGTGCGGCCGTCGGGCAGGGTGGCGATATCACGCGCCATAATATATTCGATGGCGGTATCCAGGTTGCGGCTGATGCCCAGATAGTTAGGCAGGTTGTTCAGGGTGTCAAAAATCATCTTCTTCCTCCATACGTCCGGATGCACTGTCGTTCGATGCATCTAGGGGTCAGTATAGCATAAACGCCGGGGCTTTTCAACGTCAAAACATAACAAAAAGCGCCCCCGGCCTTCTTGCAGAAAGAAAAGACAGGGGTGCGCTGTGGAGCGCTGTCGTTACTTGCTCAGGGAGAGGACGGCCTCCTTGATCCGCTGGGCGGCGATGCGGGTCTTTTCGGCGTCGCCGAAGGCGGTCAGGCGGAAGTAGCCCTCGCCGCAGCCGCCGAAGCCCACACCCGGCGTGCCGACCACGCCGGCGTTCTCCAGCAGCCAGTCAAAGAACTGCCAGCTGTCCATGTTGCCGGGGCAGCGCAGCCAGATGTAGGGGCTGTTGTGGCCGCCGCAGTACCAGACGCCGCACTCGTTCAAGGCGTCAGCGATGACCTTGGCGTTCTGGCGGTAGTAGTCGAGGTTTGACTGGATCTCGGCCATCCCCTCTTCAGTAAAGACGGCGGCGGCGCCCCGCTGGACGATGTAGGGCACGCCGTTGAACTTGGTGGTCTGACGGCGGAGCCAGAGCTTGTTGAGGTTCATCCCCTCCCGCTCCAGCTCATGGGGCACCACAGTGTAGCCGCAGCGGGTGCCAGTGAAGCCGGCGATCTTGGAGAAGGAGCATATCTCGATGGCGCACTGGCGGGCGCCTTCCACCTCAAAGATGCTGCGGGCCAGCCCCTCGTCCGAGACGAAGCACTCATAGGCGGCGTCGTAGAGGATGACCGCGTCGTTGGCCTTGGCGTAGTCCACCCACTGCTTGAGCTGGTCGCGGCTGTAGGCGGCGCCGGTGGGGTTGTTGGGGCTGCAGATATAGATGATGTCGGCCTTGACGTTCCAGTCCGGCATGGCCAAAAAGCCGTTGGCCTCGCTGGTGGGGGCGTAGACGATCTTCCGGCCGTCGGTGACGTTGTCGTCCACATAGGTGGGGTAGACGGGGTCGGGCACCAGGACGGTGTTGTCGGTGTCGAAGAGGCCCAGGACGTTGGCCAGGTCGCTCTTGGCGCCGTCGCTGATGAAGATCTCGTCCGCCGCCAGCTGGACGCCCCGTTTGGCGTAGTAGCCCTGCACCGCCTCCCGCAGGAAGTCATAACCCTGCTCGGGGCCGTAGCCGCGGAAGCCCGCCTCGGTGCCCATCTCGGCTACCGCCTGCTGCATGGCGTTGACCACGCATTTAGCCAGGGGCCGGGTCACGTCGCCGATCCCCAGCCGGATGACTTCCTTGTCGGGGTGGGCCTTCTGGAAGGCGGCCACCCGGTGGTTGATGTCCACAAACAGATAGCTAGCCTTCAGCTCGTTGTAGTTCTGGTTCATCTTCATGGTAGTTTCCCTCTTGTCGCTTTATTTTTCAGCACAGATGCGCTTTTATACTTCGGTCACGCCCTCGCAGACCGTCACCGTCGGCCCGGTCATCAGGACCTGGCGGCCCGGCTGCACCCGGATCACCAGCTCGCCGCCCCGCAAAAGGACGTGGATGTCCTCCCCCGTCGGGACAAGGCCCAGCTCGGTCAAAGCCGACACCGAGGCGCAGGCCCCGGTGCCGCAGGCCCAGGTCTCCCCGCTGCCCCGCTCCCAGACCCGCATCTTGAGGTGGGTGGCGTCCAGCTGCTGGATGAACTCGGTGTTGATCTGCCGGGGGAAGTTCGGGTGCTTTTCAAAGGCGGGGCCGATGGCGGCCAGGTCCAGCCCATCCACATCCTCCACCACCGTCACGCAGTGGGGGTTGCCCACGCTGATGCAGGTGACGGTCCAGCGGCGGCCGGCCGCCTCCAGCGGGCAGCCCACCAGAGGCCCGGGGCCCATGTTGACGGCGGGCAGGTCGGCGGCCATAGCGCTGTACCGGCCCATTTCCACCTGCCAGCAGCCGCCCCCCTGCCAGCGCATCCGTTTAGGGCCGCTGCGGGTGTCGATCAAAAGGCTGTCCCTGGCGGCGCAGGACGGCTCGTGGTCCCGCAGCCACTGGGCGACACAGCGGATGCCGTTGCCGCACATCATCCCCTCGCTGCCGTCGGCGTTGAAGATCCGCATCGCCGCGTCGGCTCCCGGCGTCTCGGGTGCGCAGATGCAGATGACCCCGTCCGCCCCGAGCGAAACATGCCGGGCCGACAGCTTCCGGGACAGCCCGGCCACGTCGGGCGGCAGGCCGCTGGCGCGGCAGTCCAGGTAGATGTAATCGTTGGCACAGCCCTGCATCTTGGTAAAACGTAATTTCATGGTATCCCTCCCCTGGGTCCCCCTGGCGGGGAACGTTTCTTTCTTATTATAATAGGCAAACCGCCGTCTGACAAGCACAAACCGGCGTTTTGGGCAATTTTCGGCCTATCCTGTCCCGAATCGCAAAACAGGGCTTGACAACAGGGAGGGCATACGCTATAAAGTAAGAAGAGCTTTCTTGCAGGCGCGCGGCGGACCCGCCGCCCGGGCCGCCTGCGGATGAATCTTGTAAAAGGAGAGACTTCACGATTATGGAGAGTACATTTGAAAAAATCCGCGGCTTTCTGGCCGAGCAGCTGGGCGTCGAGCCCGAGAAGATCACCATGGAGAGCGACCTGCTGAACGATTTCGAGGCCGACAGCCTGGACATCGTCGACATGGTGATGACCCTCGAGGATGAGTTCGGCATCGAGGTGCCCGACGACGCCATCGAGAAGCTGCACACCGTCGGCGATGTGGTCCAGTTCGTCGACAGCCAGCTGGGCTGACCCTGCACATCCCATCAGCACCCACTCCCGCTTCGGGTCCTGGCGGCAGAGGCCGCGCCGGGCGGGGGCTTTTATTTGCGGCTCGTGCGGAACGCACCCGTTTGGCGCACGGCCCTTTGAGGAGGATAACAATGGCAAAAGATTCGAAAAAGCTCGTCCAGGCCATCACCAGCCAGGAGGAGAACTTCGCCCAGTGGTACACCGACATCTGCCTGAAAGCGGAGCTGGTGGAATATTCCAGCATGAAGGGCTTCATCATCCTGCGGCCCTACGGCCAGGCCATCTGGGAGAACATCCAGAAGAACCTGGATGCCCGCTTCAAGGCCACCGGCCACGAGAACGTGGCCATGCCGGTGCTCATCCCCGAGAGCCTGCTGCGGAAGGAGGGCGAGCTGGTGGAAGGCTTTGCCCCTGAAGCCGCCTGGGTCACCATGGGCGGCAGCGAAGAGCTGGAAGAGCGGATGGCCGTCCGCCCCACCAGCGAGACCATGTTCTGCGACCACTGGTCCCGGGTGCTGCACAGCTACCGCGAGCTGCCCATGAAGTACAACCAGTGGTGCAGCGTCATCCGGTGGGAAAAGACCACCCGCCCCTTCCTGCGCAGCCGTGAGTTCTGGTGGCAGGAGGGCCACACCATCCACGAGACCGCCGCCGAGGCCGAGGCCGAGACGATGGCCCAGCTGAACTGCTACGCCAGCTTCTGCGAGGACGACCTGGCCATCCCGCTGGTCAAAGGGCGGAAGACCGACAAGGAGAAATTTGCCGGTGCCGAGGCCACCTACACCATCGAGGCGATGATGAAGGACGGCAAGGCCCTGCAGAGCGGCACCAGCCACTATTTCGGGGACAAGTTCAGCCGCGCCTACGACGTCACCTTCACCGGCCGTGACAACCAGATCCACTACCCGTTCCAGACCAGCTGGGGCGCCTCCACCCGCCTGGTGGGGGCCATCATCATGACCCATGGCGACGACGACGGCCTGATCCTGCCGCCGGCCATCGCGCCCTGGCAGGTGGTGGTGGTGCCCATCGCCCCCCACAAGCCCGGCGTCACCGAGAAGGCCGCTGAGGTAGCCGCCGCCATCTCGAAGTACGCCCGGGTCAAGCTGGATGACAGCGACAACGCCCCCGGCTGGAAGTTCAGCCAGTGGGAGATGAAGGGCGTGCCCCTCCGTCTCGAGCTCGGCCCCAAGGACCTGGAGAAGAACCAGTGCGTCCTGGTCCGCCGGGACACTCGGGAGAAGGTCTTTGTCAGCCTGGACGAGCTGGAGACCGCCATTCCCGCCCAGCTGGAAGCCCTGACCCACGACCTCTACCAACGCGCCCTCGAAAACCGCGAAAAGCGGACCTGGGCCGCCACCACCATGGAGGAAGTGAAGGCCCTGGCCGCCGCCAACACTGGCTACATCAAGACCATGTGGTGCGGCGACCTCGACTGCGAGCTCAAGATGAAGGAAGAGGTTGGCCTGTCCAGCCGCTGTATGCCCTTCGAGCAGGAGTACCTCTCCGACGTCTGCCCCATCTGCGGCAAGCCCGCCAAGTCGTTGGTCTACTGGGGCATCGCCTATTAAAAATCCCGCCCGCCCCCTCTGGGCCACCGCGGCCAGCGGATACAAACCTTAAAATATTTCCTGCAACCCAAAAAGCACCGGAACACCCCAACGCAGGGTCGTTCCGGTGCTTTTGTCATTCGTTCTGATCGGTATAGGGCAAAAATTCCTCGACCAGCAGATCGACGCAGGCGCCGTAGCTCTGCATCCCCAGCTCCTGGCCGTGGCTCTCGAGAAAGGCGTTGTAGACCGTCTCCCCTACTTCCCGCACCGGACCCTCCCAGCTGGCCCAATAGGCGTTGTTGAAGGCGAAGTCGGCCTGCGCACTCGCCGGCAGAGCTGCCGAACAAGCCGCCGCGGCCTGGGGGTTCACCCGATAGAGGGCGTTGGAGAGGTGAAGGTAGCCGTAGAGCCAGCCGGAGTAGACGTAGGCCGCCTTCCCGCTGGTGATCGAGGCCATGATGCCGACGAAGTTGGCCTCCTGCTCAGCGGCGACGCCCCGCTGGTGGGCGAACTCGTGGGCGATGGTCACTGGCAGGAAGACCTCGGGACAGTCCACGTTGAGGGTGCTCTCCCCGGTCAGGGGGCAGAGGTAACCGGTGAAGCCCCAGGCGCTCATCAGCTTGGAGTAGAAGGCGGGCTTGGCCTGCCGCTCGGGGCCGGACAGGAAGACCCAGCGCCTGGTCAGGCCGTCGTAGAGGCCCGGCGTCTGGGCAAAGATCTCATCCCGGCTGACCGCAAAGCGGCCCGCGTCGTCCCGGGGAACGCTGTCCGCACAGGCGGCCACCTGCCGACCAAAGTAACGGGTGACGGCCTCCAGCTGTTCGACGCTCAGGCCGGGGGCCTCCATCCCCGCCTTTTCGGCGAAGGATTCGGCGTAATACTGGGTGCCCCAGAGGGCGCAGACCCCAAAGTAACCCCAGACCAACAGAACCACCAGATGGAGCGCCCAAGCCCCCAGCGCCGCCGGGGCGCCGTGGGCTGCCTGCCAGACTGCCCGGCCCAGCAGGACCAGCGCCCCCAGGATCAGCACCGTGGCCCCCGCCTCGCAGACGCTGAAGGGCAGCGGGTCGCACAGGGCACCCAGCCCCCGCTTGACGGGCATCGAGACGCGGTCCACCCAGAGGTCCATCAGGGCGCGGTCGGAGCGCGCCAGCCAGAAGAGGGCCAGGGCCGCGGCGCCGCCGGCCAGGGCGGCCAGCGCCCACCGGTGGGCCGCCCCGAACCCTCGCAGGGCGCTCACCGGTCGAAGGTGGTGCGGAGGGTGGTCTCCCACCGCTCGCCGAGGGCCAGGACGGCGGCGGCCGCCCGCTTGGTCCAGGCGGGGCCGTCGGCCTCGGCGGCGGGCAGGCTGTGCCAGGGCTCGATGCAGACAAAGCGGATCTTCTCGGTCCTGGCACTCCAGATCAGGGTATAGGGGTAATCTGCGATGTCGCAGGTGACGTTCCGGCCGGTGTCCTTCTCATAGATGCCCAAGGTCTGGCTGCGCAGCCCCGCCATGCAGAAGCTGTCGTTGTCGAAGAGGTGATCGGTGAGCTGGATGCTGGCGGCATTCTTCCACTGGTAGTAGTTCTTGCCGGACAGCAGGCCGTTGGGCCGGGCGTCCAGGATGACCGGACTCTCGGGCCGGTCGAACCGGAACTCATAGTCCTCGGTGGTGTGGGCGTCGTCGAAGGGGACGGCAAAAGCCGGGTGGTACCCGATGCCGAACTGGAGCGGCTTGGACGCGCCGGCCGGGTTCTCCACCGCCAGAGTGTGGCAGACCGTCTTCCCCTCCAGCCGGAAGGTGCTGGTCAGGACAAAGTCAAAGGGGAAGCGGGTCGCCTTGATCTCCTCGTCGGCCCGCAATTCCAGCCGGATGGCGTCGGGGCCCGCCTCCAGCAAAGTGTGTTCGAGGTCCCGGGCAAAGCCGTGCTGGCCGCCCTTGTAGCTCTTCCCTTTGTGGGTGAAGCTGCCCCCCACCAGCTTGCCCGTCCAGGGGAAGAGGACGGGCGCATGCCGTCCCCAGACCGATTTATCCCCCTGCCAGAGCATCTCCTGGCCGGCGGCGTTTTTGACGCCGACCGGCTCGGCGCCGTGGGTGTCCACGGTAAGGGTCAGGTGTTCATTGCGGATGGTTGCCTGCATGATGATCCTCCTTTGCGTTTTGGTGTGATTGATAGTTTTAGTATACACCAGACCACCAAAAAAGCAACGCCCGATCCGCCCCTGTCACCCGGGGCCGCCCGGCTGCATACACTGGGACAGACACAACCCATCTGTAAAGGAGCATCATTCTATGGCAGCAGGAATCCTACGCATCCAGAGCTATGCGGCCCGACAGTCTGCGCCTGTGGCCGGCGTCACCGTCACCATCACAGGCAGCGACTTCAACGCCAGCCGGATTACCGACGAGACCGGCGGCACCGCCGACCTGGAGATCGAGGCCCCAGCCTCCGATTACTCTCTGGATGAAACCAACACCACCGTCCTTCCTTACGCGACCTGCAACCTGGCCGCGTCCAAGCCGGGCTACCACACCGTCCGGATCGAGGGGGTCCAGATCTTCGACGGGCAGGTTACCCTGGCCCAGCTGGAGATGATCTCCAACACCGCCCGAGTTGCGCCCGAAACGGACGACCCCGTCGTTATCCCGGTCCACTCCCTCTTTGCAGGGACCGGCGGCAGCGGCACCGCCCCCGGCGACGACTGCACCGCCGCCACGCCGCGGGTCCTCTCCGAGGTGGTGATCCCTAACAAAATCACCGTCCACCTCGGCGCCCCGGCCTCTTCGGCCAGCAACGTCACCGTCTCCTTCCGGGACTACATCGCCAACGTCGCCTCCAGCGAGGTCTACCCCACCTGGCCCGAGCAGGCCCTGCGGGCCAACATCCACTGCCAGATCTCCCTGGCCCTCAACCGGATCTACACCGAGTGGTACCCCAGCCGGGGCTACTCGTTTAACATCACCAATTCCACCAGCTACGACCAGTACTACGTCCACGGGCGGACTGTCTTTGACGTGATGGTGAAGCTGACCGACGACATCTTCAACACCTACATCCGGAAGACCGGCACCGTCAACCCCTACTATGCCGAATACTGCGACGGCAAGAGCGTCTCCTGTGCCGGGCTCAAGCAATGGGGCACCGTCACCCTGGCCGAGCAGGGCTACACCGCCCTCGGCATCCTGCGGTACTACGACGGCAGCAACACCGAGGTGGTCCGCACCACCAACATCGCCTCCATCCCCGAGAGCTACCCCGGCAGCCCGGTCAGCCAGGGGGACCGCGGGACCAACGTCTTTGTCCTCCAGCGGCAACTCAACCGTATCACCAAGGACTACCCCTTCTTCGGCACCCTGACGGTGGACGGCATCTTCGGCGCACAGATGGCCGCCACCGTCAAGCGGTTCCAGCGCCAGTTCAGTCTGACCGCCGACGGAGTGGTGGGCCGGCAGACCTGGTACAAGATCAGTTACATCTACGTCTCGGTCAAGAACCTGGCCGAACTGACCAGCGAAGGCGAGACCGCCAGCGGCATCCTGTCGGACGGCACCTGGGGCGGCGCCACCCTCCGCACCGGGTCCAGCGGGGCCGCCGTCGAGCAGCTCCAGTTCTGGCTCAACACCATCTCCCAGTATGTCTCCTCCATCCCCTCGGTCACGGTGGATGGGGTCTATGGCAGCGGCACCGCGACGGCGGCCCGGGCCTTTCAGCGGCGGTACGGCCTGACGGTGGACGACGTCGTCGGCCAGGCCACCTGGAACGCCGTCTACAACCAGTTCTTCAGCATCCAGTCGGACAACGGCACCCCCAACGCCTACCCCGGCACCGCCCTGCGGGAGGGTGACACCGGCCAGAACATCCGGCTGATCCAGTTCTGGCTCAAGATTGCCCGCACCGTCTACACCTCCCTCAACAACCCATCGGTGGACGGGGTCTTCGGCTCGGGCACCCGCCGGGCTGTCGAGGCCTTCCAGCGGTATTTCGCCCTGACGGCGGACGGCGTGGTCGGCCGCGCCACCTGGAACAAGCTCCACGAGGTCTACACCGACATCGCCAACGACCTGTTGTCGTCCAGCCTTCGGCCCGGCGAGTTCCCCGGCGCCCTCCGCCGCGGCTCCACGGGCCGGGCCGTCCGGGAGCTGCAATATTACCTCTACCTGGTCAGCGTCTATGACCCCAGCCTGCCCACCGTCAGCATCGACGGCACCTTCGGTGCCGCCACCGAGAACGTCGTCCGTGCCTACCAGCGGCTGGCCGGCCTGACGGTGGACGGCATCGTCGGCCAGACCACCTGGACCAGCCTCTACGCCCAGACCAACTGGCTGCGGGCCTCGGGACCGGTGGTCACCCTCAACCGGATGGATTACCCCGGCAGTCCCCTGGACATTGGGGCCGAGGGGGACGCCATCCTCTACTACACCATCCTCCTCTCCCGCATCGCCTACTACTTCGACACCGTCAACGCCCCCGCCGTCACCTCCACCTACACCGATGCGGTGGCAGTGGGCACCCGCAGCCTCCAGCAGCTGCTGGAACTGCCTGTCACCGGCACCGCCGACACCTGGACCGCCGCCGAGGCCCTCAGCCTCTCTCTGCTGGCGGGGGCCACCTCCCCCGACGCCCCGGCCGTGGCCGGCAACGGCTACCCCGAGCGGGCCGCCCAGTACGACAGCGCCAGCCCCAGCGTCCTGGCCATCCAGCAGCGGCTCAACCAGATCGCCGCCCGCAACTGCGGCGCGGCCTTTGTGGATGAGAGCTCTCTCCTCGGTCAGGCCGAGGCGGACCTTATCCGGGCCTTCCAGCTGGCCGAGGGGCTGGACGTCAACGGCACCGTCAACCGGGAAACCTGGGACGCCCTGGGCCGGGCCGCCGGCTGCGGCTGCACCCAGACGGACACGGAGACGGACGCCGCGGATACCCTCGCCGGAGAGGAGAGCTGACCGATGGCCCGCCTTCTGATCTACGACAGCTACTCCGACCGTGTCTACACCTACACCAGCCTAAACGAGAACGACGCCATGCCCTACAGCACCGAGACCACCCTCCGGGTGCGGGAGTTCCGGGGCGCGTCGGGCAGCGAGACCCTCTGGACCACACCGCCACCATGGAAGCCTGGAACCTGACCCGCCGCCGCTACGGCCGGGGCATCTATGTGGGCTACGCCTTCCGGCGCATCTGGGAGGGCGGTCACGGCACCCGCAGCCAGCACTACGCGGGGGTGGCCTTCGACGTGGGGCAAAACACCACCAGCGCCAGCCGCACCGAGATCTTCAACGCGGCTCTCTACTCCGGCGCCTGGGGCTACGTCGAGCCCCTCTCCCTCACCCCCACCTGGGTCCACTTTGACCGCCGGTACGGCACCCCCGCCTGCGGCGGCACCTCGGGCTACCCCACCCTCCGCTGGGGCAGCCGGGGCTGCTACGTCATGATCCTGCAGGACGCCCTGTCCACCCTGGGCTACGTCACCGGCGAGCGGATCGACGGCGTCTTCGGCACCAAGACCGAGACCGCCCTGCGCGGCTACCAGACCAGCAACTGGCTGACTGTGGACGGCATCTGCGGCTGCAACAGCTGGACCAAGCTCACCACCGCCGTCCTGGGCGTCGGCCGAACAGCGACGACGATAGACTGACCCCGCCAGACACAGCCCCTGGCCCTCCGCAAGGGAAAGGCGGGGGTTTTGTGCTTTGGGGTAACCCCCCTCAGGCGCTCCGCGCCAGCTCCCCCTAAAAGGGGAACCTATCCGCACGGCAATGCGGGGACCAGCTTTGCAGCCGGCCCCCGCATACCTTCTTATCTGCAAACGCCCCCTCTTACAAAAAGTCCCCCGCCCTGCCGGCGCAAGCGGCAGGGCTTTTTCATTTCCCTTTCCGGTTGCATTGCCCCGCGAAACGTGCTAAAATGAACCAAACGTGCAAAAGCAAAGGAGAGGGTTAAGGATGGAATTTTCAAAGCGGATGAGCCTGTTCGGGGATGAGATCTTCGCGGCGCTGAACGAGAAGAAGGTGGCGCTGGAGACGGCGGGCCGGACGATCTACAATTTGAGCGTCGGTACGCCGGACTTTGCCCCGGCGCCCCATATCCGGCAGGCCCTGGTCGACGCGGCCCAGGACCCCGAGAACTGGAAGTACAGCCTGCGGGACCTGCCCGAGATGCTCGAGGCGGTCTGCGGCTACTATAAGCGGCGGTTCGGCGTCGAGATCACCCCCGACCAGGTAGCCAGCTGCAACGGCAGCCAGGAGGGCTGCGGCCACATCGGGATGGTCCTCTGCGACGGGGGGGACACCGTCCTGCTGCCCAACCCTTGCTACCCCGTCTTTATTGCGGGGGCCAAGCTGGCCGGGGCGCAGCCCTACTACTACCCCCTGGTCAAGGAGCACAACTTCCTGCCCCATGTGGCCAACATCCCCGAGGAGGTCGCCCGCCGGGCCAAGTACATGATCGTCTCCCTGCCCGCCAACCCCGTGGGCAGCGTCGGTATCCCCGCACTCTACGCCGAGATCGTCGCCTTCGCCAAGAAGTACGACATCCTCGTCATCCACGATAACGCCTACAGCGACATCATCTTCGACGGCGCGGTGGGCGGCAGCTTCTTCAACACCCCTGGCGCGATGGACGTCGGCGTCGAGTTCTTCAGCCTGTCCAAGAGCTTCGACGTCACCGGCGCACGGATCAGCTTCCTGGTGGGGCGGCCGGACGTGGTGGCCGCCTTCCGCCGGCTGCGGGGGCAGATCGACTTCGGGATGTTCCTGCCGGTGCAGAAGGCCGCCATCGCGGCCCTGACCGGCCCGTTGGACATGGTCAAGGAGCAGTGCGCCGTCTACCAGCAGCGCCGGGATGCCCTCTGCGGCGGCCTGCGGTCGATCGGCTGGGACGTCCCCGACAGCCACGGCAGCATGTTCGTCTGGGCGCCCATCCCTGCCAGCTACACCAGCAGCATGGACTTCTGCATGGACCTGGTGGAAAAGAGCGGCGTCCTCTGCACCCCGGGCTCGAGCTTCGGGCCGCTGGGCGAGGGATACGTCCGCTTCGCCCTGACCATGCCGGCCGAGCGGATCGCCGAGGCGGTCCGGGCCATCGACCAGAGCGGCATTCTCCATTAAAACAGAGCGGCCGGCAGGGGCTTTTCCCTGCCGGCCGAATTTTTTAAAAAAAATTTTCTTTTTGGTGAAACACTTTGCCCTTCCCGTTCGTCCTACAGACAGAAGGCGGCCGGCGGGACGCAAAAAGCGCCGCGGCAGGAGGTGAGAACCATGTGGGAAACGCTCTACGATGACTTCTGGGACCGGCTGGTCCGGTTCTGCTGCAAGCTGACCCGGGACGAAGCCCAGGCCGAGGACCTGGCGCAGGAGACCTTCCTGCGGGCGTTGCAGCACCAGGCGACGATGGCCGCCCTGGCGCCGGCCCAGCAGAAGAGCTGGCTGTTCGAAACGGCCCACAACCTCTTCTGCGACCAGGTCCGGCGGGCATCCAAAGAGCGGGAACTGCTGGAAGCCTTCGCCCCGCCATCCGGCCAGGACGACGAGCCGGAGGACGACACCGCGGCCGCCGCCCTGGGCAGCGTCGAACTGTCCAGCGTACTGGGCCGGCTTGCCGGCGACGACCGTGTCCTGTTTACCCTCCGGTACGACGCGAGCTACTCCGCCGCCGAACTGGCCGGGATGACCGGCCTGCCCGCCGCCACCATCCGCACCAGACTGCACCGCATCCGCAACCAACTGAAAGCATCTCTCAAGGAGGATCGATAACCATGGCAAAGAAACTGAACATCAATGCATCCGTCTGCGACGTCCGCAAGGTTCAGGAGGAGACCCTGGCCAACTTCGACACGGTCGAGATCAACGCCGCGCTCCTCATCACCGGCGCGCGGGCCCAGGCCCTGCTGGCGCGGTACAGCGTCAACCTGAACGCCGCCTCCACCATCATCCTGGACGACGAGACCACCCTCAACACCATCAACGGCAAGGCCACCTTCTCAGGCCGGAACACCCCCAACGGCCGGCAGTTCCTGATCGTCAACGGCACCATTACCGTCACCCCCGACGCCGGCGACGCCCTGCGCCAGTATATGGGGCTGGTGGTTAACGGCGCGGCCTACTGCCCCGAGTCCCTCACCACCGTCCTGGCCAGCAAAGGCACCATCAACGGCAAGCTCTTCACCTACCCCGACGGGGCGGTGGTCCTCAAGAACAACGCCGTCATCGACCGCTCCTTCGCCCTGCGGGCCGAAGGCCGGCTCTATTGGGCCGCCAAGCGGCTGATCGCGGTGGACGGCGACATCGACTGTGAGGCGCTGGCCGCCAAAGGGATCCGCTTTTCCTCCGAGGAGGCCTATATCGCCGAGAGCCTGGCCGAAGACCTTGCCCCCCTCTTCGACCCCGACACCCGGCTGATCATCCTGCCGGACGGCGTCTCGGTGGTGCAGGACGACCTGACCCTCAACGCCGCCGGCCTCCGCCGCTACAGCGCCGGCCTGCTGGTGCTTGGCGACCTGCGGCTGAGCGGGGACTGCGGCGACGCCCTCGGCGAGTTGGAGTACCTCCAGGTGGAGGGAGACGTCTACCTGTCCGAGAGCCTGGCCGGCGCATTGAACGATGTGCCAGAGACCGTCTTTGACGGGGACGTCCACTACCTGCCCGGCACCCCCCTCTTCGACAAGGCCAAGCTCACGGTGGACAAGGCCCTGCTGGACGCCTTCCCCGACGGGCTGACCCTGGTGAACTGCGCCAAGGTGACCCTCGACGACGAGCTGACCCCCGCCGACGTGCTGGAGCACCTCTCCTTCTACGATTGCAGCAAGGCCATCTGCAAGCCCGCCCTCCAGAGCGCCGTCAGCGCCGTCTCCACCCTGAACATCAACATCGCCATCAACGACCAGCCCGAAGAGGACACCGAAGAAGAAAACGCCCCCGACACCATGATCGCCAACGCCTCCACCTACACCATGTAAGGGCGCGGACGCAAAAAAGAGAGAGGGGCGCACGGCCCCTCCCTCCTGAAAAAGCTCCCTGTATCTGTCCCGCCTGTACGGATCTCCCTCCGTCCGGGCGGGACTTTTTTGTCACGGGTTGACGATGTTCTCCCCATCCCCCGCCAGAAAGGTGGCCAGGTTGCGGGCGGTGATCTCCATCAGCCGCCGCAGCGCGCCGTCGGTGGCCCAGGCCACATGGGGGGTGAAGAGGGTGCGGGGTGCCCGCCGCAGCGGGCTGTCCGCCGGCAGCGGCTCGGCGGCAAAGGCGTCAGCCGCATACCAGCCCAGCCGCCCCGCCTCCAGCGCAGCCGCCACCGCGGCCTCGTCCACCAGCGCGCCCCGGGCGGTGTTCAGCAGGACGGCCCCCGGCTTCATTTTGGCCAGAGCCTCTGCATCGATCAGCCCCCGGGTGGCGGGGGTGGCCGGGCAGTGGAGGCTGACCACGTCGCTCCCGGCCAGCAGGGTGTCCAGGTCCACAAAATCCACCCCGTCGGCGGCATATTCCGGCCGGACCGTCCGGGTCCAGGCCATCACCCGCATCCCGAAGGCACGGGCCAGCCGGGCCGTCTGCCGCCCGATGTTCCCGTAGCCGCAGACTCCGAAGGTCCGGCCGTAGAGCTCCACCTGGGGCAGGATGCCGTATTCCGCCGGAACGCCCAGCTGCCAGTAGCCGTCCCGGAGGGCACGGTCCTGCCGCTCGGGGCACTGGCAGACGGTCAGCAGGAGACTGAAGGCCATCTGGGCCACGCTGTAGGTGGAATAGCCCGGCACGTTGGCAACCTTGACCCCGCGGCGGCGGCAGGCTTCCAGGTCCAGGTTATCGGTGCCGGTGGCGATGATCCCCACCCACCGCAGATTGGGGCAGCGGGCAAGGATTGCCTCGTCCATCCGGCACTTGTTGAGAACCACCAGCTCGGCGTCCCCGATCCGTTCGGCGATCTGGCCGTAGGGGGTGCGGACGTATTCCACCGTCTCGTCCGCCAGCGCCCGCAGCCCCGACCAGTCCAGGTCCCCCGGCTCCATCACATAGCTTTCCAGAATGACCAGCTTCATGGTTTCACTTCCTCCTCATTTTACATCACACCAGGCAGAGGGCCAGGGCCGTGCCGCCGGCGGTCTGCTCGCTGCCCACCGCCGACCAACCCCGCCCCAGCAGGATGGCCAGCCGGGCCCGGTCGGCCAGGGGCACCCAGACCGGCTCGGCCCGCCGCGCCCCCGGCACCCGGGCAAACAGCCAGCAGGGGGCAAGGCCGCTCAGCGGGCGGAGGGCCCGCAGGGCCAGCCCGGCATCTAAGTAAGCGGGCAGCAGTTCTTCCGACGCGGCGTCGGCCTCCAGCGCCGCCCAGACCGGCCCGATCCCCGCATGGCGGCAGGCCGGCACCAGCGCCTCCTCCAGCAGGGCGGGCAGGGCCCCCCGGTCCCCCACCGGCGGCGTCAGCAGGCTGCCGCGACCCAGCCCCTGCCTGCCCAGAAAGCGCCGCAGAGCCGCCGCGGCCTCGATGTCGGCGGTCAGCGGCAGCTCGATGAGGGCGGCCGAAGGCTCACCCCGGGGCTCACAGACCCCAAACGCCTGTCCCACCGTCAGCATCCGCACCACCTCGCTGCGGGGGCGGTAGAGGCTGCAGGCCTCCCGCCGGGCCAGCAGGCAGAATTCCTCGGCCGAGAGGCGGCGGGCCTGCACCGCCGGTTCACAAAGTTGCAGCATTTGTTCCTGATCCCCTTCCTGCAGATATAAGAACTGCACGGTCTATTGTACCAGAAGGGGGCTGCATTTTTTGTCAAAGGGGGGCGGCGTCCAGGTCCACATCCTCGCTCAGCACCTGGCCGATAGGTTTGGCGATGCAGAGGTCGGCCTGCTTGTCGGCGGCGGTGGGCTGCATATTGATAACCACCAGATGCCGCCCCCGGAAGTAGTGGATCAGCCCGGCCGCCGGGTAGACCACCAGGCTGGTCCCTCCGATGATGAGGGCGTCCGCCCGCCGGATGGCCGCCACCGCCCCCGACAGGGTGGCCTCGTCCAAGCTCTCCTCGTAGAGGACGACGTCCGGCTTGACGATGCCGCCGCAGGCGGTGCAGCGGGGCACGCCGGTGCTCTGGGCGATGAAATCGACGTCATAGAATTTGCCGCAGCAGACGCAGTGGTTCCGCAGGGTGCTGCCGTGGAGCTCATAGACCGTCTTTGACCCGGCGGCCTGATGCAGCCCGTCGATGTTCTGGGTGACCACCGCCTTCAGCTTCCCCTCCCGCTCGAGTTTGGCCAGCCGCAGATGAGCCGGGTTGGGCTTTGCCCCCCGGACGATCAGCTTGTCCCGGTAAAAGCGGTAGAACTCCTCGGGGTTCTCCTCCCAGAAGGTGTGGCTGAGGATGGTCTCGGGCGGGTAGTCGTACTTCTGGTGGTAAAGCCCGTCGACGCTCCGGAAATCCGGGATGCCCGATTCGGTGCTGACCCCCGCGCCCCCGAAAAAGACGATGTTCTTACTCTCTGCGATGATCTTTTCAAGTGCCTGTACCATAAGACCGCCCCTTTCCAAAACAGGTGAACCGTGTTACAGTAAGTATAGCATATTTTGCACAGAAAGGAAGCGGTCATTTTGAAGCGTATCCACTGGACCAGCCCCCTGGGACCCATCTGCATCGAGGCGGAGGGGGACGCGGTCACGGCCCTCTACTTCTGCGGCGAGGCGGACGCCGCCCAGACTCCCGACGCCCCCTCCCCCCTGCTGGAGGCCGCCGCGGCCGAGCTGGAAGAATACTTTGCCGGACGCCGCCGGTCCTTCACCATCCCCGCCTCCCCGTGCGGGACCGCCTTCCAGCAGGCGGTCTGGGACGCCTTGCGCGCCATCCCCTGCGGCGAGGTGCGCACCTACGGCCAAATCGCCGCCGCCATCGGCCGTCCCAAAGCCGCCCGGGCGGTGGGCAACGCCTGCAACCGGAACCCGGTGGCCATCCTTATCCCCTGCCACCGCGTGGTGGGCGCCTCGGGCAGTCTGACCGGCTATGCCGGCGGCCTGGACAAAAAGGCCGCACTGCTGGCGCTGGAAGGGGCCGGGCAGGGGTAAAACAAAGATGCGGGGAAGCCGGAAGCCTCCCCGCATCTTTTTACGTTTTGTCCTTACAGTAGGCACCGATGGCCTGCCGGACGAAGGCAGCGGTGCCTTCGCCGCCGGCCTGGTCGATCTTCCGGCGGAACCGCTCGTCGCCGGTGTACATCTGGCCCAGGGATTGCAGAATGTCCGGGGTGCAGGTGTAGTAGTGATCGGTGATGAAGGCCCGCAGGGCCTCGATCTTCTCCTGGACGGCCGGGCTGGCGGGCGGCGGCTGCTGCATTGCGCCGAGCTGGGCGAAGAGAAGCATCATCTGCCGCCCTGCCCTCGAACTCCCGATAAGTCGGGGTGCCGCCCCAACGGGCCCGGGCCTCTGCCTTGTACTGCTCGATCTCACTTTTGTCAAAGGGGGAAAAATCCATGTTGAACACTCCTTTCTTCTCGATCTCACGGGCAAAGGCGAGGAGCGCGCCCATCCGCTGATATTCCAGCTCCAGCAGACGGATCTGCTCCGCCAGCGCCTTCGACGGGTCGAAGCCGGGGCTGTCAAGGATTACCCGGATCTCCCTGAGGGGGAACCGCAGTTCCCGGAAGAGCAGGATGGTCTGCAGGCGGCTGACGGCCGCATCGTCATACAGCCGGTAACCCGCGCCGGTCACCCTGGTGGGTTTCAAAAGGCCGATGGCGTCGTAATGGTGGAGCGTGCGCACACTCACGCCGGTGAGCCTGCTGACTTCTTTGACAGTCCGCATCTTTATCCCTCCCGTGTGATGCCAGTATACGCCATAACGCAGCATCAGAGTCAAGAGGCAAAAAAGGCACGCCCGCCGGCGTGCCTTTTTATCTTATTTTCCATCTTCGCCGTCCTTCTGCCTGGTGCGGCGGGCCTCACGGAGGCGGAGAACCAGCTGGGCTACCAAGCAGACCGCCACGCAGACCAGATATTCCGCCCAGCTGGAAAACCAGCAGGACGGCGGCGGTTCATGCGACCTCCCAGAGGGTGCGCCGGATGACCTGGCGGCAGGCGTCTGTCTTCTTCATGGGCGTTTCCCCCTGGCGTCACCTGTAGTTTTCCGCGAAGAGGGCGCACAGGTCGGTGAGGATGTCGTGGGGGAGCATCCCGTACTGGCCCAGGCGCTCGGCGGCGCGGTCGGCGGCAGCGCCGTGGAGCCAGACTGCGCAGGCTGCCGCCTCGGGAGCGGGCAGGCCGCAGGCGGCCAGGCCGGCGGTCATCCCGGCCAGGACGTCCCCGCTGCCCCCGCGGGAAAGGCCGGGGTTGCCGGTGGTGTTCTGCCACAGGCGGCCGTCGGGGGCGGCGACGATGGTGCAGTGCCCCTTGAGGACCAGGGTGCAGTTCCACTCCCGGGCAAAGCGGGCCGCCACGCCGGGACGGTCGGCGGCGATCTCCTGGGCGGACAGGCCGGTCAGACGGGCCATCTCGCCGGGATGGGGCGTCAGGATCAGGCCGGCCGCCGGGCGGGGCGGGCCCTCCCCTGCGGCCAGCATGGCAGCGGCTGCGTTCAGCCCGTCGGCGTCCAGCACCACCGTGCAGCCCGCACCGTCGATCAGACGCCGGACCAGTACCCGGGTGTCCAGGGTATCGCCGAGGCCCGGCCCCACCAGCAGGACGGTGGATTTCTGGGCTTCGGCCCGGAGCAGGTCGATGTCCCGGGCGCTGACCCCGCCCAGCCGGCTCTCCCGGCAGGGCAGCAGGCAGCACTCGGGCAGGCGGGCCGCCACCGCCTCCAGCACCGGCTCGATAGAGGCAAGGGTCACCATCCCCGCGCCGGTGCGGTGGGCCCCCTCGACGGCAAGGCCGGCCGCGCCGCGGTAACAGCGGCTGCCCGCTACCGCCAACAGCCGGCCATAGCTGCCCTTGTGGCTCTCGGCCGGCCGCGCCGGGATTCGGGCAAAGACAAATTCAGCGTTGAGCTGTTCCATGTTCAGTTCTCCTGTTGTATCAAGCTGCGGATCTCCCGCTCCACCTCGTCCACCTCTTCCCGAAACTGCCGGGCCGAGATCCGGTAGGCACCATGGCCCAGGATGATGATCTGTTCCATCCCGTCCGAGGTCGCCACCCGCACCCGGCGCTCCCGGCCGATCTCATGGGTGACACGTTCGATGTACATGTCGGCGGTCTCGGCCTCCTTGGTATAGACGACATGGATGTTGTGGTATTGTTCGATGGCGCCCTGGCTGCCCTCCACCCGGTAGGCGTCAAAGACCAGGATCAGGACGCACTTTTTGAAGCCCTGGTAATTGCAGAGGATGTCCATCAGTTTCTGCCGGGCCGAGGCCAGGCTGTCCTTCGCGATGGCGGTCAGGTCCTCCCATGCGAAGATGATGTTGTAGCCGTCCACCAGCAGGTATTCGGGCAGGACGGTCCACTGCTCGGCGTTGAAGTCGGGGCGGTCGTGCCTGACGGGGCGGAAGGCCGCCAGCGGGTCCCGCTTGATGGGGCCGTAGGTCTGCTCGAAGATCTTCATCAGCTCGGCGTCGTCCTCAAGGGTGGCCCGGAAGGCCGCCCGCCGGGCCGACTGTGCCTCCGGGGCGGGCCGGGCCGGCCTGGCCTTACCCCAGCCGCTCTCGACGTGCATATGCTCTCGCACCTTGTCCCAGGGGACGATGAACCCCGCCCCGTAGGCACAGAAGACCGAGTCGGGGGGGTTGTCCAGGTCGCGCTCGGGGTCGTAGTGGGCGGCGGCGATGACTGCGGCCGCATCCCGGCAGGGGCGGTAGTGGTCGGGGGTCAGGGTCAGGCGGCCCCGGCCGTGGGTATAACCGGCCAGGGTCCGGGGATAGCCCCGCAGCCCGCTGACCGGGGCCGCGCCCTCCAGGATGGCGGTCTCCCCCTCCTGCTGGGCGGGGCCGAAGGTCCCTTCCATCTGCTGGATGTCGTTCATGGCGCGGCCGAGGCTGGCCGCCGGCAGTTCCAGCCGGAAGTGGTACCAGGGCTCGAGGAGGACGCTCTTGGTCATCATCAGCCCCTGCCGGACCGCCCGCAGGGCCGCCTGGCGGAAGTCGCCCCCCTCGGTGTGCTTGAGGTGGGCCTTGCCGGCGATGAGGGTGATCTTGACGTCGGTCAGGGGCGCGCCAGTCAATACGCCCTTGTGCTCCTTCTCTTCGAGATTGGCGATGACCAGCCGCTGCCAGTTCCGGGCCAGAACCTCCTCCCGGCAGTCGGTGTCATACTGGATGCCGCTGCCGGGGGGCAGGGGCTCCAGCTTGAGATGTACTTCGGCGTAGTGGCGGAGAGGCTCGTAGTGGCCCACCCCTTCCACCGGCTCGGCGATGGTCTCCTTATAAAGGATGCCTCCTTCGCCGAAGGACACCTCCATCCCGTACCGGCGAGCGAGGATGCTCTGCAGGACCTCCAGCTGGATCTCCCCCATCAGCCGGACGTGGACCTGGCCGAGGGCCTCGTCCCAGACGACGTGCAGTTCGGGGATCTCCTCCTCGACCCGGCGGAGGTTGGCCAGGGCGGTGTGGACGTCGGCCCCCGCCGGCAGGATGACCTGGTAGGTCAGGACCGGCTCCAGCAGAGGGTCGCCGGCGTCCCGCTCAGCCCCGAGGCCCTCGCCCGGCCGCGCGTGGGCCAGGCCGGTCACGGCGCAGACCTGGCCGGGACAGACCTCCCCAGCCAGGGTATACTTTGCCCCCGAGTAGAGCCGGAGCTGGTCGGCCTTGGCGGACCAGATCCCTTCCCCGACGCCTCCCGAGAGGGTATCCTTTACCTTCAGGATGCCGCCGGTCACCCGCAGCCAGGTCAGCCGGGCCCCCTGCCCATCCTGCGCAACCTTGAACACCCTGGCCCCGCAGCGCTCCCCGGCCGGGGCGGGGCGGGTCCAGCGGGCCAGCCCCGCCAGCAGCTCGTCCACACCCTCCAGCTTGAGGGCCGAGCCGAACCAGCAGGGGAAGACGTGCCGCCGGGCGATGGCGGTGACGATCTCCCCTTCCGGCAGGGCGCCGCCAGCCAGGTAGTCCTCCATCAGCCGCTCGTCGCAGAGGGCCAGCGCCTCGTCCCGGGCGGCGTCCTCAGCCCCAAAGTCGACAAAGCCCTCCCCCAGACGGCGACGGAGCTGTTCCAGCAGGGCCTCCCGGCCGGGGCCGGGCAGGTCCATCTTATTGATAAAGAGGAAGGTGGGCACCCGGCACCAACGCAGCAGGGCCCAGAGGGTCTCGGTGTGGCTCTGGACCCCGTCGGGGCCCCTGCCGACCCGCACCCCCCCAC
>CAZEIG010000008.1:0-10161 GCA_964511805.1 uncultured Faecalibacterium sp.
GTCAAGTATGGAGATGTGACGACAACCTACATCAAGGGCGCGTCGGACATTCGCTTCGGTGTGGACATCAAGGGCGGTGTGAACGTGACCTTCCTGCCCTCCGGCGACTTTGATGCCACCGACGAGCAGCTCGACGCGGCCCAGTCGGTCATCGAGAACCGTCTGGTTGCCCTCAACATCACCGACTATGAGCTGTACGTGGACTACAACCAGGACAGCCTGATCCTTGAGTTCCCCTGGCAGTCGGACGAGACCGCCTTCGACCCCGAGGCCGCCATCGAAGAGATCGGCACGACGGCTTACCTGACCTTCCGGGAGGGGAGCAGCGCCGACGGCGCACTGATCCTGGACGGCTCCAGCGTTGAGACGGCCACCGCCCAGTACGGCCCGGTGACCAACGGCGGCGCGTCGGAATACTACGTCGCCCTCACCTTCAACAGCGACGGCGCGGCAGCTTTCGGCGAGGCGACCACCCGCCTGTACGAAGAGGGCGGCACCATCAGCATCTGGCTGGACGACGAAAACATCAGCGTCGCCTCGGTCAATGCCGCCATCACCGACGGGCAGGCGGTCATCACCGGCTCGAACTTCACCCAGGATGACGTGGTCACCCTGGCCCGGCAGATCAACTCGGGCGCACTGCCCTTTGCCCTGACGGTGGACAGCTACTCCACCATCAGTCCCACCTTGGGCGAGAACAGCCTGGAGGCGATGGTCTGGGCCGGCGTCATCGCCTTCCTTGTGATCTGCGTCATCATGATCTCGATGTACCGCCTGCCCGGCCTGCTGGCCTGCGTGGCTCTGCTGGGCCAGGTGGCGGCCACCCTGGCCTTTGTTTCGGGCTACTTCCCGGTGTTCAACAGCTTCACTCTGACCTTGCCCGGCATCGCAGGCATCATCCTGGCCATCGGGATGGGGGTTGACGCCAACGTCATCACCGCCGAGCGGATCAAGGAAGAGCTGCGCAACGGCAAATCCCTGCCCGGCGCTCTCAAGAGCGGCTTTGCCCGCGGCCTAACCCCCGTCATCGACGGCAACGTGACCATCGTCATTGTCGCCATCGTCCTGATGGGCGCCTTCGGCCCCACCGACGGTATCTTTGCACGGCTGCTCAACTTTATTTTCTTCCCCTTCGGCGCATCGACGGCCGGCACCATCTACGCCTTCGGCTATACGCTGCTGACCGGCGTCCTGCTCAATTTCGGCTTTGGCGTCTTTGGCACCCGTGTGATGATCGCGGGGGCGGCGGCCATCAAGGCCCTGCAAAACCCCTGGCTCTACGGCGCAGACAAGGCCCCGAAGGAGCCCAAACGGTTCGACTTTGTGGGCAACCGGAAAAAGTTCATGACCTTCTCCGCCTGCCTGATGGCGGTGATCGTCCTCTGTGCGGCGGTGCTGGGCGTCCGGCTGGACACCGAGTTCACCGGCGGCGCCATGCTCACCCTCAGCTATGAGGGTGAGTCCGACCTGGCCGTGGTGGAGCAGACCGCCGAGGAGGCCTTCGGCAGCACCGGCCTGAGCTTGCAGACCGGCGAGAACGTCGCCACCGGCGAAGCAACGCTGCGGATCTCGATGCCCGGCAGCGAGACGGTCACCACCGAGCAGGTGACCGGCCTGCTGGACAGCCTGGCCGAGAGCTGCCCCGA
Organism: uncultured Faecalibacterium sp.; assembly: GCA_964511805.1. Taxonomy (GTDB): domain Bacteria; phylum Bacillota; class Clostridia; order Oscillospirales; family Ruminococcaceae; genus Faecalibacterium. Next base: position 1,647 of record CAZEIG010000008.1, read on the forward strand.
CAACAATTTTGCACAGCTCTCTCTCAGCAACGTCAGCCCGGCCATGGGCACCCGCTTCCTCCAGAAGAGCCTGGTGGCGGTGGTCTTTGCCCTGGCGCTGATCTTGGTCTACATCGCCTTCCGCTTTAAGAACATCGGCGGCCTGACCGGCGGCGCCATGGCCATCCTGGCTTTGCTGAACGACCTGATGGTCATCTTTGGCGCCTTTGTCATCCTGCGGGCCCCGTTGGACGGCAACTTCGTTGCGGCCTTGCTGACCATCCTGGGCTACTCTGTCAACGATACGGTGGTCATCTACGACCGCATCCGTGAGAACTGGAAGCTGTTGGGCAAGAAGGTTCCCTTCGGCGAGCTGGTCAACCTGTCGGTCAACCAGTCCCTCCGCCGGACCCTGATGACCACCATCACCACGGTGGCCGCCCTGGCTGTCATGTGCGTGGTGTCGGTGCTGTACGGCCTGGACAGTATCTTCACCTTCGCCTTCCCGCTGCTGCTGGGCATGGCCAGTGGCGTCTACACCTCTCTGTGCATCTCGACCTCGGCCTGGGTGAGCTGGAGCAAACGGAAGCCGGCTTCCCGCCGCTGACCGCCGTCCGGCAGGCCGTACCCCCTTGACTGATTGGAGGCTACCGATATGAAATGCCCTTACTGCGGCGGCGAAGAGTCCAAGGTGATCGATTCCCGTCCGACCGAGGACGGCGAGCGGATCCGCCGCCGCCGGGAGTGCCTGGCCTGCCACAAGCGCTTCACCACCTACGAGGCGGTGGAGACGCTGCCCCTGATGGTCATCAAGAAGAATAACTCCCGGGAGCCCTTCGACCGTCAGAAGGTCCTGAACGGGATGCTCCGCTCCTGCGCGCAGCGGCCGGTCAGCTATGAACAGCTGGAACAGGCCGTCAGCAACATCGAGCAGGCCCTGCTCAGCAACTACGAGCGGGAGGTCAGCAGCGTCCAGATCGGCGAGTTGGCCATGCAGGAACTGAAAAAGATCGACGAAGTGGCCTACATCCGCTTTGCCTCGGTCTACCGCCGCTTTGCAGACGTGGAGAGTTTCTTCGACGAGCTGGAAAAGCTGATGAAGGACCGGAACCAGAAAGAATAAAACCGGAAAAACCGGCAGGGGAGGGCAGCCTCCTCCGCCGGTTTTGGTGTTTTTACAGCCATCTGTCCGCAAGTAGATTGAGGTTTTCGGTCTGGATCGCGGCCCGGCTCAGCTCGCCGAGGGCTTCTTCCGGGACGTTTGCGGTCAGGTAGGCGCCGGCGGCCCGCAGGCCAGCTTCCAGCTCGAGGAAGTCTTCGGTCCGGAGAAAGGGGACGGTCTCCCGCCGCATCTCCTCACAGAGGGCAGCCCCCTCCATGACGGCCTGATGAGCGGCGGGCAGGTCGCCCGCCTCGATGGCGCCGGACGCCGCCTCCAGCCGCAGTTCGATGTCATCCGCAAAGCCCCGCACCCGGCCGCTGCTGTAGCCGGTCAGCAGCAGGATGCCGGCCAAAATGGCGAGACAGACCCAGATCCGCTTCATCCTTCCACCCCCTTTGTATCGCCGCCCCCGGGGCGGCTTTCTTTTTTGAGGAGGAAATAGTCCTCGGTGTCGTTGCCCAGCAGGATCAGGATTTCACCGACCAGCAGGGCGTTGGCCTGGACGGTCCGCTCCAGCCAGGCGCGGTCCTTCCCGCACCAATGGAGGTTGTCCTCCAGGACTTCCCCGTCCAGTACGAAGGGGACGGTGGCCTGGACCTGCTGGACCGCCAGCCCCAGGTCGGCCAGGGTGACCGTCTCTTTCGCGGGTTTGCGGGCCACCGACAGGGTGCCGTTGGTCTCGATGATGGCGTAGGAGACATCGCGGGGGTCGTAGATGTCCTTGCTGCGGAGGGCTTCCAGCAGGTCGGCGGCGCTCAGTCGGAGCATCCGCAGGGCCTGCTGGTCGATCTGCCCGTCCATGATGACCGTCTTGGGCCGGCCCGCCATCAGGTTTGCGAAGCGCTGGCTGTGGAAGCTGAGCAGGGAACCCAGCAGCTCGAGGGATGCAATCAGGAACAGGGGGATCAGGCTGGCGGTGATGGGAACCTCCTCCGACTCGATGGAGATGGAGGCGAGGTTGGAGATCAGCATGGTGGAAACAAGTTCCTCCGGCTGCAGCTCACCAAGCTGCCGTTTACCCATCAGCCGCATGGCGAAGAGGACGCAGAGATAGATCAATATGGTGCGCAGGATCAACAGCTTCAAAACAGGCATACCTCCCAGGCTCCAGGGCCGCGTTTCCCGCCGGGGCGGGCGCGGGCTGGTATGAATCCGCCGCCTTCCGGGCATACTGGCTTTGCAAAGGAGGGTGGATACCAGATGCAGCAGCTTTCCAACAAGCTCAGTGAGAATTTGGCGGCGCTCAATACCATGTTTGGCGATTCTGCCGACTATTATGCAAAGAAAATCAGCATCTGCGGCTGTCCGGGGGCCATCGTCCTCTTTGACGGGATGGCAAGTCTTGACTCCCTCTGTACGCTGCTGCTGGACGGCGTCAACCGGGAAGACCTCTTCACCGACTTCGAGCTGTCGCCGCCGGACGGGCAGCGGGTCTATGACCACCTGATGCACCGGTCGGACATCCCGGCCGAGCGCAGCCAGGTCGAGACGGCTGGCGACGCGGTCAAGGTGCTGACGGCGGGGATGGCCGTCCTGCTGCTGGACGGCTGCGACCGGGGGATCGCCTTTTCGGTCCAGAATCTCAAGTTCCGCGCCATCGGCGAGCCGTCGGGGGAGGGGAACATACGGGGCAGCCGGGAGGGCTTTTCCGACCTTTTGCGGATCAACCTGAGCCTTCTGCGCCGCCTGATCCGGACCGACACCTTGGCACTGGAGGCAGCCCAGGCGGACACCGCCATGAAGACCGAATACGCCCTCTGTTACCGGAAGGACAAGGCCGATCCCAGGATGGTAGAGAAGGTGCGCCGGACCCTGCAGAAGGCAAAGCCCGAGCTGCTGCTGGACTCGAGCTATTTCGTGCCCTGGCTGCTGCCGGCGCGGTCCCGGCTGTTCACCCCGGTGAGCTACACCGAGCGGCCCGCTGTGGCCGCGGCTAAGATCTGCGAGGGCAAGCTGGTGGTGCTGGTCAACGGCAGCCCATCGGCCATGGTCCTGCCCGCCCTCTTTGCAGAAAACTTCGAGTGCCTGGACGACTACGCCACGACGGCCTTTTTCTCGTCCTTTCTGCGGGTGCTGAAATATGGGGCCTTCTACCTGACCATCTTTCTGCCGGGGGTCTTCGTCTGCCTGGCCATCTATCTGCCCGAGCTGATCCCGCCCCAGCTGCTCTACAAGATCACGGCGGCCGAAAAGGGGACGCCCCTGCCCCTCTTTGCCGAGATGGTGATGGTCATTCTGATCCTGGAGATCATCCGGGAGGCCGGCCTGCGGATGCCCCAGTCGCTGGGGCATTCGGTCAGCCTGGTAGCGGCCCTCATCATCGGGGACGCGGCCATCGCTGCCGGCCTGATGAGCACCCCGGTCATCCTGACGGTCTGCATCACCTCGGTGGCCATCTTCATCACCCCTTCCCTCTACGAGCCGGCCCCCCTGCTCCGGCTGATCGTCCTGTTGGCGGCCGGGCTGGCGGGGCCGGTGGGGCTGGCGGCGGCACTCTTCCTCTTTCTGGCCATCCCCGCATCCGGGGCGGCCGGGCCCGCACCGGATGCGGGACAGGCCCTGCCCGGCAGCGAGAGTTGGCAGCCCTACCTTGACCAGGCCCCCGCCAGCGTTGAGGACTTCGCGTCGGACCCGCTGGGCGCACTGGGCGAGCTTCTGCCGTTGGACCTGATGGGCCGGGTACGGGACTCGGTGGGGGGGCTATGCGCAGGTGCTTCTCTTCCTTCTGCCAGTGCTGCTGGTCTCCTTCTTCATTGAGGGCGGGAAGGCCGGCCTGTTGGACCTGGCGGCGGCAGGGGGGAGCGCCCTGCTCCCCTGGGCCACCCTCTCCGGACTGGCTGAGACGGTCTGTGAAAAGCTGGCCGCCTGGCGGCTCTTCCTGCTGGGGTTCGTGCCGGTCTACGAAGGGGTGCTGGCCGTCGGGGGCGAGACCGCGGCGGCAGCGGCGGCCGGCGGGCTGTTTCTGGCGGGGCTCTGCGTCCTGGCCCAGTTGCTCTGCAGCTGGGTGCCGCCGCTGCTCCACTGTTACTTGGCCCTGAGCGTGGCCTGCTGCATCAGCACCGAGGCGGCGCTGGCTTCGGCCTGCCGGAGCGTGGGCAGGTTGTTCCGGCAGGGGCTGGGCTGGACCGGGAAGATCTTCGGGGCGCTGCTGGGCCTGCAGCGGATCTTCACCGCCCAGCTCGACACGGCCAGCCGCCAGCTGGGCCACTTGCTCACTGGGACGGTGCCCATCATCGGGCAGAGTCTCAGCGATGCCGCAGACGCCGTCCTGGGCGGGCTGCAGATGCTCAAGACAGGACTGGGTTTTGCGGCCATCGCGGTCCTGGCGGCGGAGTTTCTGCCCTTGTACATCATCCTGATGGTCCACGCCATGCTCCTCTTCGGCTGCGAGCTGCTCTGCACCGCCGGGGGGATCGGCCGGTGCGCGGCTCTCTTCAACTGCCTGCGGGAAGCGGTGCAGGGACTGGCGGCCGCGACCGCCCTCTTTTTTGGGATCGCGGTGCTGGGCACGGCTCTGTTGTTTGCGATGGGAGGCGGACGAGAGATGCAGCAGTTCAAATTGTCGGTGGCGGTCTTCTGCTCGGCCTGCATCTGCGCCGAGCTGGTGGGGCAGCTGCTGGGGGGATGTCCGGGGCAGGCAGTGCATAAAAGCCGCGGCGGGGCTATATATTCTAGTAGCCCTTTTTCATGCCCTGCCCGGCATCCGGACCGAGGCTTTGTCTATCGAGATCCCCGACGTCTCGGCGGCCAGCTTCAGCACCACCGGCGAAGCAGTCCTGCGGCAGGCCGGGCAGGAGCTTGCCGCCCGTCTCGAAGCGGCGCTGGCGGAATGCACCGGCCTTGCGGTCAAGGTCGAAGTGACTTTGGAAGAAGAGGACGGTAGCGTCCGGGCCGCTCAGGTCCGTGCGACACTGCCCGGCGGCGTCTCGGAGGCAGAGTGCACCGCGGTGCAGCGGCTGCTCTGTGAGGAACTGGCCGTCGGGGAGGACGCCGTCCTGCTGACAGAGGATGCGGAAGGAGGGTGATAGGATGTCCCTGCAGGAACGCCTGGCCGCCTGGCTGCAGGGCGGCAGGGAAAGGTCAAAACCCCGGGCGGCTTCGCTGGCGGCCCTGCTGGGGGTCGCGGCCATGTTGCTGATCCTGATCAGCGAGCTCTGGCCCGCGGCGGCAGACAGTGCCGCAGAGCAGGGCGCGGCATCCGCTGCCTCTGCTGCCGGGATTTACCAGGCCCAGCTGGAAGAGCGGCTGGCCGGCCTGATCAGCCAGATCGAAGGGGCGGGGGAGACGTCGGTCATGATCACTCTCGAGAACGGGGAAGAGCGGGTCTATGCCCTGGACACCCAGACCGGCCAGAACGAAGACCGGCAAACCCACGTCCTGTTGGAGGACGGCAGCGCCCTGGAAGAGACCGTCTACCTGCCCACCGTCTGTGGGGTGGCGGTTGTCTGCGACGGGGGCGGGGACGTCCGGGTAGAGGCGCGGATCACCGCGCTGGTCTCGGCCCTGCTGGACGTGCCGGCCAACCGGATCTGTGTGGAACAGCGAAGCCGGTAGCGGTTATTTGTATGGATCAAACCTGAGGGAGGAACTGACTTATGAGAAACATCGCCAAAAATACCCGCCGTGCCACTGCCGTGACCTTGGCCGCCGCATTGGCGGTGGCCTGCTACCTGAACTGGCAGTACGCCAGGACCGACCTAGACACCGTCTCCCTCGAGACCGCTGGGTCGGCCACGGTTTCCGCCTCGGGCGAGATCACCGACGCGCTGCCGACCGAGGCGGAGGCGGCTTCTGCCGCCAACAAAAACTACGGCGAGGCCCAGCTGGTCAGCGTCGCCAACGACACCGGCAGCCAGTTTTTCGACGAGGCCCGCCTCAACCGGGAAAAGGCCCACGACGAGGCCCTGGACACCATCCAGAAGACCCTGAAGAACGCCTCCCTCTCCGACAGTGAGAAGGCGGAGTACACCGCCCAGCTGACCGCCAGTCTGGAGGACATCAACGCCGAAAACGAGATCGAGACCCTCATCAAGGCCAAGGGCTTTGCCGACTGCCTCTGTTTTCTGCAATCGGGGCGGGCGGACCTGACCGTCATGACCTCGGGCGACGCGCTGACCGCCTCCCAGGTCGCCCAGATCCGGGACATCGTGATGAGTAAAAGCAATGTAACTGCTCAGAATATCACTGTGGTGGAAGTGAAGTAAAGTGGGGCAAAAGGTGTTGTGAAAATTCAAAAAGGATGGTATAATAGTTTTACAATAAAAAAGCAGCGGCATCCAGACGTGCCGGAATGAACGGAGGACCGTAGAATGGATATGCAGAACATGGATCTTATGGGCGGGAGCCTTCAGATCTCCACCGAGGTCATTGCAAAGATCGCGCGCTGCGCTGCGCTTGAGATCGAAGGGGTGGCCGACATCTCCTGCGGCAGGCAGCAGAGCAAAAAAGCCAAAGAGCTGCTGGAGATCATCAATGTCCAGTCGCCGGTCACGGTGGAAATGCGGGAAGGTACTGCGGACATCACTCTGAACCTGATCGTCAAGTTCGGCACCTGTGTGCCGGTCATGGCCGAGAAGGTGCAGAAAAACGTCAAGAATGCCGTTCAGAACATGACCCGTGTCACCGTCAGCCGGGTCAATCTGGTCATCGCCGGCCTTGCCGAAGAGGCCCCGGCCGCCGAATGAGCCGCCCCGCCAAATCCAGCAAAACCGAATCAGAATACACCGTCTCTCTGCGGGATGCGTCCCGCAGAGAGCTTTGATTGTTGTGAGAGGAATACTATGGAATATCAAATGCCCCGCCGCCAGTCCCGGGAGAACGCCTTCCTGCTGGCCTTTGCCCAGACCTTTGGGGAACAGCCCCTGGAGGAAGCGCTGGATGACAACCGTCAGAACGACGAGGAGCATCCGGTGGACGACTTTGGCGCCTATCTCCTGCGCACCTACTACGACCACTCTGCCGAGGTGGACGACCAGATCCGCGCCCACCTGCGTGGTTGGACGATGGAGCGGATCCCCCGGGTGACCATCACGGTGCTGCGGCTGGCCGTCGCCGAGATGTTCTACGGCGCAGAGCGCAAGCCTAGCGTCGCCATCAACGAGGCGGTCGAGATCGTCAAAAAATACGGCGCAGAAGAGGATTATCAGTTCGTCAACGGCCTGTTGGGCAGCGTTGCGCGTGAGTCCGACCTGACGGACGCCGCACAGGAGGAGAACGCGCAGTGAGCTATACACTGGGCATCGACACCAGCAACTATGCGACCTCTCTGGCTGTTTTCGACACAGCCGGGGAGGTCGTTTGCGCAAAGAAGCGCTTTCTGCCGGTGAAGGAGGGTCAGCTCGGCCTGCGCCAGAGCGACGCCCTCTTCCACCACACCGCCGCCCTGCCCGAGATGCTGGCCGAACTGGGCGGGGCGTTCGACCTGACCAGGGTCAGCGCGGTGGGCGTCTCGGTCCGGCCCCGCCCGGTGGAGGGCAGCTATATGCCCTGCTTCCTGGCGGGGGTCAGCGCGGGGCAGGCTTTCGCGCTGGGGCGCGGGGTGCCCCTGGTCCGCACCACCCACCAGCAGGGCCACGCGGTGGCGGCCCTCTTTGCCGCAAAAGGGGAGGAGCTGTTCCACCGGCAGGTCCTGCTGTTCCACATCTCAGGGGGGACAACCGACCTGCTGCTCTGCGACGGCGTTCGCCGGATTGAGCCGCTGGGCTCGAGCAGTGACCTCTACGCAGGCCAGGCAGTGGACCGGCTGGGGGTCAAACTGGGCTTTCCCTTCCCGGCGGGGACCGAGGTGTCCCGCCTTGCGGCAGAATGCAGCGAACCCATCCGGCCGAAGTCGTCGGTCCGTGGGATGGACTGCAGCCTGTCCGGGCTGGAAAACCAGTGCGCTGCCCTGCTGGCCCAGGGCAAAAGCAGCGCCTATGTCTGCAAATACTGCCTGCTCTGCATCGCCGACACTGTTGTTAAGATGACAAAGGCCGCGCTGGAGCGCTGGCCGGGGCTGCCGGTGGTCTGCGCCGGCGGCGTCATGAGCAGCGAGATCATCCGGGACTGGGTGGAGCGGCGGCTGCCCGGCGTCTATTTTGTGCCGGCCCAGTACGCCAGCGACAACGCCATTGGGGTATCCATCCTTGCCGCACAGGAGGCTGGCTTATGGCTGAAGTGATCACCGTTACCGCCCTGAACCGCTATGTCAAGGCGCTGCTGGACGGCAGCGACCTGCTGTATGACATCGCCCTGCGGGGCGAGGTCGCCAATTTTGTCCGGAACGCCAAGAGCGGCCACTGTTACTTTTCCCTGCGGGACAGCCAGTGCAGCGTCAAGGCGGTGATGTTCCGCTCGGACGCCCAGCAGCTGGCCTTCCGGCCCCAGGAGGGAATG
>CAZEIG010000008.1:10171-23424 GCA_964511805.1 uncultured Faecalibacterium sp.
CCGCTGCCGGGCCACCCTCTATGAGCGGGACGGGGCCTTCCAGGTCTATGTCAACGCCATGTTCCCGGACGGGATCGGGGAGGCCCAGCTCGCCCTTGAACAGCTCAAGGCCAAACTGGAGGCCGAGGGCCTCTTTGCACCCGAACACAAAAAGCCCCTGCCTGTTTTCCCTGAGCGGATCGGCCTGGTGACCAGCCGGACCGGCGCAGCATTGCAGGACATCCGGAACGTGATCGGCCGGCGCTGGCCTGCGGTCCGACTGGTGCTCTGCCCGGTCAGCGTCCAGGGCTTCGAAGCCGCCGGGGAGATCGCCGCAGCCATCGGCAGGCTGGACCGAGCCGGCGTCGACGAGATCATCGTGGCGCGGGGCGGCGGCAGCCGGGAGGACCTCTGGGTCTTCAACGCCGAGTCGATCGCCCGGGCAGCCTTCCGCTGCAAGACGCCCCTCATCAGCGCCATCGGGCACGAGCTCGACTATACCCTCCTGGATTTTGTGGCCGACCATCGGGCCCCCACCCCTTCGGCCGCGGCCGAGCTGGCCGTCCCGGACAGGGCGGCCGTGCGGCGGCAGCTGGAAGAAATACAGGAAAACATGCATGAAATGATGCAAAACCGGCTGGAAATATGCTATAATAGCTGCAAAGCGTGTGAAGAGGCACTGGCGGGCGGCCTGCCGCGGCAGAAACTGCGGACAGGAAAGGACAGCTTTGCGGCCCTCTGCGAGGCGCTGCGCACCGGCAGCCGTGCGTGCTGGACCGACAAAAAACGTCAGTTTGCCCATGCGGCAGCGCTGACAGCTTCCCTCAACCCCTACCAGGTCTTGGCCCGCGGCTACGCCATGGTGGCCGGCCCCAGGGGGGAGGTCCGCCAGGCCGACAGCCTGACGGCAGGGGAAGAGATCCGGCTGATCGCCGCGCACCGCCGTGCAATATGCCTTGTCACCACAGTGGAGGAGACCGATGAAAGCACCCAAGACCTTTGAAGAGGGTATGACCCGCCTGGAGGACATCCTTGCCAGGATGCAGAGCGAAGAGACTTCGCTGGCCGACTCGGTTAAGCTGTATGCCGAGGCGGCCAGCCTTGTGGAATATTGCAGCAGGACCCTGGACAAGGTGTCCCTGCAGATGGATGAGATCGACGGCCGTCTGGCCGCTGCAAAAGGGGGCCAGGACGCCCCGGACGTGGAGGAGCAGGAATGAATTACCAACAGCAGTACGATGCCTACCTGGCGCGGGCCAAGCGGGCCCTTGAGAATGCCTGCCGGCGCTGGCTGCCGGCCGAATCACAGGTCTGCCAGGCCGCCCGGTACAGTCTGATGGGGGGCGGCAAGCGGGTGCGGGCCGTCCTGGTGCTCAGCGTCTGCGATATGCTGGGGGGCGACGATGCCGCGGCGGAACAGTTTGCCGCCGCGGTGGAGATGCTCCACTGCTACTCCCTCATCCACGACGACCTGCCCTGTATGGACAACGACGATCTGCGCCGTGGCCGCCCCTCCTGCCACAAGGCGTTCGGGGAGTCGACGGCCCTGCTGGCAGGGGACGTACTGCTGACCGAAGCCTTTGAAGCGGTGGCCAACGCCCCGGCATCCCCTGAGGTCTGCCTGCGGGCGGCCCAGGTCCTGAGCCGGGGCGCCGGCAGCACCGGGATGGTCTACGGCCAGGAGCTGGACCTGAAATACGAGGTCCTGGACCCCACCGAGAACCAGCTGCTGCAGATCCACCGGAACAAGACCGGCGCGCTGATCAATGCGGCCGTCCAGATGGGTGGCGCGGCTGCCGGCGCGGACGCGGCCCAGCAGGAAGCGCTGGAACAGTACGCCTACGGGCTGGGGATGGTCTTCCAGATCATCGACGACATCCTGGACGCCACTGCCACCACCGAAGAGCTGGGCAAGCCGGCCGGCAGCGACAAAGCCAACGGAAAGACCACCTTTGTCACCCTGTACGGCCCGGACGGCGCCATGACCCTGGCGCAGCAGATCAACCAGGATACCTGCGAGGCCGTACATACGGCCTTCGGCGAAAGGGCCGCCTTTCTGGAACAGCTGGCGGCCGCCATGCTGGAGCGGCACAGCTGAGCCGCCGGCAGGGGAACAGATGGATGGAAAGAAGGGAAAAGGATGATGGAATTTTTTCAGAGTATTTTGGGATGGAATGAGATCCTGACCGTTTCGATCCTGGGCTGGCTGACGGCGCAACTGATCAAGACGACCATCAGCTCGCTCTTGATGGGCAAGCTGCAGCTGGACCGGATGTGGGGCGACGGCGGTATGCCCAGTGCCCACAGCGCCACCGTCTGCGCGATGGTAGTCTCCACCGGCCGGATCGAGGGGGTCCACTCCTCCCTGTTTGCCGTTGCCTGCGTGGTCGCAATCATCACCATGCACGACGCTATGGGCGTCCGCCACGAGACCGGCGAGCAGGCCAAGGTCCTGAACAACATCATCGAGATGTGGCTGGAAGAGAGCGAGGGCCGCTCCCCCTTCCTGCAGAACATGCGGCTGAAGGAAATGGTCGGCCACACCCCCCTGCAGGTCTATGCAGGGATGATCGTGGGCGCCGCGGTGGGCTTTTTGTACCCGCTGGCTGCCGCCGCATGAATCTTGAAACGTGAAGTAAGGTGACATAGAACATGGATACGCCTCTGCTGGACGGTATCGCAGGTCCCGAGGACCTCAAAAAACTGAGCGAGGCGCAGGTCATCCAGCTGTGTGGTGAGATACGCAGCTTCCTTGTGGACAGTGTCCTGCGCACCGGCGGTCATCTGGCCTCCAACCTGGGCACAGTCGAGCTGACCGTGGCGCTCCACCGCGTCCTCACTTCGCCCCAGGATAAGATCGTCTTTGACGTGGGGCATCAGTGCTATACCCATAAGCTGCTGACCGGCCGGAAGGACGGCTTTGCCCGCCTGCGCCAGCTGGACGGCATCTCCGGCTTTCCCAACCCGCGGGAGAGCGAACACGACGCCTTTGTGGCCGGCCACGGCAACACCGCCCTATCGCTGGCCATCGGGATGGCCTGGGCCAAAAAGCTCCGGGGCGAGTCCGGCTGGGTGGTGGCCATCATCGGGGACGGCGCTTTCACCGGCGGGATGGTCTACGAGGGGATGAACAACATCGCATCCCTCAACAACCTGATGGTCATCCTGAACGACAACAAGATGTCCATCTCCAAAAATGTGGGCGCCATGACCCGCTACCTGACCCATCTGCGGGCCAGCCCCGAGTATTTCCGGATGAACCGCCACCTCAGCGACGTCCTGCGGGAGATCCCCCTGGTGGGCACACCATTCCAGGCGTTCCTCAGCCGGGCCAAGGCCATCATCCGCCGGACCATGTACGATTCCACCATGTTCGAGGACATGGGCTTCCAGTACCTCGGCCCGTTGGACGGCCATCAGGAGCCGGAGCTGGAACAGACGCTGCGGAACATCTCGGTCCGTTCCGGGCCGCTTTTCCTCCATGTGGTCACCACCAAGGGAAAGGGCTACCCCCCGGCCGAAGAAAACCCGGGAGAGTACCACGGGGTGCCTGTCTCTCATCTCCACTACGTCCCCGGCCCCGAAGTCTCTGCGCCCGCCTCTTTCTCCAACGTCTTTGGCGAGGCGCTCTGTGAGGCCGGCGCGGCAAACGCCCGGATCTGCGCCATCACAGCGGCCATGAAGTATGGCACTGGACTGCAGTTCTTTGCAAAGGCCTATCCCGCCCGCTTTTTTGATGTCGGGATGGCCGAACAGCATACCATCACCTTTGCGGCCGGCCTGGCCAGCCAGGGGATGGTGCCAGTGGCGGCGATCTACTCCACCTTTCTCCAGCGGGCCTACGACCAGATCATTCACGACGTCAGCCTGCTGCGGGTCAAGGTCATCTTTGCCATCGACCGCGCCGGGTTGGTCCCTGCCGACGGCGAGACCCATCAGGGCGTCTACGACCCGGCCTTTCTGAGCCAGGTGGGGATCCCTACCTATTCGCCCTCCAACTATGCTGAACTGCGGTACTGGCTGGTGCAGCTGCTGACCCCTGCCTTCGCGGGGCCGCAGGCCATCCGCTACCCCCGCGGCGGGGAATCGGAGGAGCTGGCTCGCTATGGCTGCACCGGCCGGGATTACGATTTTCTGACCGGCCAGCCCGGCGCTGGGACCGTCCTGGTGAGCTATGGCAGCGAGATGGAAGATATCCTGGCGGCAGGCCGCCTGCTGGAGGCCGCAGGGGTGTCCTGCGCTACCTGTAAACTTGTAAAGATATTTCCCTTTACGGAAGATTTTCTTCGCGACATCGAATGTTTTGACGTCGTGTTGTTCGCGGAAGAGTGTGTGACCAGGGGCGGTATTGGCGAGCAACTTGCGGCCCTGCTGAGCGAGCGCGGCTGGAAGGGAAACTTCCTCCACCGCGGCGTGGACAACACCAAACTGACCCATGCCACCGTCCCCCAGCTGAAAGAGATCCTCGGGCTGGACGCCGCGCACCTCGCGCAGGCGGTGCAGGAGGCACTAGCAGAGAAAAAGGAGCAGATTCCATGAAGGTTCGATTGGATCAATATCTGGTGCAGCACGGCCTGATCCAGAGCCGTGAGCGGGCCAAGGCCATGATTATGGCCGGCGTCGTCTTTGTGAATGGGCAGAAGGCCGACAAGGCGGGCGACATGGTCAAGGAGGACGCCGTCGTAGAGGTACGGGGCCACGACATCGGCTACGTCAGCCGGGGCGGCCTCAAGCTCGAAAAGGCGATGCAGGTCTTTCCCCTCAGCCCGAAGGGAAAGGTCTGTATGGACATCGGCGCCTCCACCGGCGGCTTCACCGACTGCATGTTGCAAAACGGTGCCGCCAAGGTCTATGCCGTGGACGTGGGGTACGGCCAGCTCGCCTGGAGTCTGCGGACCAACCCCCGGGTGGTCAACATGGAGCGGACCAACATCCGTAACGTCACCCCTGACCAACTGGCCGAGCCGGTCGAATTCTTCAGCGTCGATGTCTCCTTCATCTCGCTCCACCATATCTTCCCGGTGGCCCAGGCGGTGACCGTCCCCGACGCTGTGGGCGTCTGCCTGGTCAAGCCCCAGTTCGAGGCCGGCCGGGGGAAGGTCGGAAAGAACGGCGTGGTGCGGGACCCCGCCACCCATAAGGAAGTCCTGCTCAACGCCATGGGCTACGCTGCGGCCAACGGCTTTGCGGTGCGCGGGCTGGACTTCAGCCCGGTCAAGGGCCCGGAAGGGAACATCGAGTATTTGATGTTTGTTGAAAAGAGCGCGGCCCCCTGCGCGCTGGACGAAGCGGCCGCGGCGGCCGTGGTGGCAGCCAGCCACCAGGCCCTGGACCGCTGACCGCGCAGGGCAGCCCTCACACAAAAACATCCCAAAGCGGCATCCGAACAGGAGGTGCATGGTATGACGGTTTACATTTCTCCCAACCCGGGCAAGAGCTCGGCAGGCGAAGTAGCCCTGCGGGCCGCCCAGATTCTGCTGACTCATGGCGCGGTGGTCCTGATGTCGGAGGATCAGCGGCAGGGCTGCAACATCGCGGGGGTGCAGTATCTGCCCTTTGAGGACTGCATGGAGCAGACCGACGTCATCCTGACCATCGGCGGCGACGGCACCATCCTCCATGTGGCCAACCTGACATTGGCCTACCACAAACCCATCCTTGGCATCAACCTGGGGCGCTGCGGTTTCCTGGCCACCTGCGAGGTCAGCGAGCTGGAGACCAAGCTCAGCGCCGTGGCCCGCGGACAGTACAGCCTGGACAACCGGATGCTGCTCTATGTGCGGGTGCTGGGAGACGACGGCTGGGAAGGCCATGCCCTCAACGACGTGGTGGTCACCAAGGGCCGTCTGCAGCAGGCCATTGATTTCAGCGTCTACTGCGATGACATTTTGGTGGAGCACTTCCGGGGGGACGGGGTTATTGTGGCCACCCCCACCGGCTCCACCGCCTACTCGTTGGCGGCAGGGGGGCCGATCCTGGACTCCCAGACCAAGGGGATCGTGGTCACCCCCATCTGCCCTCACAGCCTGGCCACCCCGGCCATGGTCTTTGCCCAGGAGCGGAAGCTCAACATCTGCGTGGGGCAGGTGGCAGACGATGAGGTATTTGTCAGCTGCGACGGCGACAGCGGGTATCCACTGCGGGCCGGCGCGACGGCCGTCGTCCGGCTGTCCGACCAGAACGTCCAGCTGATTACCTTCGGCCGGGCAGACCAGTTCCAGGCCATCGATCAAAAACTGAGAAGCAGGCGCTGAGCCGCCCTGCTTTGGACATCGTTGAAAAGGAGGCCGCCATGAGCCGCAAAACGCAGGAAGAGAGCAAGAGCAGGACCGACCGGCTGCAGGCCATCCTCCGGCTGATCCGGGAGCACCCCATCAGCCGCCAGGAGGAACTGCTGGACTATTTGAACCAGGAGGGCTATGACGTGACCCAGGCGACGATTTCCCGGGATATACGGGAGCTGTGCCTGGTCAAGGCCGCGACCGAAGAGGGGTACCGTTATGTCTCCAGCCACAACGACAAGTATGACCCCAAGATCCAGGACCGCTTTGAGACCATTTTCCGGGAGTCGGTCCTGAGCGTGGACAGCGCCGGCCATATCGTGCTAGTTAAGTGCTACCCCGGCATGGCCAACGCAGCCTGCCAGGTGTTCGACTTGATGATGTGGCAGAACGTGCTGGGCTCCCTCTCGGGGGACGACACCTTCCTGGTGGTGGCCCGGTCGGAGCGCCATGCCAAAAACATCTGCGCTGAACTGAAGCGGTATATCCTGCACAAGTAAAAACCATGAAAGGGCGACTGTGCCCCTGGCAAGAAGAGGCTTTGAAATGCTGAGCAGCCTGCAAATCGAAAATGTGGCCGTCATCCAGAAGGCCACGGTGCATTTTGAAAAGGGACTGAACGTCCTGACCGGCGAGACCGGCGCGGGCAAATCGATCCTGATCGACTCGATCAACGCAATCCTGGGCAACCGCACCTCCCGGGAGCTGGTCCGGGCGGGGGCCTCAAAGGCGGTCATCCGCGCCGCCTTTGAGCAGGTACCCGCCGCTGTCCAGGACAGCCTGGAAAAAGCCGGCTACGAGCGGAGCGACGAGCTTCTGCTCAGCCGGGAGATTACGGCCGAGGGAAAGAGCAGCTGCCGGATCAACGGGATGCCCGCCACCACCGCCGTCCTGCGGGAACTGTGCGGCGGTTTGATCAACATCAACGGCCAGCACGACTCGGTAGGGCTGCTCAACTCGGCCCACCACGAGAGCATCCTGGACGACTACGCCCAGAACCGCGACGTATACCAGAACTACTACAAAATTTACAAGGAGCTGATCCGGGTCAAGCGGGAACTGGACAGCCTTGTCACCGACGAGGAGGAAAAGCGCCGAAAGACCGACCTGCTCCAGTACCAGGTGGACGAGATCGACGCGGCCGCCCTGACCGCCGGCGAGGAGGAAAGCCTCGAGAGCCGCCGGAAAGTGCTGGCCAACGCCTCCACCATCCGGGAACGGATCGCCCGGGCCCACGCGGCCCTGTCGGGCGGGGACGAGGCGATGGGCGGCGTCGACCTGCTGGGAGAGGCCTCCAACGCCGTTGACGCCGCGGCCCAGCTGGACGGCGGCCTCTCCGAGAGCGCCGGCCAGTTGCTGGACCTCTATTACACGGCCAAGGACATCTCGGCCGAGCTGGTCTCCCGCCTGGAGGATTACGAGACCAACGACGGCGAGCTGGACGAGATCGAGCAGCGGCTGGACCTCATCTATAAACTCAAGCGAAAATACGGCGATACCGTCGAGGATGTCCTGGCCTTCGGGGAGAAGGCGCGGGAGGAGCTGGAGCGGATCCAGTTCTCCCAGGAGCACCACGACCGGCTGCAGGCCGAAAAAATACGCCTTTACGGCCTGGCCCGGGAGGCGGCCGAGGCCCTGACCCAGACCCGCCTCAAGGCCTTCGAGGAGCTAAACCGCCGCATCTCGGACACCCTCGACTTCTTGAATATGCCGGGCGTCCGTATGAGCCTCCGCCACAGCCGGGGCCCGCTGGCCAGCCACGGACAGGACAGCATTGAGTTCTACATCGCTACCAACCCCGGCGAGCCTCCCAAGCCTCTAGCCAAGATCGCCTCGGGCGGCGAGCTGAGCCGGATTACCCTGGCCATCAAGAATG
This sequence comes from uncultured Faecalibacterium sp., assembly GCA_964511805.1. Lineage (GTDB taxonomy): Bacteria > Bacillota > Clostridia > Oscillospirales > Ruminococcaceae > Faecalibacterium. Next base: position 18,308 of record CAZEIG010000008.1, read on the forward strand.
CCCTGGCCGACCGGGATGCCGTCCCCACCGTCATCTATGACGAGATCGACAGCGGCGTGTCGGGCAAGGCCGCCGGGAAGATCGGCCGGGTGCTGCGCCAGAGCGCCCGGGGCCATCAGATCCTCTGCATCACCCACACAGCCCAGATCGCCGCCATGGCCGACTGCCATATGCTGATCCGGAAGCGTGTGGAAGGGGACCGTGCCTACACCCAGGTCATCCCCCTCGACGCCGAGGGCCGCGTGGACGCCCTGGCCCGCCTGATCTCAGGGGACCAGGTCACCGACCTTGCCCGTGCCAACGCCCGGGAGATGCTGGAGCTTGCAAAACAATGAAAATCGAAATATCGAAAGATTTCCCGGGCTATTTCAAGCCCGACTATCCGGAGGAGTTTGAACTGTTCTCCCACTTTGAAGTGACGGCCGGCATCCCCAACGTTCTGTTTGCGGTGACGACCTGGAAAGAGAACGACCAGCCCAACGTCTGCTTTCACGGGTGGAGCTGCTTCCACGGGGACAAGACCGCTTTCTTTGCGGTCATGGGCAACCTCTACCAGCACACCCACACCTACGCCAACATCCGGCGTGAGGGCTGTTTTGCCATCAACTTTCTGCCCATCGACTGCTACGATCAACTGGTGGAGACCATCCGCCAGAACGGGGCGGAGACCGACGAATTCGCCGCCGGGGGCTTCACCCTCGAGCAGGCCCGGACCATCCATGCGCCGGTCATCGGAGAGGCATTTCTCACCTTGGAGTGTACCCTGAAGGAACTGCAGGATCTGAGCGGCGCCGGGATCACTGCCATGGTGGTGGGGCAGGTGCAGCACGCCTCGGTGGACGAGGCGTACGCCCGCGGCTACGGAAAGCGGTATGGCAAAGACGGCTTCATGCTGCTGGTGCCCGCCCCACAGGACCTTGTGACGGGCCAGCCGGGCCAGTCCGGCATCGCCACGGTGGAAGTCCAGCGGCTGGACTGAGGGACGGTCCGAAAAACGACACAAACAAAAGGGCCATCTGTGCGCCGGACCAGCGCCGCGGACGGCCTTTTTTATTGGGTTTAGCTTTCTTCCAGCAGCTCGGGGTCGATCCGCCGGCCTTTGAAGTAGGTCTCCACGTCCTGGGGGCCGATCTCCCGCAGGACATGGCAGGGGTTGCCAACCGCCACCACATTGGCGGGCAGTTCTTTGGTGACGACGCTGCCGGCGCCCACCACCGTGTTATCCCCGATGGTGACGCCGGGCAGGACGATGACTCCTGCGCCCAGCCAGCAGTTCTTCCCGATGTGGATGGGGGCGTTGTACTGGTAGCCCTGCTGGCGGAGAGTGGGCAGGATGGGGTGGCCCGCCGTGGCAAGGACCACGTTGGGCCCCAGCATGGTGTAATCGCCGACATAGATGTGGGTGTCATCCACCAGGGTCAGGTTGAAGTTGGCATAGACGTTCTTGCCGAAGTGGACGTGTTTGCCCCCGAAATTGGAGTGGAGGGGCGGCTCAATGTAGCACCCCGGGCCGAAGGCGGCGAACATCTCCTGCAGCAGGGCAGTCCGCTTGTCCATCTCGGTAGGGCGGGTCTGGTTGAAGTCGTGCAGCCTGTCAAGGCAGGCCGTCTGCTCGGTCATGATCTCGGGGTCGCCAGGGGAATAGAGGTCCCCGCTGTGCATCTTTTCTTTTGCGGTCATGGTTTTACCTCCTGAATTCCATGTATATGCGCATATAAAACCGTTCCCCTGCATCCAGTTCACGGATTCCTCATCAAAAACCCGGGGGTTTGTGTCCGGTCGCGCCGGCATGGCAAAAGGCCGATGCCGGTGTAATAGCGTATGGTATGTTCCGTTGTATGGAACATACCGGCAAATTACTGCAGCGTATAGCTCATAAAAAATCCCGCATTTCCCGAAAAAGGCCTTGACTTCGAGTTACCCGAACTTGTTATGATGATTGTAGCATAAGGAGGCAGCCTTCTCAAGTGTGTATTGACCGGCCAACCAGGAAACAATGGAGTTTCAATGCCTGTGAACTGTTGCAAATTCCGGCCGCAGCGGGTATAATATGGCAGTATCTACCATACGCAGCACTGCCTGCATAGACGCGCGGCTGTTCTCCGCGCCATAGAAAGGATTTGTCCAGATGGCTTCACTTACCACCTTCCGCCTCTTCAAGCAAGAGCACGCCGCCCGCCGGGGCGTGTTTCGCACCGTACACGGCACGGTCCAGACGCCTGCCTTCCAGAACGTGGCCACCGCCGGCGCCATCAAAGGCGGCCTGTCGGCCCATGACCTGGAACAGATCGGCGCCCAGGTCATGCTCTGCAACACCTACCACCTCCACCTCCGCCCAGGGGACAAACTGGTGGCAGAGATGGGCGGCCTCCACTGCTTCACCCGGTGGAACGGCCCCATCCTGACCGACAGCGGCGGGTTCCAGGTGTTCAGCTTGGCCAAACTGCGGAAGATCACCGAGGAGGGGGTGACCTTTGCCTCCCACCTGGACGGCCACCGGATCTTCATGGGCCCCGAGGAGAGCATCCAGATCCAGGCCAACCTCGGCTCCACTATCGCCATGGCCTTTGACGAATGCGTCGAAAACCCCGCCCAGCATACCTATTCCAAGGCGAGCTGTGACCGGACGGTCCGTTGGCTGGCCCGCTGCAAGGTCGAGATGGCCCGCCTCAAGCGGGAGGGGAGGGCGGTCAACCCCGACCAGCTCCTGTTCGGGATCAACCAGGGCTGCACCTTCCCGGATCTGCGGGTGGAGCACATGAAGCAGATCGCCGAGATGGACCTGGACGGCTACGCCATCGGCGGCCTGGCCGTCGGCGAACCGGCAGAGGTGATGTACGACATCATCAGCCAAGTGGAGCCTCATATGCCCAAGAACAAGATCCGCTACCTGATGGGGGTGGGAACCCCGGGCAACATCATCGAGGCGGTGGCCCGCGGCGTCGACCTCTTCGACTGTGTCATGCCCAGCCGGAACGCCCGCCACGGCCACCTGAACACTTGGGGCGGGATCATCAACATCAAGAACGCCAAGTATGAGCGGGACGAGCGCCCCATCGATCCGGCCTGCGGCTGCCCGGCCTGCCGCAGCTATTCCCGCGCCTATATCCGCCACCTCTTCAAGGCGGAGGAGCTGCTGGGGATGCGGCTGGCCGTCATGCACAATCTCTGGTTCTACAACCACCTGATGGAGCGGATCCGGGACGAGCTGGATGCCGGGACCTTTACCAGCTTCCACGACAGGTACGTCAAGGTGCTGGACACCCGGATCTGACCAGCTTTTTGCACGATTTGCGCATTTGGGCTTGCATCCGGCAAAATAAACCGGTATAATAGCCGTAGTACGAATTTGAGAGGAGAAGTTTGTAATGACCGAAAGCTATGTCAGCTTATTCTTTACCATCGGTTTGATGGTCCTTCTGCTGTATTTCATGATCTACCGTCCCCAGAAGAAGCAGGAGAAGAAGGACGCCGAGATGCGATCCGGCTTGGAGATCGGTGACCAGGTCACCACCATCGGCGGCGTCATCGGCCGGGTGGTCGCCATCAAGGACGACACCTTCGTCCTCGAGACCGGCAGCGACCGTGTCAAGATCCGCTTCACCAAGACGGCCATCGGCTCGGTCGAGAAGCTGAACATGGACAACAGCGCTGCATCCTCTTCGAGTGCTTCGAAGCCCGCCAATTCCAAAAAGTAACCCGCCAGACCATTGCATATATGACGCGCCTTCCTGCATAGAAATAGTGAAGGGAGGCGCGTTTTTATGTCTGCAAATACCATACGTCTGTCTGCACTTATACATTTTCTGGCCGCTCTGGCGTCGGGGCTTGCCGCGGTTGCAGGCTGCGGGGTCGCCCTGGCGTCGGTCATGGTCTCGCGCGGGATGGGCCCGGCACCGGCCTGGCCGTTTGCGACGGCCGCCGTCTGCGCTGGCTGCCTGCTGGGCGGGTGGCTCCTGGCGCTGCTGCAAAAGAGCCGTGGGCTCATATGGGGCGGGCTGCTGGGGCTGGTCTATGCGGTGGGCCTGCTGGCCGCCCAGTACCTGAGTGGCGGCATCCTGGACGGCGCCCAGCTGGTGTGCCTGGGTCTGATGGTCCTGTCCGGCGCGGCAAGGGGGGAGCTTCGGCCTCCTGCTTGCCGGGAAGAAGCGCCGCCGTTGAGAAAGTTCACACAGAAAAGAAAAGGGCCGGTATCTGCCGGCCCGGTCAGGAGGGACAAGTTCTTATGTGGGTCTATCAGGAACCAACCAAAAAAGTCATTCCCGTTCCGTCTTCCGCCGCGGCCGCCACGGACGGAAACCGTCGGCGTCCGCCCAGATCAACGTGCGTCGCCCGGCCCGGCCGCACCGGAAAAGCACACCGCTGACTGGGGCAGACAGTCTGCCCCAGCAGCCGTCCCCCGCGCCCGGGGCGGCCGCCTCACCCGGGAATGCGCCGCCCTGGCATGCGCCTACCTCTTCGGGAGCCTGCTGTCCGGCGTCTTTTTATCCCTCTGCCAGGCCAGCGAGCTGGAAACGCTGTCCGCCTATCTAGGGCACTGGTCGAGCCTCTTTGTACTGGACGAGCCGGGAGCGGTATGGGAGCTGTTCGGCTCCGAATACCTGACGGTGGCAGGCGGGGCGACGGTCCTGCTACTGTTGGGCTTGTCGGCTTTCGGCCCGGTGATGATCTATCTCTTTGCCATGCTCTTTGGGCTGGGGGTCGGGATAATCGGTTTACAGCTCTTTTTGTATGCGGGCTGGAAAAGCGCGGCGGCAGGGCTGCTGCTTTCGGGCCTTCCCACTGCGGCGGCGGTGACCTGCCTGTGCTTGTTTGGGGCGTCGGCCCTGGGGGTCAGCGGGCGGCTCCAAAGGGCCGCATTTAGCCGCCGGGACCCCCTTGCCGCCGCAGGCGCACGCCGTCTGCTGGGGCAGTACCTGATGGTGAACGTCCTGTTTTTGCCGATCTGTGGGGTTATCCACCGCGCTGGTCTGCCTGATCAGTCAGCTTGGTGGCAGCCCGGCGGGCTGAGCCTTGCAGCTTTGGCCCCGCCGTGGTATCATAAGGGCAAATGCGATACCTACAAAGTCCAATGGTATGAAGTCAAGTAGGTGATGAGAGAAAATTTTAAGCGAAAC
>CAZEIG010000009.1:0-23386 GCA_964511805.1 uncultured Faecalibacterium sp.
AAAGCTCCTCGCCGCCGCCGCCGACACCGGCGCAAAGCAGGTCTGCCTGGCGGGCGGGGTGGCCGCCAACGGCCGGCTGCGCCAGCTGGTCAACGACGGGGCCCAGAAACTGGGGGCGCAGGTCTTTCTGCCGCAGCTCAAGTTCTGCGGGGACAACGGCGCCATGATCGCCGCCCAGGGCTACTATGAGTATGCAGCGGGCCACACCGCCGGGCTGGACCTGAACGGCCTGCCCACCCTCCCCATCGACCATCAGTAAAAAACTCCAACAAAAAAGCCTGCCCGCAGGGTCCGTTCGGACTGCCTGCGGGCAGGTTCTTTTTTGTGTCGTTTGCTTAGAGCGTGGCGCCGGGGCTGTCCTCCCGGTCGCCGGAGGGGCGGGGTTCCACCCCTGAGAAGGCTGCGATCTCCGGCAGGCGCTTGCCGCGCAGCAGGATGGCCGCCGGCACCAGATAGAACAGCATCCCGATCAGCATGGAAGCGTCGTAGCTGCTGACCATCTCGCCGATGCTGGCGCCGCCCTCATACAGGCCGGAGGCGGCCATGGCGGCGACGTCCTGCAAAGTGTGCAGGAAGACCACCACCCACACATTGCCGGTGCGGTAGTAGATCGCCGCGTAGAGGATCCCCAGCGAGGCGGTGAGGCAGCACTGGACAAGCACCCCCAGCGGCGCGCTGGAAAGGAGGTTGACCGCATGGCCCGCCCCAAAGACCACCCCCGACAGCAGGCAGGCCTTCCAGATACCAAGGTGGCTCGAACCGAAATGCTCCAGCAGAGTCCGGGCGACGACGCCCCGGAAGAGGAATTCTTCCGCCGCGCCGATCATCAGCATGGCGATGAAAAAGACGGCGATCCGCCAGGGCGCTTTGAGGGCTGCCCCCTCGGGCGGGCCGATCAGGACCAAATTGACGGTCAGGCTGTAGCAGCTCAGCACAAAGGGGAGCATCCCCACCAGCAGCCCATCCAAAAAGCCCCGTCCCCGCCGGGCCAGCTCCCCCAGGCTGCCGGTGGCGGCCAGCAGAAAGACCGCCGCCGCCCCGCCGAAGACCTCCTGTGCGATCTGCAGCAGATAGGGTTCGACCACAAAGGGCAGCATGAAAACCGGCCCCGCCAGGGTGAGCAGCAGGGTGAAGAGGTTGATCCCCAGCATCATGGCCGCCAGGAACAGTGCCGCAGCCAGCACACAATAGAGCAGCGGGTGCTTTGTCTGCAGTCGTTTTATCATGCCGTTATCCTCCCGGATCTTTCACCTTCAAAAAAGGGTCTCAACTCTTTCTGCCCTATTGTACCACCTTTGACGCCAAAGGTAAACCTCCCCGCCGGAAAAGCCGCCCCCGTGCCGGCCGCCTTACTTCTCCTCTTCCTGCTCCTTGCGCAGTTCATGACGGAGGTAATCCAGCCGGGCCAGCTGCTTTTCCCGGAAGTGGATCTCATCCAGGGCGTCGGCCCGCTTCCGCTCCAACATCTGCAAACAGGCGCGGCAGCCGCACTTGTCCTCCAGCAGCAGCCGCATATAGATCTCGGTCTCTTCCGGCGTGAAGCCGATGTCATGCAGAGTCATCATCAGGCTCAGCCGTTCCAGGTCATCGTCGTCGTACTGCCAGGCGCCATCACCTTTTTGACCGCGCCGCACAGGCCCATCTGTTCGTACTCCTGCAAGAGGCAGAGCGGGCAGTCTGTCTAATACTTATTCCGCATACACAGAAATACCTATTTCACATATTTATTTTAACGTGTCGCAAAAGCACCACGCTGATTTATATTATGTCCGGACCTTCTTCCGGCGGGGCGGGACGGCTTTCTTCACGGGCGCGTTTCATGTGCTGCTGGAACTCGCTGGCCGCCGGGGAAAAAAACTTGTCCTTCTTCCAGGCCAGAACCACCCCGCTCTCCTCCTTCGGGTCAATGGGGACAAAGCGGAGGTTGTCCGAGATGTTGCCAAGGTCGAAGCCGATGGCCACCCCCACTCCGTTTTCCACCATGTTGGCAGCGTTCAGGACAAGGTTGTAGGTGGCGGCCACCTCGATGCTGTTCCAGTATTCGCCGAACCAGCTCTCAAGCTCCGACTGCACCCGCTCCCGGCTGCTCATCAGCAAAGGCACCCCCGCCAGGTCCTGAGGGCTGACCCCTTCCAGGGCGGCCAGGGGAGAGTCCTTCCGGACCAGAACCCCCCAGCGGTCCTTTTCGGTCAGGCAGAGGAAGGCGTAGCGGCTGATCTCCACCGGCTCCACAAAAAGGCCCATATCCAGCAGGCCGTTCTCTATCCGGTCCTTGATGTCGTCGCCGTTGGCGCTGTAGATCCGGAACCGCACCTGGGGGTGCATCGCCCGGAAACTGCGGATCTGCTGCGACAGAAAGGTCATCCCCCGGGTCTCCCCCGCGCCGATGGCGATCTCCCCCGACAGCTCGCTGCTGCGGTGGAGGAACTCCTGCTCGGTCCGGTCGGCCAGCTCGACGATCTCCTGGGCGCGGCGGCGCAGCAGCATCCCGTCCTCGGTCAGGACGATCCTGTACTGGCTGCGGCGGAACAACTTGACCCCCAGCTCCTCTTCCAGCTGCATCAGCTGGCGGGAAAGGGTGGGCTGGGTCAAGTGCAGCAGGGCCGCAGCCCGGGTGATATTTTCTTCCCGCGCCACCGCGAGAAAATAGCGTAAAATACGAAGCTCCATAGCATGGCTCCTTCCGGGACTTGACGGGCCTGTCGAAGGGTTGTAGAATAATAAAACAGCCGTCCGGCTGGCGGGCCGGCACGGACCACATTTTGTCCATTATAGAAAAAACGCTGTGAAAAATCAAGTTTGCGCAGGAGTGAAAGCCATACCATGAAGAAAAAAGCGTTCCGGGCCGCATTGCCCTACACACTGCCCATCTGCGTGGGCTTTTTGTTTTTGGGGATGTCCTACGGTTTCCTGATGCGGAGCAAGGGATTTTCCTTCCTCTATCCCCTCTTCACCAGCCTGTTCGTCTTTGCGGGCTCGATGGAATTCGTCACCGCGGACCTGCTCTTGTCCGCCTTCAACCCGCTGCACGCCTTCCTGCTGGCCCTGATGGTCAACGCCCGGCACCTGTTCTACGGCATCTCGATGCTGCAGAAGTATAAAAACGTCGGCTGGAAAAAGTTCTACCTCATCTACGGGATGTGCGACGAAACCTTCACCGTCAACTGCGCCGTCAACCCGCCGGAGGGCGTGGACCGGGGATGGTTCATGTTCTTCGTCACCCTGCTCAACCACATCTATTGGGTGGCCGGCGCCACTCTGGGCGCCCTGCTGGGGTACCTCATCCACTTCGACACCACCGGCATCGAGTTCGTCATGACGGCCCTGTTCGTGGTCATGTTCATCAACCAGTGGGAGGAAAACCTCCGCCATAGCCCGGCGCTGGTGGGGGTGGGCTGTTCCCTGCTCTGTCTGCTGCTGCTCGGCAGCGACGGCTTCCTGCTGCCGGCCATGGCCCTCATCATCCTGACTTTTACCTTCACCCGCAAAAAGAACGAGCTGCCCCAGGCAGAGAAAAAGGAGGGCGTCCAATGACCACCGCGCAGAGCATCCTGACCATCCTGGCCGTGGTGTTGGGGACCATGGTCACCCGCTTCCTCCCCTTCCTCATCTTCCCCGAAGGGAAGGAGCCCCCCGCCTATATCACCTATCTGGGCACCGTCCTGCCCTGCGCGGTGATCGGTCTGCTGGTGGTCTACGGCCTGAAAGACGCCTTCTTCACCAGCTGGCGCGGCCTGCCCGAGTTGATCGCCATCCTCTTCATCGTGGTCCTGCACAAGTGGAAGAAAAACACCCTGCTGAGCATCGCCGGCGGGACCATCCTCTACATGGTGCTGGTCCAGAAGATTTTTCTGTAAACGCCGCCCGCCGGGGCGGTCCAATATAGATTCAGGATGTTTTTCACCATGAAAAAGTTGTCGCGAGAGGACGCCTGGAAGCTGCTGACCGAATACACCAAGACGCCCGCTTTGCAGAACCACGCGTTGACCGTCGAGGCGGTCATGGCCCACTTCGGCCGGCTCAACGGCGAGGACGAGGAGGTCTGGGGCGTCGCCAGCCTGCTGCACGACCTGGACTACGAAATGTACCCCGAGGAGCACTGCATCAAGGCCGAGGAGATCATGCAGGCCCGGGGGATCGATCCCCTCTACATCCGGGCCATGAAGTGCCACGGCTACGGCCTGTGCACCGACACCAAGCCCGAATCCGCCCTGGAAAAGACCCTCTACACCGTCGACGAGCTGACCGGCCTGATCCACGCCCTCTGCCTGATGCGCCCCTCCAAAAGCGTCCTGGACCTGGAGGTTAAGTCGGTCAAGAAAAAGTTCAAGGACAAGCGCTTTGCCGCTGGCGTCAACCGGGAGGTCATCCTCAATGGCTGTGAGATGCTGGGGATGAACCTGGACGACGTCATCCAGGAGACCATCCGCGGGATGCAGGAGAAAGCCGAAGAGATCGGCCTGAAAGGGAACCTCTGAGCCCCCGAGGAGCTGGAGCAGATGCGCCGCCGGATCAACGAAAAATACGACCGCCGCACCGCCCTTTACGACCGCGGCGAAAAGCAATGGGACACCGCCGTCTCGGTCACCATGGTGATCCTCAGGGTCAAGTAACCATACAAAAAGCGCAGCAGCCCCCGTGGCCGCTGCGCTTTTTATGCCGCCACATGCCGGCAAATTTTCCCCCGCCAGCTCATAGACTGAAACCAGAGCTTTTCACACCCAGCGATCCCAAGGAGGTCTTATCCATGCTGTTGGCCCTGCTTCAGTTTTTCTCCCGCCAGTTCCTCTACCTCGCGCTCCACCTGGAGTCCGGCAGCTTCCCCCGGCCGCTGAGCGCCCGGGAGGAAGCCGAGGCCTTCGAGGCCCTCCGTGCCGGCGACCCCACCGCCCGCGAAAAGATCATCCGCCACAACCTCCGCCTTGTGGCCCACATCGCCAAAAAATACTACACCCTTCCCGGCGACCAGGACGATCTCATCAGCATCGGCACCATCGGCCTGATCAAAGCGGTCAACACCTTCGACAGCGCCCGCCAGGCCCGCTTTTCCACCTATGCCAGCAGGTGCATTGAAAATGAGATCCGGATGCAGTTCCGCCGCGAAAAAAAGACCGGCTCCACCGTCTCTCTCCAGGAATCCCTCGAGACCGGCAAAGACGACTCGGCCCTCACCCTATCCGACCTGCTGCAGGACGCCGCCTGCATGGAAGAAAACTGTGAAAAGAAGGACGACTTCCGCCGCCTGCGCACCCTGATCGACGGTCTGCCGGCCCGGGAGCGCCAGCTGGTGCTTCTGCGCTACGGCCTGGCCGGCCAGCCGCCCCTCACCCAACTCGAGACTGCCCAGCTGCTGGGCATCAGCCGGAGCTATGTGTCCCGCCTCGAGACCCACGCGCTGGACCTGCTGCGCCGAAGCTGGGAATGATGCACAGCAGATACCACAGAGGCGATGCCGGCGGCACGCCAAGCTGGGACGGCGAACAACAAGAAATCCCTGACAAATATAGACAAGGCAGTTCTTTTCATATCTGCCGGACATCGCTTTTCCGTATTGAGAGGATGGAATGCATCGCCGCAGCCTTGAAAGTCCTATTTATAGCCCTTGCAGTGTGCTACAATACATCCAGGAAATTTCTACGCCTCCCACTTCCCCAGGAAAAGCAAAACCGGCCGCTTGAACCGAAGCGGTCTGCCAAAACACAAAAAGGGCGGCAAGAGGAGATCTCCTGCCGCTGCTTTTCTATAAAATACATCTAATATTTTCTATCCACAGCATTGCTGACTTTTTTATTATACCGAATGACAGCTTAAAAAGCAAATCCGGTATCAAATTCTACAATTCAGAGCTTTTTGTTTTATGCACCATAACGAAATTATCCTTTGATCGTCCTTTTTACATCCAGTCTCTTGACAGAAGGGCCTGCGGGATGTAAGATGGACACATTCAGACAGTTTTATAAATTACATTTAATAGAAAAAGAAAGGAGCGAACGCATTGTGATCCAGTTGGAAGTCTGGGGGCCTTATGCCCTCTTCAGCCGTCCCGAGCTGAAGGCGGAAAGGACCTCGTATGACCTGCCTACGCCGTCGGCAGCACGGGGGATGGTGGAAGCCGTTTATTATCACCCTGGGTTGAAGTGGATCATCGACCGCATCTACGTCATGAATCCCACACGCTTTGTCAGCATCCGCAGAAATGAGGTCACCAGCAAGATCTCCGCCCGCAACGTCCGGCAGGCTGCCCAGGGCGGGCGTCAGGATCTCTACCTTGCCACCCCGCAGGAGATCGTTCAGCGTTCTTCGCTGCTGCTGCAGGACGTACACTATGTGATCGAAGCCCATTTTGAGATGACCGACCGGGCGGCGCCGTCGGACAACCCCGGCAAGTTCCAGGACATCGTCACCCGCCGGATGGAGCGGGGGCAGTGTTTTACGACACCCTATTTGGGATGCAGGGAGTTTTCCGCTGCTTTCCGCCGCTGGCCCGGCGGCAGGATCGAGACCAACCACGAAACCCGGGATCTCGGCCTGATGCTGTACGATTTCGATTACTCTGACCCACAGCATATCGTCCCCACCTATTTCCGCGCCCGGCTGGAAGACGGTATCCTCCAAGTCAGCAACTGCGAGGTGCTCCGATGATCTTACAGGCACTCACCCGCTATTATGAAGACCTGCTGGATCTGGGGCAGATCGCCCGGCCCGGGTGGAACAACGTCAAAGTTTCCTATGGGCTGGCCCTGGATGACGGCGGCTGCCCGATCCAGCTGTTCCATCTGCAGCAAGAAGTCCCCCGCGGCAAAAAGACGGCCCTTGTCCCACGGGAGCTTCTGCTGCCCGCCCCGGTCAAGCGCAGTGTGGGCATCGCGGCCAATTTCCTCTGCGACAACAGCGGCTATCTGCTGGGCGCAGACAGCAAGTGCAAACCCGAGCGGACCGCCAGCTGCTTCGCCGCCGCAAAGGCCCTGCACCTGACGCTTTTGCAGAAGGTAGACTCCCCTGCCGCACGAGCCATCGTCCGCTACTTTGAGATCTGGAACCCTGCCCAGGCCGCCGGCTGCGCGGTCCTGCAGGAGGATTGGGACGACCTCATGAAAGGCGGCAACCTGACTTTCTGGTATGACGGCCGCCCGGCGGCCGAGGACCCCGCGGTCCGCGACGCCTGGCAGAGCCACTACGACGACGGCAGCCGGGAGGACGGCGAAGAGATTTTCTGTCTGGTGACCGGCCACCACGCACCGCTGGCCCGGCTTCATCCCAGCATCAAGGGGGTGTCGGGCGCCCAGAGCAGCGGCGCGTCCCTGGTTTCCTTCAATGCCTCCGCCTTCTGTTCCTACGACCACGAGCAGGGCGCCAACGCCCCCGCCAGTGAATACGCCGCTTTTGCCTACACGACGGCGCTGAATACCCTTCTGGCCGATCGGGATCATCTCTGCCGGGTGGGCGACACCACCATCGTTTTCTGGGCCGAGGGCGGCAGCACCGCCTACCAGGGCTGCGCCATGTACGCCCTGTTCGGCGGGATGGGCGTGGACAAGTACCAGAAAAGCGACATCTTCAACGCTCTGAAACGTCTGGCCGCTGGCAGCCCCATCGACTGGGACGACAGCCGTCTTGACCCTGACACCCGGTTCTATGTTTTGGGGCTGGCCCCCAACGCGGCCCGGCTGTCGGTCCGCTTTTTCTGGCAGAACAGTTTCGGCCGAATGGCGGAGAACCTGGCCGCGCACTATGAGCGGCTCCGGATCGTCCGCCCCGCCTACGACCAGACTTCGGCGCTGACCGTCTATCGGATGGTTCTGGAGACGGTGCGCAAAGTGCCCGTCGGCTCCAAGCGCCCTGAACCCAGTCCCCGCCTGGCCGGCGACCTGCTGCTGGCCATCCTGAACAATGCGCCCTACCCCGCCACCCTCTTGGACGGCGTCGAGCTGCGCATCCGGGCCGACAGAGACATCTCCTGGGAACAGGCCGCCATTCTCAAAGCCTATTACCTGCGCAATTCCAACGACGAACAGATCAAGGAGGTCATGACTGTGGAACTGAACGAACAAAGCAGCTATCTGCCCTATGTGCTGGGCCGGTTGTTTGCGGTGCTGGAGGCGGTGCAGCAGAGCGCCAAACCCGGCATCAACACCACCATCAAGAACCGTTATTTCAATGCAGCGTCGGCTACGCCCGCCATCGTTTTCCCTATCCTGATCAATCTGGCGCAAAAGCATCTGGACAAACTGGACGGCGGACTGGCCACCTATTACAACAAGCGAATTGCCGAGCTGCACAGCCGGATCACTCAAACGCTGCCCGCCCGGATGACCCTGCCGGAGCAGAACGCCTTCCAGATCGGATATTACCACGAAACCCAGAAACGCTACACCAAGAAGGAGGAACAGTAATATGTCCGAAACGATCAAGAACCGCTATGATTTCGTCATCCTATTCGACGTAGAGAACGGCAACCCGAACGGCGATCCCGATTCCGGCAATATGCCCCGTGTCGACCCCGAGACCGGCTTCGGCCTTGTGACCGATGTCTGCCTCAAGCGGAAGATCCGCAACTATGTCGAGACCGTCAAGGAGGATGTGCCCGGCTACCGCATCTACATCAAGGACCAGGTCCCCCTCCAGCGCAGCGACGCCGAAGCCCTCAATTATCTGGGAGTGAACAAGGACCTGAAAGCCGCCAAAAAGGACGACCCCACCCTCGACGGCAAGATCCGTAACTTCATGTGCCAGAACTTCTATGACATCCGCACCTTCGGCGCCGTCATGACCACCTTTGTAAAAGGCGCGCTCAACTGCGGCCAGGTGCGGGGGCCCGTCCAGCTGAGCTTTGCCCAGAGCGTCGACCCCATCTTCCCGCAGGAGATCACCATCACCCGGGTGACCATCACCACCGAGGCCGATGCCGAGAAAAAGGACAACGAGATGGGCCGGAAGTACATCGTCCCCTACGGCCTCTACCGGGCCGAGGGATACGTCTCCGCCAACCTGGCCCGGAAGGTCACCGGCTTTTCGGAAGAGGACCTGTCCCTCTTGTGGCAGGCCATCCTGAATATGTTCGAAAATGACCACAGCGCGGCCCGCGGCAAGATGGCCGTGCGGGAACTGATCGTCTTCAAGCACGACTCTGAGCTGGGCAACACCCCCGCCTACAAACTGTTCGACGCCGTCCATGTGGAGCGCGCCGAAGGGGTGGCCGTTCCCCGCAAGTACAGCGATTATCTCGTGACGGTAGACGAAAACCTGCCCGCCGGCGTCACCTGCCAGAGGCTGGCCTGATGGACCCTGACAACTATCTGCCGATATCCAGCATCCAGCACTTCTGTTTCTGCCGGCGTCAATGGGCGCTGATTCATCTGGAACAGCAGTGGGCGGAAAATCTCCGCACCTCCGAAGGCCGCCTTCTGCACGAGCGCTGTCACAACGAAACCCTTCATGAAAAGCGTGGGGACCTGTTGACGGTGCGCGGCCTGCGGGTGGTAAGCCACCGCCTGCGGCTGTCCGGCGTCTGCGACGTGGTGGAGTTTTGCGCCAGCCCCGAGGGGGTGTCTCTGGAAGAGTATCCGGGCCTTTGGCACCCTCTGCCGGTGGAATACAAGCACGGCTCTCCCAAAACAGGCGACGCCGACCGTCTGCAGCTCTGCGCCGAGGCAATGGCGCTGGAAGAATGCTGGTCTGCGATATACCCCAGGCCGCCATCTTCTACGCCGAACCCCGCCGCCGGGAATGGGTGGAACTGACCCCGGAACTGCGTCAAAAGACCCAGGTGATGGCGGACGAAATGAACGGCTTTTTCGCCCGTGGCCATACCCCCAAAGTGAAGCCTGGCAAGCATTGCAACGCCTGCTCCCTCAAGGAACTCTGCCTGCCTGTCCTCTGCCGGCGTGCCGATGCAGCCGGCCATGTCCGCGCCCACCTGGAAGAAACGGAGGGAGATACCCCATGAGGAAGCTACTGAACACCCTGTTTGTCCTGACCGAGAACAGTTATCTGACCTTGGACGGCGAGAACGTTGTCGTCCGGCAGGAACAGACCGAGACCACCCGCTTCCCGCTCCACACCCTGGAAGGGATCCTCTGCTTTTCGTATCCGGGCGCCTCCCCCGCTCTCATGGGCGCCTGCGCCCAACGGGATGTCGACCTGGCCTTCTTCACCCCCCGCGGGCGTTTCCTGGCCCGCGCGATGGGCGAGACAAAGGGTAACGTCCTGCTACGGCAGCAGCAGTTCCGCGCCGCAGACGACCCCGGCGTCAGCTGCCGGTACGCCAAAGGTTTCCTGCTGGGCAAAGTCTATAATGCCCGCTGGGTGCTGGAGCGGGCGACCCGCGACCACCCCCAGCGGGTGCCCGTGGAAACGCTCAAGACCGTCTCGGCCCAGCTTGCAGGCGTCCTCCCCCGGATTGAGGACGCCATGACGGCGGAAGAGCTCCGGGGAATCGAGGGCGAAGCCGCCCAGCTCTACTTCGGCGTCCTGAAACCATCTCATCTTGCAGCAGCGGAAGGCGTTTTCCTTCACCAAACGCACCCGCCGGCCGCCGCTGGACCCTGTCAACGCCCTTCTCTCTTTCGCCTATACGCTGTTGGCCCGGGACTGCGCCGCCGCGCTGGAGGGCGTCGGCCTCGACCCATATGTGGATTTCCTGCACCGCCCCCGCCCCGGCCGCACCAGCCTCGCGCTCGACCTGATGGAAGAGCTTCGCACCGTTTTTGCGGACCGCTTTGTCCTGACCTGCATCAACCAAAAGGTCATCCTTCCAAAGCACTGCCTGCGCCAGGAAAGCGGCGCGGTCCTCCTCACCGACGAAGGCCGCCGCGCCTTTCTGGCGGCGTGGCAGCAGCGCAAGCAGCAGACCATCCAGCATCCGTTTCTCGGTGAAAAGATCGCCTGGGGGCTGGTCCCATATGTGCAGGCACTTCTCCTGGCCCGCACCCTGCGGGGAGACCTCGAGCGATACCCGCCCTTTTTCTGGAAATAGCGAGGTGACACCATGTTGGTTTTAGTGACCTACGACGTCAATACCGAAACGGCCGCCGTCCGCAAGCGGCTGCGCAAGGTAGCCAAAGCCTGCGTCGATCACGGCCAGCGCGTCCAGCACTCCGTCTTCGAGTGCATCCTGGACGCCGCGCAGTACGCCGTTTTCAAGGCAGAGCTGGCTGCCCTGATCGACCCGTCCTCCGACAGCCTCCGCTTTTACCAGCTCGGCAACAACTACAAAACCAAAGTCGAGCAGATTGGTCTTGCTCCGCAATGGCCACAGGACGGAATTCTTTTGGTATGAAGGCAAAGCCGAAGCCCACACCGTGCACCATTTGATCGCACTGTCGTCCTGGCACAGGCGCTTGTCTTGTGGTATAATAGAACTGCAGGGCAAGCATCTCTGCCGGCCGCGCGGCCCGGTGCGACCTTATAGCCAGCAGAAATTTTCCGGCCGCCTCGCACCAAATGATGCTCCCCCCGGGAGCATCGGTCTCCCCAAAATCCCGTTTTTATTGCTCGCACCCTGCACAAAAATCGCACAGCTTTTTGTGCGCTGTAGCTTATGTAACAAATGCAGACGGTAATATCACATTATTTACCGTCACATTTGCGGTCGCCCTCCTCGCGGAGGGCACAGCATCCATCGTAGTAAACAGCAAGCAATCAAAAAACAAAGGAGGCACACGACCATGCAAACGGAGCATTCGGCTGTATTTCTCGCACATCAGTCTGAGGACAGGACTCGCACCCAGACCGTGTGGGCGCATCTGCAGGGTACCGCCGACCTGGCCGAGCAATTTGCCCGGCCCTTTGGCGGCGGCGAGCAGGCCCGGCTGGCCGGGATGCTCCACGACATCGGCAAGTACAGCGATGCCTTTCAGCGGCGGCTGCAGGGTGACGCCCGCGCCGTGGACCACTCGACCGCAGGCGCTCAAAAAGCCTACGCGCTTCGGCAGCCGGAAGTGGCCTTTGCGGTGGCCGGGCACCACAGCGGACTGCCGGACGGCGGTTCGCAGACCGACTGTGCCAATCTGCCGACCCTCTGCGGGCGGCTGAAAAGGCAGGTGGAGCCCTACGATGCCTGGGCCCGGGAGGTCAAAGGCCGGCTTCCCGACGCCAGGCACCCCAGGCAGATCCCCATGGATAACCTCAGCGAGGCCTTCTATACCCGGATGCTCTATTCCTGCCTGGTGGACGCCGACTTTTTGGACACCGAGACCTTTATGCGGGGAGAGGCCGCGCCCCGGGGCGGGTATGAAGGCATCCCCACTTTGTTCCGGCGGCTGGAAGCCTACATTGCCCCCTGGTGGGACCCCAAAACGCCGCTCAACCGCAAGCGCTGCGAGATCCTGCAGCGCTGTCTGACCGCCGGGCGGGAGCTGAGCAACGGCCTTTACACCCTGACCGTCCCCACCGGCGGCGGCAAAACCATCTCTTCCCTCGCCTTTGCCCTGGCCCACGCCCAGGCACAGAAGAAGGACTGCGTGATCTATGTGATCCCCTACACCTCCATCATCGATCAGACGGCGGAAGTCTTTCAAGAGGTCTTGGGCCGCGAAAATGTCATCGAGCACCATTCGGGCGTCGACTATGCGGTGGACGGCGACCAGGTGAACGCCGCCTTCTACCGGAAAGCGCTGGCCACCGAGAACTGGGACGCCCCCATCATCGTCACAACGGCGGTCCAGTTTTTCGAGTCACTTACAGCAACCGCCCTTCCCGCTGCCGCAAGCTCCACAACATTGCCAACAGCGTCGTGATATTCGATGAGGCGCAGACGCTGCCGGTCCCGTATCTGCAGCCCTGTGTGGAGGCCATCGGACAGCTGGTCCAATATTACCGCGTCACGGCAGTGCTTTGCACCGCCACACAGCCTGCCCTTCAGTCCCTGTTTGCCGATTTGGCGCCCTGCCTTTCGATGCGGGAGATCTGCCCCGACACCCAGGCGCTCTACGACTTTTTCCGTCGCACCACTTTATGCCAGGCCGGCGCCCTGTCTGAGGAAGCGCTTGCCGGCCGCCTGAACGCCCAACCGCAGACTTTGTGCGTCCTCAACCAGCGCTCTGCTGTACAGCGGCTCTCCGCCATGCTGGAGCCCGAGGGGCGTTACTGCCTGACTACCCTGCTCTGTCCCGCGGACCGGAAACGCCTTCTCCGGGAGATCCGAGCCCGCCTCTGAAAGTCCCGTCACCATCTTCCGGCTGGAAGGGGCGTGGACCCCCGCCCTGATCCGCCCCAATGTGGACGCCGCCCACAGCGTGCTGGACCGCTTTGCCGACCCCGCCGGCCCGCAGGCCATCGAGGCCTACTTCTCCTTTTACCGGACCTTGAAGGGTGACGCCGCCCTGGACAAGCACGGAACCCTGGACGCCTTTCGGAAGGGATACCAGGGTTGCCTTTTCCCCTTTGCCACTGCAGCGTCATGGTTCCATCTCATCGAAAGCCCGACCGTTACCGTCTACATCCCCGTAGACAAGGGCAAGGAGCTGATTGACCAGCTGCAAGCGGGCTTTTCCAGCCGGGCGCTCTACCGGAAACTGGATCAATACGCCGTCAGCATCTATCCCGACCATCTGCAAAAGCTGCTGGACGCCGGCGCAGCACAGCCCATCGGCAGCAATGCCTACATCCTGACCGACCTGTCCGCCTATGACCGGGACATCGGGCTTGCCCTGGACGTGGAGACCGGCAAAGCTCTTTTCCTCTAACTGCCAGAAAGCGAACACCGCTGCAGTTCATCCTTCATACCGGGAAGATCGAGCATCTCCGCCGGGGGCTGGGCCTCCTCCACCGCCTCGAGCGCAAACCCGCTGCGCAGCAGCCCCATCAGGATCTGGGTAGGGTGTGGTGCTGCTTTGCCACATCACAGCCCAGGAAATGGGTCTGGCGCTCCCCCGGCAGGAAGTAGCCGTCCACCGGCCAGTACAGGGGTCGGCCCTCGCCGTCATAGACCCAGTCCTGGCCGACGCCCGCGGTGAACACCGGGTGCTTGATGTTGAAAAGAAAGACGCCGCCCGGCTTCAGGGTCCTGTGTACCTTCCGGAACACCCCCTCAATGTCCGCAATGTAATGCAGCGCCAGGTTGGAAACCACGCAGGCCCACCGGCCGGTCGGATATTCGTATGCCTCGATGCCGCAGACCCGGCAGGTGATTTTGCCGTCCGGATTGCGGCATTCCACTTCTTCTATCATCCGGCGGCTCAGGTCGACCCCAAGCACCTCGGCTGCCCCCTGTTCCGCCGCATACTTGCAGTGCCAGCCGTATCCACAGCCCAGGTCAAGGACCGCCTTCCCTTCCGGCGGCGGGAAGAGCGGTTTCAGCTGGTGCCACTCCCCTGCCGCCTCCAGGCCGCCCTGGCTACGGGGCATTTTTGATTTGCCTTCGGTGTTTTTGCACAGGGATCATCTTCCCCGTCCTCACCTTCAGGTTTCCATTGACAAACACATCAAAAAATGTACAATACGGTTAGAATCTTTTGGCTGCATTGTCACAATATAAGAATTTTTGTCACACAAAGGGAGGCTTTTCAAATGTCCAAATTCGAGTCCCGCAGAACGTTCCTGAAACAGACCGGCCTGTCTTTGGGCAGCCTAGCGTTCCTCGGCCTGACCGGCTGCTCCCAGACCGCTTCCAGCTCGTCCGCTGTGGCGTCGTCGTCCCAGCCTGCCGCCAGCGCGGCCCCCGCCGAGACTGAGATTGAGATCCCGTCCCATCCCTACCCCTCCTGTGAGTTCGATCTGGACCGGGTGGAGCAGCTCGCCTATGAGAGCTTTTACCAGAACGGCTGCTGCTACGCCGTGACCAACGCCCTGCTGACCGAGCTGAAGGAAAAAGTGGGCTTCCCCTATACCGCCATTCCTGCCGAAATGTTCGTCAACGGCAAGACGGGCTACGGTGCCGGCTCCCTCTGCGGCTCTCTGGGCGGCGCGGCTTCCATCATCGGCCTGATGTGCACGCCGGATGATTCCTCTGCCATCACCAAAGAGCTGTTCAACTGGTACACATCCACCAACCTGCCCATCTACCAGCCCGAGATCCAGGCGGAAACCCCCACCGTCGCCCAATCCGTCAACTGCGCCGACAGCGTTACCATCTTTATGCAGGCCGCCGGCATCACCGAGATGAGCGACGAGCGGCGGCCTCAGCGGCGATGTGGCCAAAAAGACCGCCGAACTGCTGAACATCCACTTCGGCTACATGGAGGCTGCCCCTGAAGAGCTCGCCGCCGAGGAGACCCTGGCCGACAACGAATACATCGGCGAGGGCGAAGGCTTTGGCGGCACTGTCCGGGTCAAGGTCACCATGGACGGCGACCGGATCAGCAAGATCGAAGTGCTGTCCCACGGCGAGACCGCGGGCGTTTCCGACCCCGCCTTCGAGACCATCCCCGACGCCATCATTGCGGCTCAGTCCACCGAAGTCGACGCGGCCGCCGGCGCTACCTTCTCCAGCCAGGGCATCATCAATGCCGTGAACGACGCTCTCTCCCAGGCCGGCCTCTGACGCTGTGACCGGGGCCGTCCTTCCGACGCTGTAGAAATTCCTTAAAAAGACAAAAACGCAGAGACCTCCGCACAGGGTTTTGCCCTGGGGGATCTCTGCGTTTTGGTTTCAGGGGCATTTGCCGCAGTCGCTGCATCCGTTGCAGATCAGGCGGCTGCCGCAGCAGTCGCAGTTGGCGCGGTAGTGTGGCACATACAGCTCCCCGTCTGGGATGGGGCAGCCCCAGCTGTCCACCAGCTTGAAGTGGATGGGCCTGCCCTGGAAGCTCATCCCGGATCGGTAAGCCATCCGGCTCTGCAGGGCCTTGTCGGGCAGATGGTACCGCTTGCCGTCCTTGATAAAGACGGTGCCCGTCTCGATGAAGCAGAAGGTCACATTGGCCTCCGCGCACTCCTGCCGGAGGGCCTTGACCCAGTCAAAGCAGCAGGGCCGGGCGCCGTCGTAGTTCTCCCCGCCGCAGATCACCTGTTCGATCTGCCCGGCGGACAGATACCGGCGGATGCGCACCGGCCCGATCAACGGCGCGCACATGATCCCTTTGTGCTTGAAGGGCAGCGCCAGCAGCAACGGGATCCGCTCGTCGGCGCGGTGCTGGTTCTCGCAGGTGACGCTGAAAAAGACGTTCTCCCAACCGTCGCCCCAGTCAGGCGGCAGGCAAGCCTGTACCCGCTGGGGCCGCTTGGTCAGGAGGAAGAACTTCACGTCGCTGCGCTGCCGGATGATCTCCCAGGCCGCGGGCCGCCAGGCGTCGGCCTCCTCCAGGAAAAAGTCCGAGGTCATGCAGACCCGGATCATCTCCCCGCTCTGGATCTTGTAGCCGCCCCGCCGGCCGGTCTGCAGCGGATAGTCAAAGCCGTTTTTGGTGCGGTAGATCTCCGCCCCGCTGCGCCCCCGCGTCCGGTCCAAATAATACATATAGCAGTTCTGGCAGCCCTCGCTGCATTTCACACAGCCATGCCAGGGGTTCCAGATGTCGTGCATCGCGCTTGCCTCCCGCCTTTTTCATTCGCACCCGCACAGCCCGGAAGCGCAGGCGGACGTAATCCACCACCCAGTGCCCGTCCTGCCAGAGCCGGCCCCGCAGGCGTTGGACGGCCTCCTGGGCCGCGTCGTCCAGGCCGCGGAAGGGCACTTTGTTGAACATCCGGATCCAGGCGGCCAGGCCGTCCGGCCCGTTCTGGACGGTAGGACGGTCAAAGAGGGTCATGTATTTCACCGCAAAGCCGGCCCGCTCCAGCATGGGGGCGTACTGCCCTATGGTGGGGAAATAGAACGCCCGCCGGTAGGGCAGGCCCCTTGCCGCAAAGCACCCTTCCAGGGCGCTGTGGACCCGCTCGGCACAGCCATAGCCGCCCATCTCGCAGACCAGTTCCCCGCCCGGCGCCAGCTGCCGGAAAAGGTTGTCCAGCATCGCCTCAAACGCTTCCAGCCGTTCCATCTTCCGTCTCCGCCTGGCCGCACACCTCTTTCAGCCGCCGCTTGAGAAGCTCATACCGCTGCCGCTTTTCCTCTTTGGCAAAGTGGACCTCCCGGAATTGTTCCGGGTTGCCGGTGTAGCAAAGCTTTTCGTTGCCGAACTGCTCGCTGGTCAGGTCAAAGACCCGCCCGTTCACCATGTTGTAGCAGTGGTAATTCCCGGCGGGGCGGCAGATGCCGTACACCTGCCCGCCGAAGATGTCCTGCGCCAGAAAGGCCGTGATGGAGCACTGGCCCATCGTCTTGTTGCCGCTCTGCCAGCGGTCCCACATCCGGGGCGCGCAGGTCTCGGCGCACCAGATGCTGGAGAGCCGGTCGTACAGGTCCAGCGGTGTGCGGATCCCCTCGTATTCACCGGCGACGGCCGGAACGTCCGCCGTCTCCCAGCCATAAAAGTTATACTTTTTCACGCGTTTTCCCCCCTTTTTGGCCGCGCAGACCGTTTTGTCTATTGTAGCATGTCCGGCCGCAAAAGGAAAGGGCGTCCGCCGGCCTGGGCGACCTCGACGGCGAGCTGCAGCTCTGGTTTTCGGAGCTGGGGACCATCCGCTTCTAGCTGCTGGCCGGCTCCGACCTGGCGCTCCTTTCCCAGACCATCGAGAACGCCATCTCCGGCTGACCCTGTCCTGCCATAACAACGCCCTCGCCTTCCCATAAACAGGGAGAACGGGGGCGTTTTGTCGTTTTTATACGTTTTCGGCCGTCCGGAGCAGCTCGTCCAGCTGCTCGAAGGTGTACAGGCGGTTGAAGACGTCCAGCATCTCTTTTTTGGACAGGCGGGGCGGCAGGCCGAGGGCAGCCAGCAGGCGGTATTTCCGCTCGGCCGCCCCTGCCGTGCCCGAGATGCCCCAGTCGTAGAGGTCGGCGTAGGTGACGGCGCGGCCGGCGCGGGGCGGCGCCGCCCCCTCCGCCTCGGGGCCGAGGGCGTCCCGCAATGCCCGGAGGATCACCTCGTCCGGTACCCCCTCCACACCCAGCAGCCCTTCCTTGCCGGGGGCGGCCTTCCGCCGCTCCTTGCCGGGCAGGGCCGGAACGTAGGCCTGCAGGACGTGTTCGGCCCCCACAAGGTTGGTGAGGAAGGTCCGGATCTGGAAGCCCGCCTTGTCCGAGTCGGTCAGGATGATCAGGCCGCTCTGGCGGGCCAGTTCCTTCAAAAGGCGCTGCCGCTTTTTGTCCGAGAAGATGGCGAAGCCGTCGGTCAGCAGAATCATAGCGTCGGTCAGCCGAGCCAGCCGGGCCGCGTCGTACTTCCCTTCCAGTACCAGCACCCGGCCGGTGTGCAGACGCCCGCTCATGCCGCGCCCTCCATCGAGAGACGGCAGAGGGCGGTCTCCATCAGGATCTGGGGGCTGACCGGCTGGCTTTTCAGGCTCTGGTCCAGCTCCAGCAGGATGGTCAGGCAGCGCTTGAGCTGGGGCAGGCTGTAGCCGGCGGCCGTCTGGGAGGACCGCTTGAGGCGGTAGTCGCTGCCCCGGTAGCCGAAATCCTTGAAGACGGCGCTGTAGTTTTTCTTGTTCTGCTGGCCCAGCTTGACCCGGTAGAGGTCGATGTAGCTGGAGATGAGGGCCGCCGTGATGGCGATGGGCTCCTGCTGCATCCGCAGGAGGACCTGCAGCTTTTTGCAGGCGCCGGCGGTGTTTTTGTCGGTGACCATCCGGACCATCTCGAAGACGTCGGCGTCCAGGCTGACCACCCCCATCTCGGCCACCATCGCCGGGGTGATGGTGCCGTAGCCCGCCCGGGCCGCCAGCTTGTCCACCTCGTTTTCCAGCAGGTAGGGATCCTCGCCGCAGCGCTCCAGCAAGGCGGCAGAGGCAGGTTCGGTCAGCGAGGCCCCCTGGGCCGCGGCACGGTCCGTCATCATCTGGCGCAGGCCGGCGGGGCCGGGCTTGGTCAGCTCCTCGGCGTAGCCCTGTTTCCTGCACTGGGCGATCAGCCGCTGGGCCCGCTTGCCGGGCCTGGGCTTGCCGCTGCGGTCCCCCTCAAAGACGCTGCCCAGCACCAGCACCGCGTTCTCAACGCTGGCGACGGTGTCGGTGAAGGCCTCGAAGTCCTTTTCGCTGTAGGCCGCGGGGTCCAGCTCGGGCAGACAGACCACCCGCCGCGTCCCGAAAAAGGAGATGGTCCCCGCCGCCATGATGAGCTGCTCCACCTCAGGGGCAGGGCCGTCCAGCACCGTAACCTCCTCGTCTTCCTGCCCCGACAGCAGGCGGCAGGCCGCGCTGGACGCCCGCCGGACCAGGTATTTTTCAGTCGAATAGAAATAGAATACCGGGCATCCCTTTTCGGCCAGCTCGGCCAGCTTTTGCTCTGTGGGCATTCGAATCATCTCCTTTGCGTTTCATCGGGCCAGCGCACCGCCGCCGGGCCGCAGCAGCAGCTCGTCCCCTGCGGCGGACACGCCCTCATCCATCCAGGTATAACCCGCCCCGATCGAGATCATCTCCCGCCAGCGGAAAGCCAACGGGTCGGCGGGGGCCGCCAGCAGGTAATCCACCTCCACCTGCCGGGCCAGTTCAAAGGTCCCGCTGACCGCCGCAAGCTGCCAACGGTCCACCGTCACCCGGACGGCGCTGCCCGACCGCAGATGGAGGATCTCGAGATGGATATCCCCGCAGTCCACCTCGTAGTCGGTGTAGTCTCCCAGCCGGGCCGCCGTGACAGTCCGCTCGGCCGCTGGCAGGGCTGCGCCGGAGGGGTCATTCCGCAGGTCAATCAGCCAGGCCGCCTGGTCGATCCCGTGGCGGGCCAGCCAGCGCTCCACGGCGGCCTTGCCACCGCTGCCGCCCCGGTAAAGGACGACGGCCTGCCCGTTCTGGGCCAGCACCGCCGAGGGGGTGCGGCTGCCGCCCACCAGCGCCACCTGGACCACGTCCCGGCCCAGCATCACCCCCGCCCCGATTCCCACCGCCGCCACCAGCAGGAGGGCGGGCAGAGCCGTCCGCAGCCGGACGTGCCAGCGGTCGGCCAGCAGGCAGAGGGCAATCAGCACCAGGCAGACCACCGCCGCATAACTGGTATCGAAATAGAGTTCGGCGCCCGGCCAGCCGGCCACCATCTCGGCCCAGCCGTTGAGCAGCTCCACCAGGACCCTGGCCCCAAGGGCGCAGAGCCGGTAGACCGGCCGAAGAAAGGGAACCATCCCGGTGAGGGCCGCCGCGATCCCCAGCAGCATGATAGGCTGGACCAGCCAGAGGACGGCCACGCTGGACACCAGCGCATAGGGGCTGGTGCTCATCCCGCGGAGGACCAGCACCGGGAAGGTCGCCGCCGACGCGCAGACCGCGATGCACCCCGCCTCCCAGACGTTGTCCCACAGGCCGGCCGCCAGGCGGTGGAACAGCGGTTCCGCCGCACGGGCCTTCTGTTTTTCCCGCCGGGAGAGTTCCGCGCCGGCCAGGGTGCCGGCCACCGCAGCGAAAGAGAGCTCAAAGCCCACGTCGCAGACAGCATAGCTATTGAAGGCGCTCATCCCCAGCCCCGCCAGGGCCAGGCTGGTCAGGGCGTCGGTGGGCGCCATCACCCAGACCCCCGCCGCGCCGATCAGGACAGCCGCCCCCGCCCGGAGGACCGACGGGGTGAAACCGGTGACCCCGGTCAGCAGGACGGCCAGCACCACCGGCCAGAGGGCCCGGACCCGCCTGCGCCAGACCACCCCGGGATGGAAGCCGTCCCGGGCCGCCCGGGGCGGGGCCATCTGAAGCTGTACCAGCCGGACACCCAGTTTCCGATAGAGACGCCGGCCCAGCCGCTCCGGCAGAAACATAGCCGCTTTCTGGCCGGTGTCCAGCCAGCGGCGGCGGCCCGCCAGGGCGGGCAGGGCAATGCCGCAGAGAATGGTGACGTGCATCCCGCTGACCACCAGCACATGGGACAGCCCCGACGCCCGGTAGGCGCCGTTCATCTCGGAGGAGATCCGGCTGCGGTCGCCGACGATCATGGCGGCCAGGGCCCCGGCGGCGTCCCCCTCCAGCTCCTGACAGAGGGCGTCGCTGAGCTTTGCCTGCAGCCGCCCGGACCATGCCCGGAAGGTGTCCGCCGGGCCGAGAGAGGCGAACCGTGCCTCATACCCCGCGTTGAAGACCACCTCGTCGGCGTAGCTGTCGGGACGGTCGGCCGGAGCCGGGGCTTCCAGCAGGAAGCGGCCCTCGATCCGCTCCCCTGTCTTGCAGAGGGGCAGGCCGTCGCACTGGCAGCAGAAACGGGCAGGCCGCCCGTCCACCGACTCCACCCGCAAATGGGCCCGGACGGTGCTGCGGGTGTAACCCGTCTGGACGTTTTCGACGCAGGCAGTCAGGGTGACCGTCTCGCCGTCGTATCGTTCAGTCAGGGCGTTCAGCCGGGCCTGGGTGCAGAAGGTAAAGGCCAGCCCCAGCGCCCCGCCCAGCAGCAGCCAGAGCCCATACCCGCGGCTGCTTCTGCCCAAAGCCAGCAGCCCCAGGCAGAACAGTACAAAGAAAGCCGCAAGCGGCATAAAAACCGCCTGCGGCTCAAATGCAGCAGCGAGCTGCGCGCAGAGCGCACCGGCGAAGAGTGCGCAGACCGGCCGCCTCACCCCATCAGTGGAGGAAGAGGGGCAGCGGCTCGAGGAAGATGATATCCTTCCGCTTTGCCGCGTCGCCCTCGGCTAAAACAGCAGCCTGGCCCACAATCTCGCAGCGGGTCTGCTCGGCCAGGGCGTCCAGCGCCTTGAGGGAGCCGCCGGTGGAGATGACGTCATCCACCACCAGCACCCGCTTGCCGCTCATGGAGTCCAGCTCCTTGCGGTCGATGACCAGCTTCTGTTTGCCCTCGGTGGTGATGGACTGGTCCTCTACGATGACCGGCTCCTTCATATAAAGCTTGACGTTCTTCCGAGCGCAAACATAGGGCTTGCCGCTCTGACGGCTCATCTCGTGGGCCAGGGGGATGCCCTTGGCCTCGGCGGTCAGCAGGACGTCGAAGTCGGGGCACTTCTTGAGCAGCTCGGCCGCGGCGGCCACCGTCAGCTCGGTGTCGCCCAGCATGATAAAAGCCGCAATGTCCATCTGGTCGTTCACCTTGCAGATGGTCAATTCACGGGTCAGGCCCGCGACCTTCAGGGTATAGGTTTCAGCCATTTGTGATTCACTCCTTTGTTTTCTGTCCGCTCAGCCTGCGGGCCAGCCCATCGGACGCTTTGCCATCACATGGAAGTGCAGGTGTTTGACACTCTGGCCCGCATCCTCCCCCACGTTGGAGACGATGCGGTAGCCGCCGTCGCAGCCCAGATCGCTGCACAGCCTGGCGATGGTGGCAAAGATGTGGCCCAGCAGGGCGCCGTCGTCATCGGTCAGGGCGGCGGCAGAGGGGATATGCTTCTTGGGGATGACAAGGAAGTGGACCGGCGCCTGGGGGTCGATATCATAGAAGGCCAGCAGCTGGTCGTCCTCGTAGAGCTTGTTGGAGGGCACTTCCCCCGCAACGATCTTGCAGAACAGGCAGTCATCCATGGTTGACAGCTCCTTTCATGGGGTATGGTGTATCGGGTGCGCCCCGGGGCGCTTCGGGCCTTATCTTACTGCATCTCGGCGGCGGCAACTTCGGCGGCGGCGTGGAGAGCCTCGTCGATCTTGTTCTCGTCCTTCAGGCCGGCCATGGCGAAGTCGGGCTTGCCGCCGCCCTTGCCGCCTGCGATGGCGGAGAGGGCCTTGACCAGGTTGCCCGCCTTGAGGCCCTTCTCCTGGGCCAGCTTGTTGACGGCGACGGCCATGGTAGTCTTGCCCTTGTCGCTGCCCACCAGGACGGCGACCACCGGCTTGACGGCCTTGTCCCGGATGGTGTCGCACATCCCGCGCAGGGTGTCGCTGGCGGTGCCGGCGAAGTAGGCGGTGATGATCTTGACCCCCTTGACATCGGCGGCAGACTCAAAGAGGCTTTCCACCTTGGAGGCGGCCACAGCGGCCTTCTGGGCCTCTAGCTCGCGGGTCAGGGCCTTGTTCTCGGCCATGACGGCCTCGGCCCGGGTCACGATGTCGGCGACGTTGTTGGCCTTGAGGGCGGCGGCGGTGCTGCGGAGGACCATCTCGTTGGCGGAGGCCCGGCGGAGCAGGTTCTTGCCGGTGACGGCCTCAATCCGGCGGATGCCGGCGGCCACCGACGACTCGCTGATGATCCGGAAGCCGCCGATCTGAGCGGTGTTCTTGACGTGGGTGCCGCCGCAGAATTCGGTGGACCAGCCGCAGACGTCCACCACCCGGACGATCTCGCCGTACTTCTCGCCGAAGAGGGCCATCGCGCCCATCTTCTTGGCCTCTTCCAGAGGGACGCTCTGGACGGTGACGTTCAGGGCCTCATAGATCTTGTCGTTGACGATCTTCTCCACCTGGGCCAGTTCCTCGGGGGTCACGGCGCTGAAGTGGGTGAAGTCGAAGTGGGTGACCGCAGCGTCCTGGTAGGAACCGGCCTGGT
>CAZEIG010000010.1:0-22917 GCA_964511805.1 uncultured Faecalibacterium sp.
CCCTCTCCGTCACAGGGCCCGGCTGTGCCGGGCACCTGTGCCACCTCTTCCGGGTTGCCGTTGCCCAAATTTTCTTCGCGCACACGGTGCGCTTGCAAATTTGGACGGCTGTCCCTGCCCCGCTTCGGCTGTTTCTGCCGCAGACAGCGCCCTCAGCGCCGGCCAGGACGTCCTCGACGCCGTCACCCCCGACCTCTGATCGCACGCCTTTTCGGAAAGACGCCGCAGGCTTTCGCTCCTGCGGTGTCCTTTTTGCTTTTTGATGAAGCCGTTCACCGGGATTTCATCAAGGCTTTACATTTTTCCATCTTTCCATACAGCCAAAAGTATGGTAAAATATCGACAGGACATCGTGTCCTCCCGGCCTGCCGGGAGAGTGGGGCCCTGCATACCGGATGGATGTAGCCGGCACCCGTGGACTTTGAGCAGGGCCGCCCCCGGGGCGCCCTCGAATAAAGGAGTAGGAGAAGCGATTATGGTTCGTATCACTATGGAAGACGGCGGCATCATCGACATCGAGCTGGACAAGGCGGCCGCCCCCATCACCTGCGAAAACTTTGAAAAGCTGGTCAAGTCCGGCTTTTACGACGGCCTGACCTTCCACCGGGTCATCCCTGGCTTTATGATCCAGGGCGGCTGCCCGCTGGGCAACGGCACCGGCGGCCCCGGCTGGAAGATCAAGGGCGAGTTTGCCGCCAACGGCGTTGACAACCCCATCAAGCACACCCGGGGCGTGGTCAGCATGGCCCGCGCCGCCGACCCCAACAGCGCCGGCAGCCAGTTCTTCATCATGCACAAGGATGCCCCCCACCTGGACGGCCAGTATGCCGCCTTCGGCCGGGTGGTCTCCGGGATGGACGTGGTGGACAAAATCGCCTCTGTCCGCACCGACTGGAACGACAAGCCCGCCACCCCTGTCCGGATGAAGAGCGTCGTCCTCATCGGCGGCTGACAAGTTTTCTGCACAAGCAAAGCCCCCGCAGCGGCCTTTCACGGCGTCTGCGGGGGCTTTTTGTGCGGTTATGGTCTGGTTTGGGTCAGCCAGAGGGCGGAGGGTGAGGCCCTCTTTTTCGGCCAGCTTGCGGCCCATCAGGACGCCCATGACGCTGGCCATCATCAGGCCGCGGGTCCAGCCGGAGCTGTCGCCCAGGCAGTGCAGCCCGCGGATGTTGGTGTCGAGGTTCCGATCCATCTTGACCTTGTTGGAATAGAACTTCAGCTCGGGGCTGTAGAGCAGGGTTTCATAGGCGGCAAAGCCGGGCACCACCATGTCCAGCATCTTGATGAACTCGATGATGTTGGTCATGGCACGATAGGGCATGGCGGCGGTGATGTCGCCGGCCACCGCGTCGGTCAGGGTGGGCCGGACGTTGCTGCGGGCCAGCTCTTCCGGCCAGGTCCGCTTCCCGTCCAGGATGTCGCCGTACCGCTGGACCAGGATCCGCCCCGCGCCCAGCATATTGGTCCGCTCACCCACCTTCTGGGCGTAGGCGATAGGCTGGTTGAAAGGTTCGGTGAAGTTGTGGGAGACCAGGATGGCCAGGTTGGTGTTCTGGCTCTTTTTCTCCTTGTAGCTGTGGCCGTTGACCACCGCCAGGTCGTTGTCGTAGTGCGCCGGCGCTACAAAGCCGCCCGGATTCTGGCAGAAGGTCCGGACCTTGTTCTTCCAGGGCCGGGGGTAGCCGATCAGCTTGGACTCGTAGAGGACCCGGTTGACCTTTTCCATCACCTCATTGCGGCACTCGACCCGGACGCCGATGTCGACGGTGCCGGGCTTGTGGGCAATGTGGTGCTCGGCGCAGAGCTTTTCGAGCCAGTCCGCCCCCCGGCGGCCGGTGCCGATGACGACGGTGTCGGCGTAGACCGGGCGGGTCCGGCCCTCCTTCTCCCGGATGAGGACCCCCTGGCAGACGTCCCCGTCCAGCAGGATGTTTTCGCACTCGGTGGAGAAGAGCATCTCCACCCCGTCGGCGGCCAGCCGGTCCTCGACGGCCTGGTAGAGCTGGTGGGCCTTCTCGGTGCCCAGATGGCGGATGGGGCAATCCACCAGCTTGAGGCCGGCGTGGATGGCGTTCTTCCGGATCTCCCGGATGTCCTCGCCGGTGTAGATTCCCTCCACATGGGGGTCGGCGCCGAAGTCAAGGTAGATCTTGTCGGTGTAGTCGATCAGCTTCTGGGCGAAGTCCTCGCCGATGAGGGTGGGCAGGTCGCCGCCCACCTCATAGGAGAGGCTGAGCTTCCCGTCCGAGAAGGCCCCCGCCCCTGAAAAGCCGGTGGTGATGGCGCAGGTGGGCCGGCAGTTGGCGCAGTGGCCCAGCTGGGCCTTGGGGCAGTGGTGCTGTTCCACCGGCTTGCCTTTCTCCACCAGCAGGATCTTCTTCTTGCTGCCGTGGCGCATCAGCTCCACCGCGGTGAAAATGCCGGCCGGGCCGGCACCTACAATGATCAGATCGTATTTATCCATTCTCTTTTTTCTATTAGTAATTGACGGCGGGTGTGGCGTTTACTCCTGGTGGACCTCGGCGCTCTCGTCCACCGTGTCCAGCTCGACAGCGGTGGCCTCGGCGTCGGCGGAGGCGCGGCCGGCGCCGGCCACCCCGTACCCATCCAGGTCGACCCCGGTGATGGCCTCAAGGGCGGCCTTGGTATCAGGGTGGAGCTTGTTGAAGCGGCAGACCGCCAGGGCGGTGTAGAGTGCGCCGCTCAGATTGAGGGCGCCCTCGACGATCAGGATGATCCCGATCCCCATCACCAGCGTCTCCATGGCGCCGAAGGGGTCGAAGATCATGATGGCCCCCAGCACCACGCTGAGGAGGGCCAGCAGGATGAAGCCCTTCCAGCTGGGGTAGCCGCAGCGGCGCAGTTCCAGGGCGTTCTGCAGCCGGCCCAGGCTGTCGAAGATGACGAACAGCCCGAAGACCACCGGCAGGATCCGGACGACGATGTCGCTGCGCAGGATCAGGAAGGCGCCCAGCCCCAGGCAGACCAGCCCCGAGATCAGGGTGAACTGGCTCTGGAAGAGCCGGCGCTCCGCCGTGAAATACCGGATCAGCTGGACGGCTGCGCAGGCCAGCACCACGCCGCCCAGCGCATAGCAGACGATGTTGAGCGCCACGCCGGGCACTGCCAGCAGAAAGACCCCCAGGGCCAGGTAGAAAAGGCTCATCAGGATCAGGTTCCATTTCAGGTTTTTCATACGGATGCCTCCTTCCGGGCGGGTCCTTTTTTGACAGTATGCCACGTTTGGGGACAAGTTTTCCGGCTGTGCCCCTGCGGCGGCGGAGAATCAAAAATGGGCAGAATGCATCCCCCGCATCCTGCCCATTTTTCAGGCCTGTCAGCCGAGCGTTTTTTCCTTGGCGTCGACGGCGGCCAGGATCATCTGGACGCAGGCGTCCTTCCCAAGGGCCGCGTTGACGCTCAGGTCGTAGTTATGAACGTCGCCCCAGCGGTTCTGGGTGTAGTAGTTGTAGTAGGCGGCGCGCTGGCGGTCGGTCTTGTCGATCTCGTCCCGGATGCCCTTTTCGGTGGCGGCCTTGACGATGGGGTTGGTCTTGGCGTACTCCCGCCGCCATTCCACCGGCGCGTAGACAAAGACGTGGAGCACGTCCTTCCGCTCCCGCAGGACGTAGTCGGCGCAGCGGCCCAGGATGACGCAGGGACCTTTCTCCGCCAGCTTCTTGATGATCCGGCTCTGTAGGATGAACACCTGGTCACTCAAAGGCAGATCGGTCCCCATCGTGTAGAGGCTGTACAGCAGGCTGTGGGTGTGGCGCTTTTCATTTGCGGCCACAGCCTCTTCCGACAGGCCGGAGTCCTTGGCTGCCATGGTGATCAGCTCCTTGTCGTAGAGCTTGATGCCCAGCGCATCGGCGACGTCCTGTGCGATGTAGCGCCCGCCCGTGCAGTACTCTCGGCTCAAAGTGATGATCGTTTTTGCCATAATTGTTCCTCCCATCTTTTTACAGTGCGGGCGCGGGGCCCGCCTGATGTATTGTAAGAGCTCTGCCGGCCGGATCCCTGTCCGCAGCTGGCTCGTTGGCCTGGGTCAGCCGGCGGGCGGCGTGGCCGGCGCCGGCGGCTGCAGTTCGGTTACCCGCATCCTGCCGGCCTGGTCGACGGCGTAGACCGAGCGCCGCCCCTCCGTTTCGGCGATCTCTGTGGGGAAGCGGACCCCGCCCCCGGCGGTCTTTTCCATCCGGCGGAAGGTCTTGTGGGCGGTGGTGGCGTAGGCCACCCCGTCGTAGACGGTGCAGGCGATCCACCCGCTGAAATCTTCCGGCAGGGGGTCGCGCTCCCCCTCCCGGACGAAGAACCATTCCCCTTCCCCGCCGTCCTCAAGGGTGCAGTGGAGCCGACAGGGCCGGTTGACCGGGATACCCCGGGGCTTGGGCCGCAGGATGATGGCCCGCCCGGTAAAATACCGCTGGAAGTCGGCGATGGCCATGGTGCGGGCCACCGCGCCGTTGCTATCGGCGGTGGGGTCGTTGAGAAGGATGTAGTTGGCCAGGACGGCGTCGTCGTGGCCGAAGCCCCGCAGGGCCATCCAGACCCGGACCGGCTCCTTCTGGCCAGATAGGCGGGTCTCCATCTCCACCCCTACCGAACAGCTGTCGTGGATCTGGGCTCGCAGTTCTTTCAGGTCCAGCCAGGCCTGCCAGCAGGGATAGCCGCAGCAGGCCGCGGCGGCCGCGGCATAGGCGGCGTTCCGGACGCTGCCGCTGGCGTTGTCCAGCATGGTGTAGGCCACCTCTTCGGGCAGGATGTCCTCCCCCCAGCGGTTCATCAGGGACGCCATGATGAGGGGCAGGTCCATCTCCCGGCCAAAGCTGGGGTCGCGGCCGGTCAGGCTGTATTCCGGTAAGTAAAGTTTGCGGTTGATGACCGCCCCCTCCTGCCGCTCCCAGTCCAGGGGGCGGACGGCCGCGGCCAGCAGCCGGACCGCGGGGGTCACCTTTCCGTCATTGGAGGAGAGGTTGACCTGCAGCTGGATGCCAGTGCCGCCCCCCGGCACCGCCACCGTGACGGTGTCCCCCATCAGGAAGACCAGGCCGTCCTCGGTCTGGGTGTGGACGCTCCGGCGGGGATAGTCCGGCGCCCATTTGCCGAAGCTCATCCAGCCGGTCCAGTCGCCCCCGGCGTAGACCCGGCAGCGCACTTCCAACATGGTGTTGTCGGGGGCGAAGGCGTTCCAGCTCACATTTAAGTTGCAGAAGGCGGGCATGGCCAGCTCAGGCGAGGTGTAGCTGCCGTAGGGCAGGTACCGCCCGGCCGAGCTGTCCAGCACCAGGCAGCCGTTCTCAAGGGCGACGTTGTCCAGCGCCCCCCGGGAAAAGGTCTCGGCCCCCTGCAGGATCAGGTTGTTCTTTTGTTCCATCCTTGGCGTTCCCCTCTGCGGCGCTCATTCGCCGCTGCCGTCCGCCGGGCCGTCGCCGTCGTCGGCGCGTTCGGCGGCCAGGGCGGCTTCCAGTTCGGCGTCCTTCTTGGCACGGATTTTCTCCTCGATGTGGAACACCCGCTCCAGGTCGCCGCTGACGATCTGGCAGCTGACTTCACAGCTGAACCAGAAGCCGAACACTAGCATCAGCAGCAGTCCCAGGGGCATACAGAGGATGACGACCCCCCAGAAGACGATCTGGACGATGGACGCCGCCAGGGCGTGGGGCAGAAAGGCCAGCATACAGCGGACGCTGTTGGTGACGGTCTGGCGGAAGGGCTGGTCCAGCAGGACCACCTGGGGCCACATATAGGCGAAGAACATATGGAAGATGACCAGGTTGAGGACGAGGGCCACCCAGACGGGGGTGCCGACGTTGACCCCCTCGGCCAGCATACTGAAGCAGAAATAGACCATGAAGACTTGGAGGGTGACCACCAGGCAGTAGAGGATGCCGGGCAGGATGCTGGCCTTGAAGTTCTGGCGGAAGGCCCGCCGGTAGGTGGTCCACCAGTAGCCGGCCTCGTCCCGCAAAGCGCGGAGGACGGTGTCGTACATCCCGGCCAGCACCGGGCCTGCCAGGACGCCGCCCACCGCCGCGCTGACCAGCATGACCGGCAGGTTGTTCATCAAAAAACCGATGTAGACCAGGCAGATCACCGGGGCAAAGCCCAGACAGGCGATCAGGTTGGCCAGGAACATCCCGTTCATGTCCCGGCTCACCAGTTCGAAGAAACGGCCTACGCCGGTCTTGCGGGGGGTGTCCTTGTCGACGCCGCGACCGGCCTTGAAATCATCTGCACTCGGAAAAAGTCCCATTTGTTCTAATCCTCTCCCGGGCGGCTGGCGGCCGCCCGCATTCCCAGCGGGCCGGGCCTGCCGGCGCCGCTATTGATTCATTTATCATGATACCTGCATTTGACCGATTTTGCAAGACCCCGGGCGGCCCGCGTTTGTAAAAAAAGTGTTTCCATCTCCCATTTTGGGGAAAACTGTGTTACAATAGGGACGTGTTTGGAAAATATGATGATGACAAATGGGAGGGAAACCATTTGAATGTTCTTTGTGTTCTGCGTACCATCGCAATGTATACATATATGTTCGGCTATATGCTGCTCTATTACCCCGTCCTGCGCCGGGGCGAGAAGGCCCTGGCCGCGGGTGACCGGGACACGGTGCGGATCATCGTGGACCGGCACATCCCCCGGTGGTGCCGCGGGCTGCTGCGGGTGGCCGGCGTCCGGCTGACCGTTGAGGGGAAAGAAAACATTCCCGCGTCGGGGCCGGTGGTCTTTGTGGGGAACCACCGCAGTTATTTTGACATCCCGCTGGTGCTGGCCAGCCTGGACCGGCCCCACGGCATCCTCGCCAAGGAGGAGCTGGCCCGCATCCCGCTGCTGAGCCGCTGGATGAACCTGCTGGGCTGCGTCTATGTCGAGCGGGACGACGTGCGGGCCTCCCTGCAGGCGCTGAAGGACGCGGGCAACATCGTCAAGGGGGCGACAGCTTTGTCATCTTCCCCGAGGGGACCCGCTACAAGGGCGAAGAGGGGGGCGTCGGCGCCTTCAAGGCCGGGGCTTTCCGGATCGCCATCAAGACCGGCGTGCCGGTGGCCATCAGCGGGGCCCGCGCCCTCTACGAGGGGCACAATTACATCGTCCACCCGGGCTGCGTCCGGGTGACCATCATGCCCGCCATCCGGACCGCCGGGATGAGCAAGGACGAGCAGCGCCAGCTGCCTGAAGCGGTCCGCCAGAACATCCTGGCGACCTTGAGCCGGCCGGACCAGCTGGTCTGATAGGGAAGGAGAAGCCATGGCAAGCTACCGC
Source organism: uncultured Faecalibacterium sp. (assembly GCA_964511805.1). Classification (GTDB taxonomy): domain Bacteria; phylum Bacillota; class Clostridia; order Oscillospirales; family Ruminococcaceae; genus Faecalibacterium. The sequence continues at coordinate 7,267 of CAZEIG010000010.1, forward strand.
TATGAACGCGAAATCAAACGGGAGGACCTGCGCCCCCCGAAAGAAAAGCACTACACCCGCCGCGAGCGCTGGAACAACTGGTGGGACTACAACCTCAAATGGGTGATCGTCATCGGGATCGCGGTGGCCTTTGTGGGCTACTGTTTTATTGGGCAGTATTTCTTCACCGTCCACGCCGACTACAATGTGGCGGTGGTGGCCCCCTACTATCTGCCGGAGGACACCGTCGAAGCCCTGCAGACCCAGCTGGCCGCCTTTGGGGAGGACCTGAACGGGGACGGCCAGACGGTGGTCGCCGTCAACGTCTACACCATTGACTACCAGACCGGCGGGGACGCCTACCTGGCCATGGCCGGCACCACCCAGCTGGTGTCGGATGTCCAGGGGGCCCTCAGCTCGATCTTTATCCTCTATGACCCGGCCGGCTTCCAGGAGAGCACCGGCTCTTTGCGGTACCTCGACGGTACCCTGCCCATCGGCGGCCAGGACGAGGACTGGTGGAACATGGTCTACCGCTGGACCGACTGTCCCGTCCTGACCGGGCTGGACCTGGGCAGCTACGGCCCCGACGCCGCCCAGTCGGCGTCGGGCGACAGCCAGACCTATATGAGCCAGTTCTATGTGGCCATGCGGGGCGCCTGGAGCACCGCGGCGGCCGAGAACATCGCCAGCGGCGAACCTCTCTGGGAAAAACTGACCGCGGGGGCCGTCTCGACGGCGGCGGAAGACCAGTGAAGCGCCGCCTGCGTCTGGTCCGGCGCTGGAAAAAGCTGGCCGCCCCGCGCCGCCCTGCCGCCGTTCCACCGCCCGGCCCGGCGGCGGTGGAAAACCCTTATAGCCGCTTCTACACCCGCCCCCGTTCCCTGGCGGAACTGCGGAAACAATAGGTACGACGCGCGCCCTGTCCCTCACAGAAGGACAGGGCGCTTTTTGTTGGGCATTTTCCCGGAAATAGGGCGGGGATACTCAGTCGAAAACTGTACCCCGCGCGATTGCCGGGCAGTCCGGGTTGTGGTATACTGAATACAGAAAGACCGTACAATCAGACAAAGGAAGGGAGTGACCCGCTTATGGACACGCTGGAACAGGCGCGGCGGGAGATCGACGAGGTAGACGCCCAGCTCGCGTCCCTCTTTGAGCGGCGGATGCACGCGGTGGCGGCGGTGGCGGCCTACAAACATGACCACGGCCTGCCCATCCACGACCCCGCCCGGGAAGAGCAGGTGCTGGAAAAGGCGGCCGCCCGGATCGAAGACCCGGCCCTGCGGCCCTATTATCTGGACCACGTCCGGAACCGGATGGCGGTGGCTCGCCAGTACGAGGCCCTGCTGCTGGGACAGAACCGGGTGGCCTACCAGGGGGTGGAGGGCGCCTTTGCCCACATCGCCCTGCGCAACCTCTTCCCCCACGCCGAGGCGGTGAGCTGCCCCACCTGGGACGAGGTGTTCAATCGGGTGGCGTCGGGGGACGCGGCCTGCGGGGTGGTCCCCTTTGAGAACAGCCACGCCTGGGACGTATCGGCGGTGTTGGACCTCTGTTACGCCCACCCCGAGCTCTGGGTGGTGCAGGTGTACGACCTGCCGGTGCGGCAGAACCTGCTGGTCCTGCCCGGGACCCCCCTGTCGGCGGTGCGGCAGGTCTACAGCCACCAGCAGGCCATCTCCCAGAGCGAAACCTTCCTCAAGCAGATGAAGCTGCCCTGCACCGCCATGGACAACACCGCCATGGCCGCCAAGTTTGTGGCGGAAGGGGGCGACCCCTCCAGGGCGGCCATCGCCAGCCGGGAGACCGCCGCTCTCTACGGCCTGGAAGTGCTGGTGCCCGACATCAACACCGACGGGGACAACACCACCCGCTTCATCGTCATCAGCCGGGAAAAGCCAACCCGGGGCAACCGCTTTTCCCTCCTCTTCACGGTGGACAACAAGCCGGGCAAGCTGGCCGCCGTCATCCAAAAGATCGGCGCTTCCGGCTTTAACATGGAGTCGATCAAGAGCCGCCCCATGCCCCATATGCCCTTCGAATATTATTTTTATGCCGAGCTGGTGGGGGACCCCGCCAGGGCTGAGAGCGAGGCCCTGCTGCAGGAGCTGGACCGCACCTGCCGGACGGTACGAATGTTAGGAGTGTATACAAAATGAGTGAAGCCTTTCTCGGCACCAAGCTGACCATGAACCTGGGCGCCCGCAGCTACGACATCATTCTGCGGCGGGGCGCGCTCCAGAACATCTACCAATTTGCCAACCTCAACCGCAGGGTGGCCGTTGTCACCGACAGCGGTGTGCCAGCCGTCTACGCCCGGCAGGTGGCCGACCAGTGCCGCGAGGCTGTTATCATCACCGTCCCCCAGGGGGAGGCCAGCAAGAGCCTTAAGACCCTTGAGACCGTCCTGCAGCAGATGCTGGATTTCGGGATGGGCCGGGGGGACCTGGTGGCCGCAGTGGGCGGCGGCGTCGTGGGGGACCTGGCGGGCTTTGCGGCCGCCGTCTATATGCGGGGCATCGACTTCATCAACTGCCCCACCACCACCCTGTCGATGATTGATTCCTCCATCGGCGGCAAGACCGCCGTCGACCTGGGGGACACCAAGAATGTGGTGGGGGCCTTCTGGCAGCCCAAACTGGTCATCGTGGACGCCGCCACCCTCGCCACCCTGCCCCGCCGCCACTACATCAACGGCCTGGCCGAGGCGGTCAAGGCTGGGCTGCTGGCTGACCCTGAACTGTTCGGCATCTTTGAAAGCGGCGACATCGACGCCGAGATCGACACCATCATCTACCGCAGCCTCAAGTTCAAGAAGGGAATCGTCGAGCAGGATGAGACCGAGCACGGCGCCCGCCGTGCCCTCAACTTCGGCCACACCATCGGCCACGGGATTGAGGCGGTCAAGGGGATCAAGGGCCTCCGGAAGACGGGCCTTTACCACGGCGAGTGTGTGGCCCTGGGGATGCTGCCGATGATCGAGAGCAGGGCCCTCCAGAAGCGGACCCGGGCGGTCTACCGCCGCCTCGGCCTGCCCATCCGGACCGGCTACGACAAGGAGAAGGTCTACGCCGAGATGCTCCACGACAAGAAGGCCCAGGGCGGCCGGATCACCGTCATCAAGGTGCCCGGGCTGGGCTGCTGGCGGGCCGAGACCATCCCGGTGGAGAGCCTGCGCACCCTGCTGGGGCTGGAGGGGTAAGGGATGAAGAACACCTTTGGCACAGACCTCTGCCTGACCATCTTCGGCGAGAGCCACGGCGCGGCGGTGGGGGCCGTCCTGGACGGGATGGCTGCCGGTGTCCCGGTGGACGAGGCCGCCGTCGCCGCCTGCATGGACAAGCGCCGGGCCCGGGGGGACGGGCTGTCCACCGCCCGGGTGGAGGCGGACGCGGTCCGCATCCTGTCGGGCGTGGTGAACGGACACACCACCGGCACCCCCATCACCCTCCTGATTGAGAACCAGAACACCCGTAGCGCCGACTACGCCGCCACCGCTTCCCTCCTCCGGCCCGGCCATGCGGATTACACCGCCTTTGCCCGCTACCGCGGGTACCAGGACGGCCGGGGCGGCGGCCACTTTTCGGGTCGGATCACCGCCGGGCTGGTGGCGGGCGGCAGTATCGTCCTGGGCGCCCTGGCGCGGGCCGGGGTCCGGGTGGCCACCCACATCGCCCGGTGCGCCGGCATCTCCGACACCCCCTTCGCCCAGGCCGACCCGGCCGCCCTGGCCGCCCAGATGGACCGGCTGGCTGGGCGGGGGGCGGGTTTCGCCCTCCTGGACGAGGCCGTCGAAGCCCCCATGCAGGCGGCCATCCGGGCCGCCGGCGCCGAGGGGGACAGCGTGGGCGGCATATTGGAAACGGCCATCACCGGCCTGCCCGCTGGGGTGGGCGAGCCCTTCTTCGACAGCGTCGAGAGCGTCCTGGCCCACATGGCCTTCGCGGTCCCGGCGGTCAAGGGGATCGAGTTTGGGGCCGGGTTCGGCTTTGCGGCCCTGCGGGGCAGCCAGGCCAATGACCCCATCCGGATCGACGAAACGGGCCGCATCTACACCGAGACCAACCGGAACGCCGGGATCAATGGCGGCCTTTCCAACGGGATGCCGGTGGTCTGCCGCACCGCCGTCAAGCCCACCCCCAGCATCTATAAAGAGCAGCAGACGGTGGACTACGCCGCAAAGCGGAACGCCGCCCTCTCGATCAAGGGCCGGCATGACTCCTGCATCGTCCCCCGGGCGGCCATCGTCCAGACCTGCGCGGCGGCCCTGGCGGTGGGGGACCTCCTCACCGCCCGCTACGGCGAGGGGTGGATGGTCCGGCCCGATGCCTTCCACACAGAGGAGGGATGCTGAAATGGAATACGGCCTGATCGGGTCCCGGCTGGGACATTCCTACTCCAAGATCATCCACGAGCGGCTCTGCGGCTATGACTATCAGCTCTGCCCTCTCCCCGCCGAGACCGAGGCCCGGCGCTTTCTGGAAGCACGGGCTTTCCGGGCCATCAACGTCACCATCCCTTACAAGCGGCTGGTGATGGAATACTGCGACGAGATCGCCCCCCGGGCCGCCGCCATCGGGGCGGTGAACACGGTGGTCAACCGGGGCGGCCGGCTCTATGGCTATAACACTGACTATATGGGCTTTGCCCACCTCTGCCGCAGCCACAGGGTGGACTTTGCAGGGCGGACCGTCCTGCTGCTGGGCACCGGCGGCACCCGCAACACCGCCGCCGCCGTTGCACGGGACGCCGGCGCGGCCCGCATCCTGACAGCCAGCCGTTGCCCCGACCCCGCCAAAGGGGAGCTGAGCTACCCCGAGGCCGCCGCATCGGGGGCACAGATCGTGGTCAACACCACTCCGGCGGGGATGTACCCCGACGTGGGGACCTGCCTGCTGGACGCGGCCGCCATGCCGGGGCTGGAGGCGGTCGTGGACGTGGTCTACAACCCTGTCCGGACCGAGCTGCTGCTCCGGGCGGCCGAGGCCGGCGTCCCGGTGACAGCCTGCGGCCTCGAGATGCTGGTGGCGCAGGCGGCCTATGCGGCGGAATACTTCCTGGACACCCCCTTCGCCGACCGGGAAGGGGAGATCCGCCGCAGCACCGCCGCCCTGCGGGCCGACATTCTCAACGTCTCCCTCATCGGGATGCCTTCCAGCGGGAAGACCACCCTGGGCCGGGCCCTGGCAGGCAAGCTGGGCCGCACCTTTGTGGACCTGGACGAGGAGATCGTCCGGGCCGCCGGGCAGAGCATCCCCGCCATCTTTGAGGCCGAGGGGGAAGAGGGCTTCCGCCGGCGGGAGAGCGAGCAGTGCGCCCGCTTCGGGAAGGAGAGCCGCCTCCTCATCTCCTGCGGGGGCGGCACCGTCAAGCGGGCCGGGAACGTTCGGGCCCTGCGTCAGAACGGGGTGGTCCTCTTCATCGACCGGCCCTTGGCGGCCCTGACAGTGGGGGGCGGACGGCCCCTCTCCTCCAGCCCTGAAGCCCTGCGCCGGATGGAGGCCGAGCGCCGCCCCCTTTACGAGGCGGCCGCCGACGCCGTCGTCCCCAACGACGGCGCTCCGGAAGAAGCCGTGGAGCGGGCGCTGGCCGCGCTGGGCCGGCTTTTTGACAGTCTGAACAGCTGAAAAGGCTTTTGGAACCATACAAAAAAGGAAAGAAAGGAACGAACTCCCATGATTATTTCCACCAAAAAGGGCACCCCGCAGGAAGAACTCGACAAGATCGTCGACAAATTCGAAAAGCAGGGCCTGTCGGTGACCCTTATCACCGGCACCGACTACAACGTTTTCGGCCTGGTGGGCGACACCACCAAGCTGGACGAGCGGGATATTCTGGCCAACCCTTGGGTGGACAACGTTACCCGCGTCTCGGCCCCTTATAAGCGGGCCAACCGTCTCTTCCACCCCGCCGACTCGGTCATCGACTGCGCCGGCGTCAAGATCGGCGGCCATGAGAAGATCGCCGTCATGGCCGGCCCCTGCAGCATTGAGGGCGAGGAGCAGGCGCTGCGGATTGCCAACAACGTCAAGGCCGGCGGCGCCACCCTCTTCCGGGGCGGCGCCTACAAGCCCCGCACCTCCCCCTACTCCTTCCAGGGACTCGAGACCGAGGGCATCCTGGACATGGTCAAGGCCCGGGAAGCCACCGGCCTGCCCATCGTTTCCGAGCTGATGAGCGAGGAACGCATCCCCGAGTTCGAGGAATATGTGGACGTTGTCCAGATCGGTGCGCGGAATATGCAGAACTTCCAGCTCCTCAAGGCGGTGGGCAAGATGCACAAGCCTGTCCTCCTCAAGCGGGGCCTCTGCAACACCATCGAGGAGTGGATCATGAGCGCCGAGTATATCATGGCCGGCGGCAACGAGAACGTCATCCTCTGCGAGCGGGGAATCCGCACCTTTGAAAAGTACACCCGGAACACCCTGGACCTGTCGGCGGTGCCCATCATCCACGAGCGGACCCACCTGCCGGTGGTCGTCGACCCCAGCCATGCCACCGGCAAGTCGAACCTGGTGGAGCCGATGATGATCGCGGCGGTGGCCGCCGGCGCCGACGGTCTGGAGGTCGAGGTCCACTACGACCCGCCCCACGCCTGGAGCGACGGCGCCCAGTGCCTGACCCCCGACGCCTTTACCCAGGCCATGGCCAAGTGCCGCCAGGTGGCCTGGGCCATCGGCCGGGATATGTGAGCCGTGACCGCCCAGATCAGGCCGGGGACCATTGCCGGGACCCTGGCTGCGCCCCCCAGCAAGAGCATGGCCCACCGGCCGGTCCTCTGCGCGGCCCTGGCCGACGGGGAGAGCCTGCTGACCAACCTGGCCCACAGCCAGGACATAGACGCCACCCTGGCCGCCGCAGCCGCCTTTGGGGCGAAGGTAGAGACAGGCCCCGACTGGGCCCGGATCACCGGGACGGGGACTTTGCAGGCCCCGGCGGGGCCGGTGGACTGTTGTGAGAGCGGCAGCACCCTCCGCTTCCTGATCCCGCTGGCCGCCCTGACCGGCGCGCCGGTGACCTTCACCGGCCGGGGGCGGCTGATGCAGCGGCCCCAGAACGTCTATCGGGAGCTGTTTGCGGCCCATGGGCTCCGCTTTGAGCAGAGCGCGGACAGCCTGACGGCGGCCGGGCCGCTGCCGGCGGGCGTTTTCGAGCTGGCGGGGGACGTCTCCAGCCAGTTCGTCAGCGGGCTGCTCTTTGCCCTTCCCCTGCTGCAGGGGGAGAGCGTCATCCGGCTCCGCCCCCCGGTGGAGAGCCGGAGCTATATTGAAATGACCCGGGCGGCCCAGCGGCTGTTCGGGGTGGAAAGCCGCTGGCTGGATGAGAACACCCTCTCCGTCCCCGGCGGGCAGCGTTACCGCCCGCGGGACGGGGCCGTCGAAGGCGACTGGAGCCAGGCGGCCTTCCCGGCGGTGCTGGGGGCCCTGGCGGGGGACGTGACCGTCACCGGCCTGGACGCCGGCACCCTGCAGGGGGACGCGGTCATCCTGGACATCCTGCGGCGGTGCGGCGCGGCGGCCGGGCCGGCGGCGGAAGGCCTCCGCTTTTCCAAAAGCGCCCTGCATGGGGTCGAGATTGACCTGGCCGATTGCCCCGACCTGGGGCCGGTCCTGATGGCGATGGGCCTCCTCTGCGAAGGGGAGACGGTCATCCGGAACGCCGGCCGCCTCCGCCTGAAGGAGAGCGACCGGATCGCCGCAATGGAAGAGGAGCTGCGGAAATTCGGCGGCCAAATCGCCAGCGAAGGGGGAACCGTCGTCATCCGGGGCGGCGGGCTGCACCCCCCGGCCGGGCTCCTCTGCGGCCACAACGACCACCGTGTGGTCATGAGCCTGACCGTCCTGGCGGCGGCCGCCGGCTTTGCCGCCAAGATCCAGGGGGCCGAGGCGGTCCAAAAAAGCTGGCCCGGCTTTTTCAGGGATATGAAAAAGCTGGGCGTGGAGGTGGACGAAATTGCTTGACAAGTCGAAACGGTACCTGATCGTCGGACTGGGCCTGCTGGGTGGCAAATACGCCCTTGAGCTGACCGGGGCCGGGTTCCATGTGGACGGGATCAACCGGAGCGAGAAACATCTGCGGTACGCCCTGGACCAGGGCTATATCCGCAGCGGCAAGACCCATGATTTTGAGGACCTGGTGGCCGGGGCTGACCATATCATCTTCGGCCTCTACCCCACCACCCTGCTGGAGTGGTTCGGGGCCTACGGCCATCTGCTCAAGCCGGGGTGCGTCTTTACCGACGTGTCAGGGGTCAAGACCGGGCTGGTGGGGCCCATCCAGGAGATGTGCCCCCCGGGGGTCGAGTTCATTGCCAGCCACCCGATGGCTGGCCGGGAGACCTCCAGCGTCGAGCACGCCGCCGAGGTCAACTTTGCCCCCGCCAACTTCATCATCACCCCCACCGAAAAGAACACCCCCGCCGCCATCCAGTGGGTCACCGAACTGGCCTGGGTGCTGGGCTTCTGCCACATCTCGACCTTGACCCCCGCCGAGCATGACCGGATGATCGGCTACGTCAGCCAGCTCTGCCATGCCATTGCGGTCAGCCTGATGTGCGCCAACGACAACACCGATCTCTGCGAGTACACCGGCGACTCCTTCCGGGACCTGACCCGGATCGCCAAGATCAACGAGACCATGTGGTCCGAGCTGTTTTTGTGGAACAGGGACAACCTCATCGCCGAGATCGACCAGTTCGATGCGGCCCTGGGCCAGTTGCGGGCGGCGCTGGCCGCCGGGGACCGGGCGGAGCTGGAAGAGATGTTCCGGCTGTCCACCCGGCGGCGGGCCATGTTTGACAAGAAGCTGCCTGACTGAGCCGGAAAGGAGGGGCTGCCCTTGGCCAGACAGGAAAAACAGAAGCGCAAGCTGCTGGCTCTTGCGCGCATCTTTGAGACCGAGACCGACGAGGATCACCGCCTGACGGTGCCCCAGCTCACCGAACGGCTGGCCGCCCAGGGCATCCCCTGCGAGCGGAAGAGCATCTACACCGACATCGAGGCGCTGCGGGAGATGGGCTATGACATCCTGCTGCAGCGGGGCCGGGGCGGCGGCTATTGGCTGGGCTGCCGCGCCTTTGAGCTGGCCGAACTCAAGCTGCTGGTAGACGCGGTGCAGAGCTGCCGCTTCATCCCCCAGGAAAAGGCTGGCCAGCTCATCGCCAAGCTGGAACAGCTGACCAGCCGCTACCAGGCGGCCCAGCTGCAGCGCCAGGTCTATGTGGCGGGGCGGCCCCGCAGCCGGAACACCCAGATCCTCTACAGCATCGACGCCCTCCACGAGGCCATCAACGGCCGGCGGCAGGTGTCCTTCCACTACGCCAACGGGAAGGAACACACCGTCAGCCCCTGGCAGTTGGACTGGGACGGTGGTAGCTACTACCTGATCGCTTACCAGGACTACAGCGCACCGGCCGGCATCCGGCACTACCGGGTAGACCGGATGAGCCATGTGACCGTCCTGCAGGACGCGCCCTGTCTCGGCCGGGAGCTGTACGAGGATTTCGACCTGCCCGCCTACCTGAAAAAGCACTTCAATATGTACGGCGGACAGGAATACGCCGTGACCCTCCGCTGCACCGGCGATCTGCGGGAAACCATGCTGGACCGCTTCGGCCGGGACACCATCCTGATCGACGAGCCGGGGGGCGGCTTCCACTTCACGGCGCCGGTCTGCGTCAGCGGGCCCTTCCTGGGGTGGGCCTGCGGCTTTGAGGGGAAGGTGACGGTCCTCTCCCCCGAGGCCGTCTGCCTCCGCCTTTCCACCTTGGGCCGGCGCCTTGCCGCTGACCACAAATAAACGCAGTGCAACAAAAAGACCCGAAGCAAAATGCCTCGGGTCTTTTGTGCTTTGTTTGCTTGGGAATAAGATGCAGCGGGTGCGATCAGCGCTTGCTGAACTGGGGGGCGCGACGGGCAGCCTTCAGGCCGTACTTCTTGCGTTCCTTCATACGAGGATCGCGGGTCAGGAAACCGGCCTTCTTGAGGATGGGGCGGTTCTCCTCGCTCTGCTGCAGCATGGCGCGGCTGATGCCGTGACGGATGGCGCCGGCCTGGCCGGACACGCCGCCGCCGTTGACGCGGACCACGACGTCGTACTTATTCTCAACGCCCAGCAGGACCAGCGGAGCGCGGACGATCAGCTTGAGGGTCTCCAGGCCGAAGTAGTTGTCCAGATCACGGTCGTTGACGGTGATCTGGCCGGTGCCGGCGTACACGCGAACGCGGGCAACGGAATCCTTACGACGACCAGTGCCGTAGAAATAAGGTTTGGTTTCGTACATATTCGATTGCCTCCTTCTTAGAACTCGATCTTCTCGGGCTTCTGTGCAGCGTGAGCGTGCTCAGCACCCTTGTAGCAGTGCAGGCGGGTCAGGGCCTTGGCGCCGATGGTGTTGGAGGGAATCATGCCCTTGACGGCGTAAGTCATGGCCAGGTTGCTGTTCTCGGCCATCAGCTTCTTATACTGGACCTTCTTCAGGCCGCCGATGTAGGCAGAGTGGGTGATGTGGTACTTCTGCTCGGCCTTCTTGCCGGTCAGGACGGCCTTGTCGCAGTTGACGATGACAACGAAGTCGCCGCAGTCCACATTGGGGGTGAAGTTGACCTTCTGCTTGCCGCGCAGCAGAACGGCAGCCTCGGCAGCGACGCGGCCCAGCGGCTTGCCGGCAGCGTCGAGCAGATACCACTTGCGCTCGACTTCAGCGGGCTTTACGAGAGTAGTGCTCATATCTATATCCTCCTGATAAGCATTCACAACAATTCAGGCGCCGGGTGGGCGCGGATGTTAGTATACCCCATCAAAAGCGGCCTGTCAACAAGAATTTTTGATTTTTTCAGTTCGGATTTTAAATTCCTTCAAAATCTCTTGGATTCACTTGGATTCTCTCTAAATCTCGCGTCGGATTTTTCTTTTGCCGCAGCGGGCCGGGGCGGGTTTTCTTTGCGGCGGCGCTGTAAATTGCGGCGGTTTTATGTTATACTATAGAGAATACTGCGCAGTCTCTGCGCACCATCATCTGTAAAAAGGAGATTTTCCGTTATGTCCAGAGAGATTGACCGCCAGGCAGCCGCCCAGAAGCGCTCGTCGCGGCTGCTGGTCGGGATGGCCGTGTTCATCCTGATTGGCGTTGCTGCCTACATGGTGCTGATCTTCCTCACCAGCCGCCGCACCCCCGCCAACCCCGACACCCACTATACCGCCGAGAACGGCGTCTCGGTCTACTATGAGTCCGACCTCTGGCCGGTCTGCCATATGACCGAGGACCCCACCCTGGGCCAGGTGCTGGAGCTGGCCTCGGGCGAGGACCCCGACGACGACCAGTACCAGGTGGTCCTCTTCCAGCGGGGGGACGCCGCCACCTATGACGACTTCCTCAAGACCAGCCAGGACGACCTGCGGGCCAGCTACGGAATCATCAGCCCCCGCAAGATCGACATCGAGGTGGAGGGTGCCGAGGTGGAGGCGGTGCGCTGCGACATCCAGGTCTATTATGCGGTGCTGGCCACCATCACCTACGACAGCGGGGACGTCGTCTATGTCTCGGCGCTGACCCGGCTGGCCTCGGTCAACGACGTCCTCAACCTGATCGAAAGCGTGACCCTGGAATGAGCGAACAGAAGGCGATGCAGCGGCTGGCCGGCCTGATGCGGAAGGCCGTGCAGGATTACGAGATGCTGGCCCCCGGCGACCGGGTGCTGGTGGGGGTCTCGGGCGGGAAGGACAGCGTGGCCCTGACCGTCGGCCTGGCCCTCCTGCGGGAATATATCGGCTTTGACTACCAGCTCCAGGCGGTCACCCTCGACCCACAGTTCGGCCGCCGGCCCGGCGACTATACCGCCCTGGAAGAGCTGATGGCCCGGTATGGCGTCCCCTACCAGGTCCGCCGCACCGACATCGGCCCGGTCGTCTTTGAGGAGCGGCAGGAGAAGAACCCCTGCGCCCTCTGTGCCAAGCTCCGGCGGGGGGCGCTCCACACCGCCGCCCAGGAGCTGGGCTGCAACAAGGTGGCGCTGGGCCACCACCTGGATGACGCCATCGAGACCTTTTATATGAACCTCTGGCAGGAGGGGCGGATCGGCTGCTTCTCCCCGGTGACCTACCTGTCCCGGCGGGACCTGACCCTCATCCGCCCGATGCTGCTGGCCACCGAGGCCGAAGTCTGGGCCGCTGTCCGGGAGGAGGGGCTGCCCATCGTCAAGAGCCTCTGCCCTGCCGACGGTGCCACCACCCGGGAAAAGACCAAGGAATTCGTGCGGGAGCGCTGCCGCACCGACCACGCCTTCCGTCAAAAGACCCTCCACGCGCTCCAGCAGAGCGGGATCGACGGCTGGGGGCCCCTCCACACCGGGCGGGGCAGTTTCCGGGCGCCTTAAATATGGTCCGCGGGCGCGGGGCTCTGGCAGGCCCCGCGGCCCTTATCCCAATCAAAAGCGTTTTTATAGAGAGGCGAGAGAGATGGATTACCCATTCGAGCGCCACGTCTGGGCCGAGATCGACCTGGATGTGCTGCGCGCCAACTTCCGTGCCATCCGGCAGCGGGCGGCAGGACTGCCCCTCTGCGCGGTGGTCAAGGCGGACGCCTACGGCCACGGCGCAGTCCAGTGCGCCCGCGTCCTGGCGGAAGAGGGGGCCGCCTGGCTGGCGGTGAGCTGCCTGGCCGAGGCGATGGAACTGCGCCGGGCCGGGCTGGCCCTCCCCATCCTCATCCTGGGCAGAACCGACCCGACATGGGCCGGCGCCCTGATCCGGCACCGCATCACCCAGTGCTGCTATTCCATGCCCTACGCCAAAGCCCTGTCGGCGGCGGCCCTGTCGGCCGGGGGGCGGGTGGAGATCCACCTCAAGGCCGACACCGGGATGGGCCGGATCGGCTTTGCCCTCCGCAGCGGCTTTGACCAGGCCGTCCGGGAGATGGCCGAGGCGGCGTCCCTGCCGGGGCTTGCGCTGACGGGGCTGTTCCAGCACTTTGCCGTCGCCGATGAGGCCGGCAGCGAGAGCGTGGCCTACACCCGGGAGCAGCACGACCTCTTCGTCCGGGCCTTTGAGGCCCTGCGGGCCGCCGGGCATGAGCCGCCCCTGGTCCACTGTGACAACTCGGCCGGCACCCTGCTCCACCCCGACTGGCCCGCCGGTTTGCCCCGGGCGCGCTGCATGGGCCGGCCCGGCATCATCCTCTACGGCTACCCGCCCAGCGGGGATCTGGAATTCCCGCCCCTGCGCCCGGTCATGACCCTCAAGACGGTGGTCAGCATGGTCAAGGAGCTGCAGCCCGGCCAGACAGTCAGCTATGGGCGGCGGTTCACCGCCCAGGACCCCACCCGGGCCGCCACCCTCTGCGCCGGCTACGCCGACGGCTACCCCCGCCTGCTGGGCGAGGGGCGGGGCGTGGTGGAGATCCAGGGCCGGCCCTGCCCCGTTCTGGGGCGGGTCTGCATGGACCAGATGCTGGTGGATGTCTCCGCCCTGCCCTCTGTCGCCGAGGGGAAGGAGGCCGTCCTCTGGGGCGGCGGCCGCGCCGGGGACAGCGCCGCCACCATCGCCCAAAAGACCGGCACCATCTCCTACGAGGTGCTCTGCGGCGTCGCCCGCCGGGTACCCCGCGCCTATATCGAACGGGGGCGGATCGTCGAAGTCGGCGACCACCTCAACGGCTGATTCACCCATTCACCTGCACCGGAGGAACCCATGGCAAGCAACAACATCCGCAATTTCTGCATCATTGCCCACATCGACCACGGCAAGTCCACCCTGTCGGACCGCATCCTTGAGCTGACCGAGAGTGTGGACGAGCGGACCATGTCCGACCAGATCCTAGACAACATGGACATCGAGCGGGAGCGTGGCATCACCATCAAGGCCCGGGCCGTCACCATGCACTACACCGCCCAAAACGGCCAGGTCTACGAGCTCAACCTGATCGACACGCCGGGCCACGTCGACTTCGCCTATGAAGTCAGCCGCAGCCTGGCGGCCTGCGAGGGGGCGGTCCTGGTGGTGGACGCCACCCAGGGTGTCGAGGCCCAGACCCTCGCCAACACCTATATGGCCCTGGAGCACGATCTCGAGATCGTCCCGGTGCTGAACAAGATCGACCTGCCCAGCGCTCATCCCGACGAGGTGGCCAAGGAGGTGGAGGACGTCATCGGGCTGCCCTGCCTGGATGCCCCCCACATCTCGGCCAAGACCGGCCTGAACGTCCAGGAGGTGCTGGAGCGGGTGGTGTCGGACATCCCCGCCCCCGCCGGCGACCCCGACGCACCCCTCAAGGCCCTGATCTTCGACAGCGTCTATGACAGCTACAAGGGGGTCATCGTCTACATCCGGGTGTTTGAGGGGACGGTCAAGCCGGGAGACACCATCCTGCTGATGGCCACCGGGGCCAAGTTCACTCTGGTGGAGGTGGGCCATATGGGGGCCACCAGCCTCTCCCCCTGCGGCCAGCTCTCGGCCGGCGAAGTAGGCTATCTGACCGCCAGCATCAAGACGGTGCAGGATACCCGTGTGGGCGACACCGTCACCCTGGCCGCCAATCCCACCCCCGAGGCCCTGCCCGGCTACCGCCAGGCCAAGCCGATGGTCTTCTGCGGCGTTTACCCGGCCGACGGCAAGCGCTACCCCGACCTGAAGGACGCGCTGGAAAAGCTGCGGCTCAACGATGCCTCCCTGACCTACGAGCCCGAGAACAGTGCGGCCCTGGGCTTCGGTTTCCGCTGCGGCTTTTTGGGGCTGCTCCACATGGAGATCATCACCGAGCGGCTGGAGCGTGAGTTTGACCTCGACCTGGTCACCACCACCCCCGGCGTTCAGTACCGGCTGACCCTGACCGACGGGACGGTGAAGATCATCTCCAACCCCTCCGAGTACCCTGACCCCTCCACCATCGTCAAGCAGGAGGAGCCCTTTGTGGACGTCCATCTCTATACCCCCAACGACTATGTGGGCGGTCTGATGGATCTCTGCCAGCAGAAGCGGGGCGAGCTGATCGACATGAAATACCTCGACGACGTCCGGGTGGACCTGCATTACGCCATGCCCCTGGGCGAGATCGTCTATGACTTCTTCGACGCCATCAAGAGCCGCAGCCGGGGCTATGCCAGCTACGACTACGAGTTCAAGGAGTACCGGGAGAGCGACCTGGTGCGGCTGGACTTCCTGCTGGCGGGCGAAGCGGTGGACGCCCTTTCGATGATCGTTTTCCGAGGCAACGCCTATGCCAAGGGGCGCCGGATCTGCGAGAAGCTGCGGGACAACATCCCCCGCACCCTCTTTGAGATCCCCATTCAGGCCGCGGTGGGCGGCAAGATCATTGCCCGGGAAACAGTCAAGGCACTGCGGAAGGACGTCCTGGCCAAGTGCTACGGCGGCGACATCACCCGGAAGAAGAAGCTGCTTGAAAAGCAGAAGGAAGGCAAAAAGAAGATGCGCCAGCTCGGCTCGGTGTCCCTGCCCAGCGAGGCCTTCACCGCTGTCCTCAAACTGGACAACGACGACGACTAATCTACTTACGCTTGCGCGCAGCCGGTTTTCGCTTCGGGACTTCCGCCCTTGCGAAAACCGGAGCGCTGCGTCAACAGCACATCGCTGCTTCTGCCGTAGGCAGCGCTTCTGTGCTGCTAGAGCAATCCCATCAAATATCAACAACATCCAGAACAAGCAAACCAGTTCCTG
>CAZEIG010000011.1:0-22498 GCA_964511805.1 uncultured Faecalibacterium sp.
CAGGAACTGGTTTGCTTGTTCTGGATGTTGTTGATATTTGATGGGATTGCTCTAGATCCCCCATCGTTCTCTCCCTCATTCAAAACAGTTAAAGGCAGCCAGTGCTCTCAATTCCCCGCTGCTGCGTATGGAACGCTCCAAAATCGGTGAAATCAGAACCGGGTTCAAATGGTCTGCCGCCACCTGGTCCAGATACTGGTTTTCCACCAGTACTCTTGCCAGCACCTGCTTGATTTTGGTCACTGTGTTGTCACTCCAGGATGCAACCCAGTCGTCCTGTTCCTGCAGACGCAGCATGAATACATTTAAATCCACCCGGCCAAAGGTAAGGTCACAGCTGGCAAATTTCGTGCCCACCACAGTAATCATAAAGTCCCATACCAGCCGGTACTGCTTCATCATGGCATACAGGCAGATCTGCTTGGACACGTCGCTGGGCTGTGTGGCAATCGCCTGCACAAGTTCCGGGTCGGCCAGTGTATCAAGCCTTCTCACACAGACCCGCGCCATGCCTCGCAGGGACTTTTCAGTGGGATATTGAAACAAGTTTTCTGCAGCGATCTGGTCCACTGCCTGGACCCCGGTCATTCCTTCGGTCAGCAGGCGTGCCGTTGTCCGCATTTCGTAAAAAAGAAACTGCTCCCTTGTGATCGCAGCCGAATAGGGACTTGCGCCTTTACGAATCGGATTGCTTTTTTGGTACATGATACTTTCCCCTCGTTATCGCTGTCTGCTGTCATCTTTGGATATCTGCTGATCCGGAATGATTTCTGCGATATCTCCCAAATCACAGCCCAGCGCAACACAGATGTTGTTCAGCACATCGGTCATCACATTGTCGCCGCGTTCCAGTTTGTGCAGTGTGGCATAGCTGATGCCGGTCAAATCCCGCAAGTCCTTCTTCTTGAGATCCCGGTCGATCAGCAGCTTAAACAATTTTTTATAGGAAATCGCCATGTTCACACCTCAAAATGCGTTGACCTTCCCGGCCAATATCGTATTCTGTCTGCTTTCATCAGGCTACATAAAACCATAATACAGTATAGCAAAACCACAAAACAATTTCTATTATTTCCACGCATATTCTGTCGCGATCTTTACAATTTTCATGCTGCCGTTCTCTTTTCTCAGCGATCGCTGCATTTTTGAGCAAACAAAAAGCCGCCGGCAGGTGAAATAAGTGTTTCCGCCCTTGGTTGGGGTGATTTGCCTTCCGTTTTCCATAACGGCATAGTGCCGGAAACGAAACAGATAAAAGGCAATGCGATCACATTGAGAACGCCTGACAATTGGAAAGCTCCATAAACCAGCTTCTATCCATTCTAAAAATTTCTCACATTCAAATCAATAAAAGCCCAATAGACTCACATCAACCAGTCCATTGGGCTTTCTTTTTTCGGTATGGTTATTCTGCTGCGATGTCCCGGCGCTTCAGGCGGACCACCGAGAGGACAGTGAAAACACCTGTGTAAGCCAGAGCGGACAGGCAGAAGGGCACAAGGTCCAGAGCCATGGTGGGGTTATTGGCCCGCATCCCGATGCACAGCAGCGAATAGGGCAAGGCGTATCCAAAGCCCTGAGCGGTAACCAGCAGTCCCAGGATGCCCCCGGCCAGCCCCAGAGCCACCGGCGGGGCAAAGGTGCGGATGACCATACTGAAATAGAGCTGTACAGCGCAGACTGATACTCCGCCTAGGCCGCCGCACAGCAGCCACTGGGGCAGTTCCGGCGGGATGGGTCCCACTACACCGGCTACCTTGCCGCTGGCAACAAACAGAATGCCGATCCACCCTTGGACCAAAAAAGACATTCCCGCCGCCAAAATCAGCTTTGCCAGGCACAAATCCACCACCGGCACCGGAGCGGTGAGAAAACTGTTCCAGTTATGGTCGGTGTGTTCCAGTCGCCACTGCCACCCACAGAACACCCCCAACAGGGCCGGCAGAAAGAACATGGAGGAGAACAAAGTGTGCTGGCTCCACAGGCTGTACCATCCGTTGTCCAGCGCTTCCTGATTGGCCAGGAAGTTCCCGGTGCCCAGAATCGCCGGGAATACCGGCAGCAGCACAAAAGCCAGCCATACCGGAGAGCGGCGGCACTTCTGCAGTTCCCCTTTCAAACAGCGCAGCAGCATGGCTTACATCTCCTTCCGCACAAACAGGTTCCGTCCCACCGTCCAAAAGACCAGGGCCCACATACCCAGCAGCAACAGATCCAGCGGCGCAGGCCACTGCCAGAAAAATTTGGTGACGCGGGTGGTCTCGTTCCAGTCCATCCGTACCAGGGCCAGCAGGCCATAGTAGCCCCAGGGGACAAACCGGATCAGCACCGGCGGGAACAGCATGGACAGAATCCCCAGAAAACTGCCCACAATCCCGCACACCAGGGCCGCTGCCTGGTTGGCAAACCGCAGGGACAGCCCCTGCTGCAGGGCGTAGACCATCAGGGACACCGCCCAGGAAATCAGGGTGAACAGCCCGAACCGGCCCCAGGGGATTCCACCGGCAAAGCGGCAGGCTACCCCTACCCCAATGAAAGCAGCGCTGCGGACTACCAGCAGCGCCCCCAGCACCAGGGCTCCCCAGAGGAATTTGGCGGTGTAGATGCTGCCCGGCGATGCCATGGTTTCCAGCAGCTTCCAGCTGCTGCCCTTGTGCTCCAGTTCACAGTTCCGGCTGGCCAGGGTGGCCACGCTGATGGGCAGGATGATGGCATCCACCATGGCCAGGTTGTACAGCAGCACCATCCAGCCGGTGGCCATATCTTCCGGCATCTGCCGGGCGAAGGAGGCCCCTATCCAGCACAGCTCCGCCCCCAGCACTGCTGCACAGACCAGCGCCACATGGCGCCGGCGGCACTTGTAAAACTCCAGCTTCAACAGCGTCATAAGCTGGCCTCCTTTCCGGTCAATTCCAGGAAGATGTCCTCCAGGCTCTTCTGCCGCTCCTCCAGCCGGAGAATCCCCACCCCCTGGTCCGCCAGCAGCCGGGTAAAACGGGCGGTGCCAGCGTCTGCCAGAATGGGCAGAATCAGATAGCCTCCCTCCTCCTGGCAGGACACCGACCGGCTTTCCAGCAGGGCCTGGACCTTTCCGTTGTCAGTGGTTTTCAGGGCCAGGTGGTGGCGATTGCGGCTGTGAAGGGCCTGCAGAGTATCCTGAAATACCAGCTCCCCTTCCCGAATGATGGCCACATGGTCAGCCATCTGGTCGATCTCACTCAGCAAGTGGCTGGACACCACCACTGTCATCCTAAACCGTTGCGGCAGGCTGCGGATCAGTTCCCGCATTTCCTGGATGCCCGCTGGGTCCAGGCCGTTGGTGGGTTCATCCAGAATCAGAATTTTGGGATATCCCAGCAGGGCCGCCGCCAGGCCCAGCCGCTGCTTCATGCCCAGGGAATAATGAGCCACCCGCTTGCCCCGCTGGTCCTTCAGCCGGACAATCTCCAACACTTCCTGGATGTACTTTGCCGGAACACCCCGCATGGTCTGGACAATCCGCAGGTTTTCCTCCCCCGTTAGATGGCCGTAGTAACTGGGGCTCTCAATGAGGCTCCCCACCTGACGGAGAATGGACAGACGGTTTTGACTATTCACGGTCTGGCCCATCACCTGGATGCTGCCTTCGGTGGGATGCACCAGGCCCAGAATCATTTTCAGGGTGGTGGATTTGCCTGCGCCGTTGGGCCCCAGAAATCCATAGACGCTGCCCTCGGGCACGTCCAGATTCAGATGAGACACCCGCATGGCGTCGCCGTACTGCTTGCATAGATTGTTGGTCTCGATGATGTTCATAACAAGCCCTCCTTGACGCCTTCAATTCTAGCACGCTAGCCTTACATCCCCGTGAAGGCAACCTTACAATTACCTTACTTCTGGCCGGCAGTCTGGACGGAGGGGCCTGATTTGCTATAATAAAAGAACAAAGGAGGTTGGACGCTGTGACCTATCGGATTTTGATTGTGGATGACGAGCCGGCTTTGCAGCAGATGCTGGGTGAAATCCTAACTCAGGCCGGCTATCGCACCGATTCAGCTCTCTCCTGTGCCCAAGCGCTGGAACAGTTCCGGGCCGTGCCGCCCGACGCGGTGCTGCTGGACGTGATGCTGCCGGACGGGGACGGATTTTCTCTCTTCACTGCCCTGCGGGCGGTGCGGGATGTGCCTGTGTTGTTTCTCTCAGCCCGGGACGAGGACGAAGCCCGGCTTCAGGGCCTGGGGCTGGGGGCCGATGACTATATCACCAAGCCCTTCCTCCCCCAGGAATTGCTGCTGCGGCTGCGATCGGTGCTGCGGCGGGTCTACCGGGACCAGTCCCAAATCGACCGTCTGGGAGATACCGAAATCCACTGGGGCAAAGGCACCGTCTGCCGGGGCGGCGCTGAAACCGCCCTTACCGCCAAGGAGTTTGCCCTGCTGAAAAAGCTGTGGGAAGCCCGGGGCAATATCGTCACCATCGACGCTCTCTGCGGGGCTCTTTGGGATGGGCCCCTGGTAGGATACGAAAACACCCTGATGGTCCACGTTCGCCGGCTGCGGGAAAAGATCGAGGCCGACCCATCCCATCCCCGATTTCTGCTGACGGTGCGGGGACTGGGCTATCGGCTGAACCGGGAGGCAAAACCATGAATCTGCGCAGCATTGTAAAAGGTGCCCTGCTGGTAACGGCATCGGCGGCCCTCATCGCCTTCATCACTATGGTGGGCATCCTAGCCTTCATCTGGTACAACAGCAGCGGCGGCAGGAACTGGGGCGTGTCGGTGTCGCAGGTTTCGGCGGCCCTCACCAAGGAGGACAGCGGCTATGTCTTTGCCGGGAAGAATTTGCTCCCGGAGGGAAATTGGGCTCTGCTACTGGATGAAAGCGGACAGGTGGTCTGGTCCTTCCAAAAGCCTGACGATCTGCCCGACCACTATACCCTCACCCAGGTGGCATCTTTTACCCGCTGGTATCTGGAGGACTATCCGGTCCAGTGCTGGGTGCGGGAGGACGGCCTGCTGGTGGTTGGCTCTCCCAGGGGGAGTATCTGGAAGCACGACATGGCCATGGACACCTCCGCCCTGCTGCAGACCCCCTTCTGGTTTGGGGGGATCTTCCTGGTGGCACTGGGCTGTGTGCTGGCTCTGGCTTACAGTCTGGCACGCAGGTGGTGGTTCCGGCAGGCCCAGCAGGTGCGGGACTCCGCCTGGTCGGACTGGATCAACGGTGTTTCTCACGACATCCGCACACCCCTCGCGGTGGTGATGGGCTATGCCGCCCAGCTGGAAGACACCCCCGATCTGCCTTCCGGCTGCCGGAGGCAGGCTGCCATCATCCGTACCCAAAGCCAGACCATACGGGATCTGGTGAACGACCTGAACCTCACCATGCGATTGGACTGCACCATGCAGGCTCTGCGGAAACAGCCGGTCCAACCGGAACCTTTTCTCCGTCAGGTGGCTGCCGACTTTCTCAACAGCGGGATGGCGGAGGGCTTTTCCCTGGAGATGGACCTGCCGGCCCAGCCTCTGCCCGTCCTGAACGTTGACCCCTTTTTGCTGCGGCGGGCCGTCAACAACCTGCTGACCAACTGTGTCCGGCACAACGCTGCCGGCTGCGCCATTACCTTGGGAGCAAAACGCCAGGGGAACCAGGTGGTCTTCTGGGTGGAGGGCGGCACCGGGGATGGTTTTTTTCCCTCTCCTTCTTCCCATTCGCTGGAACCGGACGGCGGCGCAGCCCATGGCACCGGCTTGCGGCTGGTGGCTCAGATTGCAGCAGCCCATGGCGGCCAGGCCCTCTTTCCGGGCGGAACTCCTTTCCGGTGCGAAATCCATCTCCCGCTTCAAAAGTAATATACAGAGAAAAGCCGCCGGACGCAGAGGCATACAGCCTCCACGTCCGGCGGTTTTGTTTCTGATCTCAGTCACGGTCTGTCTGACGATCTTTCTCTTTGCCTTTTTCCTTGTCCTGGTTCATAATCCGATCCACGTTGGCCTTCACCGTCAGCAGTTCCCGCATCTCCTCACGGGCGCGGCGGTACTCCGGGTAGAACTTTCTTTTTTCGGCCAGCAGTTCCTGATACTCTGCACTCAGCTCTTTGACCTTGGGCAACTTTTTCAGTTTCCGCTTGTCAAAGGCTGCTTTGGCAGCCTTGTGGAGCAGAATGTCCCCTTCATGCTCTGCCAGGAACTTTTTACTGTACCCGGCTTTCCGGTAAGCCTCATACACCTCTCGGGTCTTGGCATAGTTGATAATTAGCCGGGCATTCGCCTATATGCGATATAGGCAAATCCGGCAGACTATCTTCTCAATCACAAATATGCGTACATAATTTCTTGGCATTGCCAGAAGCCCAAGAAAACAGGCTTATCTGGCCCTACAGCAAAATACAGATCAGCCCGGTGCAGCCCTCGTTGACCAGGGCGTGGAGGCTCTTGCCGAAAATGTTGGACTCCCACAGCTTGACGGGGTCGTCCTCGAAGTCGGCCAGAAGGCCCTGGACCAGCTCCTCGCTCTGGCGCTCGCTGCCCACGATGGGGTTCAGCTCGGTGTGGATGACCGCCCGCATCATGTGGATGGACGGTGCACTGGCCTCCAGCCGGACCCCATACCGGCCGCCCTGGCGGACGATCTCGGGCTTTTCCAGACGCAACTCGTCGACGGTGGGCATGACGATCCCGTAACCGGTGGCCTCCACCTGCTCGAGGGCGCTGCGCAGACGCTCATAGGCCCGCTTGGCCTGGGCGAGCTGGATGATGCAGGGCATCAGCCCCGCCTCGTCCCCGATCTCGAGGCCGGTCTGCTCGCTGAGGACCTAGTAAAAGACCTCGGGTTTGAGCTCGACGGTGACCCGGACGCTCCCCTCGGCCAGGTCCATCCCACTGACCGCCGAGCTGGCCACCGCGTCGCAGTCCAGCGCCCCCTCCCGGCCGGCCGCACACAGGTCCTTCATCCGGGTGACACCGGCTGCAAAGTCCAGCGCTGCCTGGTAGACTTCGCTTTGCAGCCAATGGCCGCTGTCCAGCATGGTGACCCAGCGGGGCATGGCGAAGTCAAGCTCCCGCACCGGGAACTCGTAGAGGACCCGCTCGAGGGTATCCTCGATGGCGGCGGCGTCCAGCTCGGTGCAGCGGACCGGCAGGACCGTACGGCCGTACTTCTCCTCCAGGCTGGCGGCCAGCCGGCGGGTATCCTCTTCCTCGGGGTGAGCGCTGTTCAGGAGGATGACGTAGGGTTTGCCGAGCTCTTCCAGCTCGGCGATGACCCGGGCCTCGGCCTTCTCATAGCCAGCCCGGGGGATGTCGCTGATGCTGCCGTCGGTAGTCACCACCACCCCGATGGTGGAGTGGTCCCGGATGACCTTCCGGGTGCCGGTCTCGGCGGCCAGGTCGAAGGGGACCGCCTCGTCGAACCAGGGGCTCTTCACCATCCGGGGCCTGTCGTCCTCCTCGTGGCCCATCGCCCCCTCTACCATGTAGCCGACGCAGTCAATCAGCCGGACCCAGCACTCGCCGCCGCCCTCCAGCTGGAGAGGGACGGCCGTCTCGGGGATGAACTTGGGCTCGGTGGTCATGATGGTCCGGCCGGCAGCCGACTGGGGCAATTCGTCCCGGGCTCGGGCGCGGGCGGCGGGGTCCTCGATGGCGGGCAGGAGCAGCACCTCGACGAACTGCTTGATGAAGCTGCTCTTGCCGCTCCGCACCGGCCCCACCACCCCGATGTAGATGTCGCCGCCGGTGCGCTGGCCGATCTCCCGGTACAGTACAGGATTTTCCACGGTGCAATTCCTCCTCTCAGGCGCCGGGCACCAGCAGGCGGCAGGCCGCCGCCAGGGTGCGGGTGTCGGGCGCAAGGCCGTTGGCCTCCAGTATCTGCCCCGGCGAAACATGGAACCGCCGCGCGATGTCGAAGAGCGCCTCCCCCGGCTGGGCGTAGTAGACCCGCAGGGAGATGTCGGGGTCGGCGGGGGCCAGCGGCTCCCCCAGCTCGACGCTGCCCAGGACGGCGCAGTTCTCCCGGCCGAGGATGGCCCCCAGCGCCCGAACCTCCACCGTCACCTCCAGCGCGCCGCCGCTGCACGCGGCCCGGACCCCCTCGGCCGACAGCCAGCACTCAGGGTAGAGCTCCCCTGCGCCGGCCAGCTCGGCCGGCAGCGGGACGGCCAGGTCGGCGGCCTTGTCGTAGCTGTCAATCTCCCCCAGGCTGTTCATCCCGAAGGCGGTCACCTGGACCCGGGCCGCCAGGACGGGGGCCCCGGCCCGCTCTTCCAGCTGGACCGGCCCGAAGGAGGCAAAGCAGGCCAGCAGCCGGGTGTCCTCGTCGGGCAGAGGGCCGGAAGTGGTGACGGCGGCCTTCTCGTCGAGGGTGCAGGCCAGGGTCTCGGCGGTGAGGGCGGCGGGGCTGCTTTTGACCTGGTACTGGGTGGAAAAGGCGTCAGCCACGCAGTTCAGCTCATAGGGGCGGAAGGCCCGGAGGCTGAGCATGGCGGTGGCGGTCAGCTTGCCGGGGGCGTCCCCCTCCCCTTCCGCCACTGTGAAGCCCACCGGGGTCAGGGTGCAGAGGCACTGGCAGTCCTCGGTGAGGCCCTCAGCGTCCAGGATCTGGTTGAAGGGGATCTCGACGGCCAGGCTCTGCAGCCCGTCGTCTCTTTTGGCCCGCCAGGCGCAGAGGGCACGGATCTTCCCCTTGGCCACCGCCTTCCCGTTGAGGAGCTTGAGCTCGGTGACATCGGCGCTGCCGGTGATGTCCAGGACGGCGGCGGGCGGCTGAGGAAAGGCGATCTCCCCGTCGGCGGCCACCAGCTTGTCGAGGACGACGGCCCGCCGCACCCCCCGCAGAGCAGCCTGCCGCTGCTGGATGCCGCCCTCGGCCAGGGCGGTAACGACCTCGGTGCTGCACTGGGTGCGGACCGACGCCACCAGCCCATAGGCACCCCGCACCTCGATCCGGCGGGGGGTGACGGCCCGGCAGTTGAGGTATTCGGTCTGGCTCTCGACGGCGGCACTCCAGGCCGAAAAGCTGAACTCCGGCAGGTCCAGCGTCCTGTTGAAAGGGAGCTTCTGCTCGGTCTGGCAGAGGCCGGCCCCCTCCTCTCCTTGGTAGTAAACGGTGCAGCGGATGTATCCCTCCAGGGTGAGCCGCCCCGTCTGCAGCTGCTTTTGCAGCACCACCGGCCGGGCAAAGCACTTGGCGATCTTGAACACCTGGGGCAGATAGTCCGAGATGAGGATCTCGGCCTCAATGGGAATCTCAGCCTGGACGGTACAGCCCCCGCCGCCGGCGTATAAAATATCACGGAAGACCTTCAGTTCCATGTTACGGCGCTCCTTTCCTGTCCTCTGGGAACAGTGTATGCGGGGACAAGGCGGGATATGCCGGAGGCAAGATAAGTGCGTTGATGTGTTTTTTGTGCATCGTATTGGCGCAGGTTTCTTTATACAAAAACATCCCCGCCAGGCCGCAGCGGGCAAGGCGGGGATCGTTTTGTTTTAGACGCTGCCGTTTTCTTTTTTGACGCCGAACAGCCAGCGCAGCACTCCCGCGAGGATGCGGAGGCTTTTGACCACGATGATCTGCATATCTGCTCCCCTGCCTTTCGGATGGTTTTGCTCCATTATAGGCGGCGGGGCGGCAAAATGTTCCGCCGGGGCGGGGGCCGGGGACGGTTTCAGTCGGCGGCGGTCTCCACCACCAGCAGTGCGCCCTCCCGGACGGCGATGGTGATGCAGTCGGAGCCGGGGGCGTACTCGTTGCTGACCCCCAGCGGGTAGCTTGCAGAGAGGACAGCGTCCGACAGAGGGTAGAAGGCGCCCTGGATGTCCACCCCGGCGGCCTGGCCCTCCAGCGGAAAGACCGATAGGTAGAAGTACTCCCCTTTCGGGTAGCGGCGGGACTGGCCGGGCAGCAGGTAGGTCAGGCGGCTGCGCTCGTCCTGGAGGGTAACGGCGATCCCCCGCTTTGCCAGGCCCAGGCCGGTGGCCAGGTTGGCCAGGGTGTGTTCCAGCCGACGGCCCCCCAGGCAGCCCAGCATCAGCACCTCGGTGCAGCCGCGGCCGGCGGCCAGCTTGGCGGCATACTCGGTGTCGGTGTCATCCTTGACGTGAGGCAGGACCACCAGCTCCTCCCCGTCGGGGACGGCGGGCCAAGGGGCCGAGTCGAAGTCCCCTACCACCGCGTCGGGCTGGCGGCCCAGCGCCGCGCAGCTGCGGTAGCCGGCGTCGCAGGCAATCAGGTAGTCATCGGGGCGCAGCAGCCCCGCCAGCGCCGGACTGACCGGGCAGGCCGAGAGGATGACGCATCGCGCCATAACGGGCGCCTCCTTTCCAATCCAAAGCCCCGCCCGTGTGCAGAGGCTGCCCGGGCGGGGCCTGTGTTTCTGTTACAGTTTGGGTTCGAGACGGCGGGGCTGCTGCCACTCCTTGACGTCCTTCACTTCGTCGTAGAGGGCGCAGTAGCTGTCGTAGCGGCTCTGGGAGAGCTCGCCTGCCGCCAGGGCCGCCCGGACGGCGCAGCCCTTTTCGCTGCGGTGGGAGCAGCCGGTGAACTGGCATTTGCCCAGGTAGAGCCCGAACTCGGGGAAGGCCAGCTCGAGGTTTTCCTTTGGGATGAAGCCGGCGCGGCTGGCCTCCAGGCTGGCAAAGCCGGGGGTGTCGGCGATCCGCCCGCCGAAGGCCTCGAAGATGGTCACCTCCCGTGTGGTGTGGCGGCCGCGGCCCAGTTTCCGGCTGATGGCGGCCGTCTCCCGGCCGGCCTCGGGCAGGAGGGCGTTCAGGAGGGTGGACTTGCCCACCCCCGAGTTGCCGCAGAAGGCGCAGAGCCGTCCGTTGATCCAGCCCTTGACCGCCTCCAGCCCCTCCCCCGTCTCGTAGTCGATTCGGATGAAGGGGAGGGTCGACTTTGCGTAGGCCTTCTCGAGGAAATCGCTGCCGGCCAGGTCGCCCTTGGTGCAGACGATGACCGGCTGGACCCCTTTGTCCACCGCGATAGCCGACAGCTTATCCAGCACCAGGGTGCTGGGGGTGGGCTGGGTGGTGCTGGCCACCAGGAAGAGGACGTCGAGGTTGGCCACCGGGGGGCGGACAAAGACGTTTTTGCGGGGGGCGATGGCGTCGATGACCGCCGCCTCGTTTTCGACGGCAAGGGTGACGTTGTCTCCGGCCACCGGGCTGCGCTTCTGTTTGCGGAAGATGCCCCGGGCCTTGCACTCCACCAGACTGCCGTCGGGGGTGCGGACGTAGTAGAAGCCGCCCACCCCTTTGACGATATATCCTTCCATCATTCCACCATCTTACCCGTTGAACCAGTCCCAGGGCCAGATCAGGCCGGTGTCGGTGGAGCTAGAGCTGTCCCTGCCGCCCGACGAGCTGGACGAGGAAGAGCCGCCGCTCCACAAATCGCTCCACCAGCTGCTGCCGGTCTCCTCACTGCTGCTGGACCCGTCTTCAGGGGTCTCGGGCGTTTCGGGGACCTCGGGGGCAGGTTCCGGCCCGGCCGAGACGGTCACGTTGACCCGGGTGTTGAACTTGACGGTGGATCCGGCCGCGGTGCTCTGGGCGATGACGGTGCCCACCGGCTGGTCGCTGTAGGCCTGGGTCTGGCTGCCGAGAGTCAGCCGGTTCTGGACCAGGAGGGTCCGAGCGTCGTCGACGCTCAGCCCCACCACCGAGGGGACGGTGGTGGTGGTGGTGACCTGCTGGCGGCTGACGTAGACTACCACGGTGCTGCCGGCAGCCACGGTGGTGCCGGCGGCGGGGTCGGTCCGGATGACCGCGCCCACCGCCACCGAGGGCTCGACGTTCTGGACCACCAGCACCGAGACCCCCGTCTCACGCAAAAGCTGCTCGGCATCCGACTGGACGTAGTTGGTGACGTCGGGGATGGTGACGTACTGGGTGCCCAGGCTGACGGTCAGGGTGACGGTCTGGCCCTCCCGGATGGTCCGGCCGGCGGCGGGAGACTGCTTGTAAATGTAGCCCTCACTGTAGGTGCTGCTGTACTCCTCTACCCAGTCGATGTTGATTTGGCCGCTGCTGACCTGGGCCGACGCCTCGGCCTCGGCGCGGGTGACCCCGACGTAGTCCTCCAGGATGATCTCGGCCCGCTGGTCGGTGATGGAGGTATTGGCGTTGCGCAGGATCATAAAGCAGAGGACGGCGCAGGCCACCGCAAAGGCCACCGTGATCCCCAGCAGCACCGGGATGAAGACCGAGCGCTTCTTCTTTTTCTTCCTCTGCCGCCCGCCGGAAGGCGCCGCCGGGCGGGTATCTCGTTTCTGGCTCATTGTCTGTTTGACCACCTTTGCAGGTGCTTCCTCCGTGATATACTTGTAGGCAAAGACGACGTCGGGGTCCTGGATGTACCGGTCCAGGGCGTCCAGCATCTCCCGCGCGCTGGCGTAGCGGTTGGCGGGCAGTTTCGCCATCGCCTTCTCGGTGATCTCCACCAGGGCGGGGGGCGTGTCGGGGGCGATCTCGGCCAGCGGACGGGGGGTGTCGGTGATCTGTTTGAGGGCCACCTTGACCGCGTCGTCCCCGTCAAAGGGCAACCGCCCCGACAGCATCTCGTACATCATGACGCCCACCGAGTAGATGTCGCTCTTGGCGTCGGTGACGCCGCCGCGGGCCTGCTCGGGGCTGATATAGTGGACACTGCCCATCGCCTTGCCGCTGGACAGCTGGTTTTCGGCCCGGGAGATCCGGGCGATGCCGAAGTCCATCATCCGCAGCTGGCCGTTGTCCAGCAGCATGATGTTCTGGGGCTTGACATCCCGGTGGACGACCCCGTTCCGGTGGGCGTGGTCCAGCGCCTGGAGGATCTGGGAGATAAAGTGGACGGTCTCCCGGCTGGTCAACTGGCCGCCCCGCTCGTTGAGGTACTCCCGCAGGGTCATCCCGTCGATATACTCCATGACGATGTATTGCAGCCGGTCGGTAACCGAGACGTCGTACACCTTGACAATGTTGGGATGGTGGAGCAGGGAGATGGCCTTCGACTCGTTCTTGAACCGGTTGACAAGGTCGGAATCGTGCATATACTCGGCCCGCAGCACCTTGACGGCCACCACCGTCCCGGAGGGCACCGGGCCGTTCTGGCCCACCATCACCGCCTTGTAGACGTTGGCCATCCCGCCGGAGCCGATCAGCTCCCGTACCTCATACAGGCCGTCCAGCTTTTTGCCGATCAGCTTATCCATGCTTCACCTCCGCCGGTTCCATCCCCAGCAGCAAGGCGGTGACGTTGTCCGGGCCGCCGGCGGCGTTGGCCGCGTCCACCAGCCGGTCGGGCAGGTCGTAGAAGGGGTACCTGGCCAGGATCTGCTCCACCTGCTCTACCGTCAGGGCGTTGGTCAGCCCGTCCGAGCAGAGCAGCAGGATGTCCCCCGGCAGTACCACCACCGAGGTACAGTCGGGCCCCAGCCGGTAGTCTACCCCCAGCGCCCGGGTGATGATGTTCTTTTGGGGGTGGTGCTCGGCCTCTTCGGGGGTGATGGTGCCGCAGTCTACCAGCTCCTGCACATAGGAGTGGTCATGGGTGAGCTGGTGCAGCCGCCCCGCGTGGAAGAGGTAGGCGCGGGAGTCCCCCGCATGGCAGATGTGGGCCCGGCCGTCCCGCACCAGGGCGCAGACAACGGTGGTCCCCATCCCGGCCAGGGACTCCTCCTGGGAAGATTTCTGGAAGATATAGTGGTTGGCATTTTCCAGCGCCTGGGTGAGGAAGTTGTCCTCCCCGCCGGGGGCGCAGCGGCCGTACTGATCCTGGAAGCAGCGTTCGATGACGTCGCAAGCCCCGTGGGAGGCCTCCCGCCCGCCCCGGGCGCCGCCCATCCCGTCGCAGACAAGGCCCCAGGCGGCGCCGCCGGACAGCTCCCCTGCCCGGAAGTCGTCCTGGTTTTCGCGGCGGACGCGGCCGACATCGGTTTTCCCTGCAAGTTTCATAGGCATATCCTTGGCTCCTTTACTGGTCTTTGCCGGCCATCTCCTCCCGACGAAGCTGGCCGCAGGCGGCGCTGATCTCGCTGCCCAGGCGGCGGCGGATGGTGGCGTTGACCCCCAGCGCCGTCAGCCACCCCTGAAAGCGGCGGACGTTCCCGGCGTCGGTGGCCGAATAGGGGCTGCCGTCCACCGGGTTGATGGGGATGAGGTTGACATGGGCGCCCATCCCTCGGATGAGGGCGGCCAGCTGCCGGGCACATCCCTCCGAGTCGTTCACCCCCCGCACCATCGAATACTCAAAGCTGACCCGCCGTCCGGTGGTCTGCTGGTAGCGGCGGACCGTCGCCATCAGCTCGGCGATGGGGTAGGCGTTGTTGATGGGCATCATCTGGCTGCGGATCTGGTCGTTGGGGGCGTGGAGGGAGATGGAAAGGGTGAGCTGGAGCTTCTTTTCGGCTAGGCGGTCGATCTGGGGCACCACCCCGCAGGTGGACAGGCTGATGTTCCGCATCCCGATGTTGACCCCGTCGGGGGAGGAGATGATGGAAAGGAACTTCATCACCTCGTCGAAGTTGTCCAGCGGCTCGCCGATCCCCATCAGAACGATGTGGGAGATACGCTCCCCGATGTCCTTCTGGGCGGTGTAGACCTCGGCGGCGATCTCTCCCGCTTCGAGGTTCCGCAGCCGGCCCGCCTGGGTGGAGGCGCAGAACCGGCAGCCCATCCGGCAGCCCACCTGGGTGGAGACGCAGACCGAACAGCCGTAGTGGTACCGCATGACCACCGTCTCGATGCAGTTGCCGTCGGCCATCCGCAGCAGGTACTTGACGGTGCCGTCCCTGGCCTGCTGCCGCCGCTCGATGACGGGGGCCGCAATGTAGAACTGCTCCGCCAGGACGGCCAGCAGGGCCTTGGGCTGGTCGGTCATGGCGGAAAAGTCCACCGCCAGCTTCTGATGCAGCCAGTGGAAAATCTGTTTGGCCCGGAAGGCTGGCTGGCCCATCGCCTTCAGTTCGGCGGCCAGCTCCTCCAGAGTGAGGGATGAGATGCAGCGTTTTTGTTCCATATCGTCCTCCTGCGCAGTGCTGTCAGGCGCGCTGCAACACACAGATGAAAAATCCGTCCAGCCCGGTGCGGGACGGTAGGGATAGGATACTGCAGGGCCCCGCCTCCATCCCGGCGGGCAGCTCCAGCCCCGGCACTGCCGTCCGGAAATCGGGCCGGCGTGCCAGGAAAGCCCGCACCTGTTCCTCGTTTTCGGCGGGGTGGATGGTGCAGGTGGAGTAGACCAGCCGCCCGCCCGGCTTGAGAAGGGCGGCGGCGTTGTCCAGGATGGCCCGCTGGGTGTCCAGCAGTTCCCTGTGGCGGGCGGGGTCAAGGGCCTTGTATCGGAGTTCTGGCTTTTTGGCCAGGACCCCGAGGCCGCTGCAGGGCACGTCGGCCAGAATGCGGTCGGCCATCGGGAAGGCAGCGTTCGGCTTTGCCGCGTCGGCGCAGACCGTCTCGATGCAGCCGAGGCCCAGCCGGGCGGCGGCGGTGCGGATGAGGCCCACCCGCTTTTCGGTGACGTCGCAGGCCACCAGCTGCCCCCTGTCCCCCATCTGCTGGGCGATGGTCAATGTCTTGCCGCCCGGGGCGGCGCAGAGGTCGAGGACGGTCTGCCCCGACTCTGCGCCAAGGCAGAGGGCGGCCAGCTGGCTGGCCTGGCCCTCGACGTGGTAGTACCCCTGCCGGAAGAGTTTGGTCCCGGCGGGGCTGCCCGCAAAGTCGGCCAACAGGCTGCCCGGCAGCAGGCCGGGTGATGCCACAGCCCCCTCTTCCGCCAGCCGCTCGGCCAGAGCGGCTGGGCTGATTTTGCAGGTGTTGACCCGCAGGGCGGTGTGGCCCCCGTCGGCTTTGGCGGTGAGGATGGCCAGGGCCTCCTCCGGATAGTATTGGCGGAGAAAGGCGGCCACATCCCGCCCCGCCGACCCCAGGACCATCAGCCGCTCGGTCTCGTCGGCAAAGGATGCGGCGGCCAGGTCATAGGCTGCAGCCCGCCGCAGGACGGCGTTGACCAGCCCGGCGGCGCTGGACTTGCCGGCGGCCCGGGTCAGGCTGACCGCCTCGTTGACGGCGGCAGAGGCCGGCACCTCCATAAAGCGGGCCTGGGCCAGACCGCTGCGGAGGATGGCCCGGACCGGCGGGTCGAGCTTTGCCAGCCCCTTCGGCAGAAAGCGGCTGAGGATATAGTCGATGGTGCCCTGCCGCTCGAGGGTGGTGTAAAAGACGGCGGCGGCGAAGGCGCGGTCCCGCCCGGCAAGGTCCCAGCGGCCCAGCTCGGCGTCCAGGACCAGGTTGGAGTAGCCCCCCTGTTCCTGGTGGACCAGGGCTGCGGCCGCGGCCGCGCGGGCGGCGTCGGGGCCCCTCACAGATTGTCCCCCGGCTTGAGCCGGCGGCCGGCGGCGTAGGCGCTGCCCTCCATCGGCTTGGAGCCCTCGGGCACCACCCGCAGAAGCTGAATAGCCCCTTCGCCGCAGGCGACGGTCAGGGGTTTCGTCGCAAGGACAACGCCCGGCGCGCCGCTCCCCTCCGCCAGCCGGGATGCGAGGACCTTGACCTTCCGGCCGTCGGCGGCCTCGAACCAGGCGGCGGGCCAGGGGTTCATCCCCCGGACCCAGTTGTGGATGTGGGAAGCCGGCTCGTCAAAGCCGAACCGCGCCATCTCCTTGGTGAGGGGGGGCGCCATGGTGGCGGCGGTGTGGTCCTGCGGGACAGCTGTCAGGGCGCCGGCGGCGATCTGGGGCACCGTCTCGCAGAGGAGTCGCGCCCCCACCGCCGTCACCTGCTCAAAGAGCTCGCCGCTGGTCTCCTCGGGGCCGATGGCGACCTTCTCGCAGGCCAGGACAGCCCCTGTGTCGAGGCCCTCGTCCATCTGCTGGATCGAGACGCCGGTCACGGCGTCCCCGTTCAGGACGGCCCACTGGACCGGCGCACTGCCCCGGTATTTGGGCAAAAGGGAAACGTGGAGGTTGATGCAGCCATACTTCGGGATGGCCAGCACCGACGGCGGCAGGATGCAGCCGTAGGCCACCACCACAATCAGCTCGGGGGCCAGGGCGCGGATGTTGGCGTCCTCGCCCCCGTCCCGGAGGGTGCGGGGCTGAAAGACCGGGATCCCCCGGGCCAGGGCGGTCTGCTTGGCCGGCGGTGGGGTCAGCACCTGCTTGCGGCCCACCGGCTTATCCCGGCGAGTGTAGACGGCGCAGACCTCATGTCCAGCGGCGCAGAGGGCCTCGAGGCAGGCAGCGGCGATGTCCGGCGTCCCCATGAACAGTATCCGCATCAGCGCCGCTCCTTTGCTCTGCGGGCCTCTTCCCGGCCCTCTTCGGTATCCTCGTAGAAATACTCGCTGGACTGCATGATGGTTACCCCGTCCAGGTGGTCGTTCTCATGCTGGATGCAGCGTGCCAGCAGGCCCTCGGCCTCCAGCTCGAACCACTCGCCGTTCCGGTCCTGGGCGCGGACCTTGACGGTCACCGGCCGGGTGACCGCGCCGTTGTGCCCCGGGAAGGACAGGCACCCCTCATAGTGGGTCTCCTCCTCCTCCGAGACAGCGAGGATCTCGGGGTTGACGAAATCGATGAACCTATACTCGTACCCTTCGGGGATCTCCTCGGGGGCGTCGGTGGTGTCCCACACCACGAACAGCCGCCGCAGCATCCCCACCTGGGGCCCGGCCAGACCGATGCCGTCGGCGGCGATCATGGTCTCGCGCATATCGTCCAGCAGGGTAGCCAGACGCTCGTCAAACTTGGTCACAGGGCGGCAGACCTTATTCAGGATCGGGTCGCCCTCCTTCACAATGTTCCGGATTGCCATGGAAAAAGCTCCTCTCATAATAAGTGTATTGGCCCGCTCCGTCTCCCGGAGGAGTCCTCTCAGTCTCGC
The DNA here is from genome assembly GCA_964511805.1 of uncultured Faecalibacterium sp. Classification (GTDB taxonomy): domain Bacteria; phylum Bacillota; class Clostridia; order Oscillospirales; family Ruminococcaceae; genus Faecalibacterium. Next base: position 17,843 of record CAZEIG010000011.1, read on the forward strand.
TTCGCTCGTCAGCTCTCCCTTCGGGGGAGCTGTCGCCGAAGGCGACTGAGAGGGCTCATATATCCCCATCCGCGTGCATATCCACTGTGGCGGCGGCTTTGGCGGGGAGTTTTTCTTCCTCGTAGAGGCCCAGCACCGTCTGCAGCAGGGCGCGGAAGCGCTTGTCGTTCCGGCATTTGATGGTCAGCTTGTAACGGTAGACCTCGTTGATCATCAGGATGCTGCCGGGGGTAGGGCCCAGCACCCGCAGGGGGATGTCTGGCTGGCGGGCGGCCTGCTGGGCCAGCAGCTGGGCGAAGTGTGCGGCCGCGGCGGCCACCTCCCCTTCCTTTTTGCCCGAGAAGGTGACGATGCAGAGGCTGCAGAAGGGCGGGTAGAGTCCTAGGCGGCGGTACTCAATCTCCTGGGCGAAGAAGGCGTCGTAGTCCTGGGCGGCGGCCAGGTTGAGGACGGGGTTGCCGGGGTCGGCGGTCTGGGTGACGGCCCGGACGGGGGCCGAGGCCCGGCCGCTCCGGCCCACCACCTGGGTGATGAGGCTGAAGACCGTCTCGTAGGCTCGGAAGCCCTGTGCAAACAGCAGGGAGTCGATCCCCAGCACCCCCACCAGGGTGACGTCCTCGAAGTCGAGGCCCTTGGCCACCATCTGGGTGCCCACCATGATGTCGTACTCGTGCCGGGCGAATTGGGCCAGCAGCTTTTCGTGGGCGTCCTTGGCGGCGGTGGTGTCCTGGTCCAGCCGGAGGATCCGCGCCTTGGGGAAGAGGGCCGCCAGCTCCTCCTCGGCCTTCTGGGTACCGAAGCCCCGGTATTGCAGCTTGCCGCCGCAGTCGGGGCATTTTTCGGGCCGGGGGGCGATCTGGCTGCCGCAGTAGTGACAGAGCAGCCGCCCGCCCCCCGCCTTGTGGTAGACCATCGGGACGCTGCACTTGGGGCACTTGAGGACACCGCGGCAGTCGGTACACTGGGCCATCGTCTGGTAGCCCCGGCGGTTGAGGAGGAGGATGGCCTGCTTGCCGGCGTCGAGATTGGCCCGCAGGGCGTCCTCGAGGGCGAGGCTGACCTCCCGGGGGTTGCCGGCGGCCAGCTCAGCCCGCATATCGACGATCTCCACCGCAGGCAGGGGCTGGCCAGCGTACCGCTGGGTCAGCCGGACCAGCCCGATCCGGCCCGACTGGGCCTCATAGAAGGTCTCGGTGCTGGGGGTGGCGCTGGCCAGCAGGAGGAGGGCGCCGTTCCTGGCGGCACGCCAGCGGGCCACCTCCCGGGCAGAGTAGCGGGGAGCCGACTCAGAGCGGTAGGTGTGCTCCTGCTCCTCGTCGATGACGATAAGGCCCAGCTTTTCCAATGGGACAAAGACGGCGCTGCGGGTCCCCACCACGATGTCTGCCCCGCCGTCCTGGATCATCTGCCACTGGAGCAGCCGCTCGGTGTGGTTGAGGGCCGAGTGCTGGACCGCCACCCGTTTGCCAAACCGCGCCTTGAGCCGGCGGATCATCTGGGGGGTCAGGCTGATCTCGGGCACCAGGACCAGGGCGGTCCGCCCCAGGTCGAGGCAGCGCTGGATCAACTCGAGAAAGACCAGGGTCTTGCCGCTGCCGGTCACCCCGTAGAGGAGGGCGGCATAGGGCTGGCCCGCCGCCAGATGGGGGGCCAGGGCGCCGACGGCGGCCTGCTGTTCGGCCGTCAGGGTGAGCTGGGCTGTCTCGGGGGGGATGTGGCTGTAGAGGTCAAGGGATTTGTTGACCTTCTCAGCCGCAAAGACCCCCTTGGCGCAGAGGTTGTCGGCCACCGCCCGGCTGATGCCGTGCGCCTCCAGCTCGGCGGCGGTGCGGGGCGCACCGGTCACCAGGGACACCGCCGCAAGCTGCTTGGCGGTGGGTTTCGGCTTCTGGGGCAGGGGCCCGGCCAGCCGGTAGAGGGTCTCGGTGTGGCGGGTGAGCTGCTTTTGCAAAATGGGGGTGACCCCGTCGGCGGCCAGGGCCGGCTTGTACTGGGCCCCGTAGGGGATGACCGCCTTGACCGCCTCGTACCAGGTGCAGAAGGTCCGCTCCTTGAGGAAGCGGACCAGCGCCAGCAGCTCGCCGGTGAGGCAGGCCGAGGCCGGGGCCATGTCAAAGAGGCATTTCAGTTTGGCGCTCTCAGGCTCGGCGTCGCAGGCCAGCACTACCCCCATCCGGGGGCGGCTGCCCCGCCCGAAAGGCACCAGCACCATGCTGCCCAGCCGCACCTTCTCCTGCTGGTCGGGCGCGACGGCATAGGTATAGAGTTTATCGAAGTGGAAGGCCGCATGGCTGACGGCGACGCCCACCGTTTTCGGCATCCTCAGGCCTCCTTTGCAGCAAGTCAGCAGGTCAGGCCGGCCCGGCTGGCCATGACGTCGTAGAGCTCGGCGGCGGTGCGGCCCAAATCGTCGTTGACAATCCGGACGTCAAACTCGTCCGCCCGGGCCAGCTCTTCCCTGGCAGTGGCCAGGCGCTGGCGGACGGCCTCCTCGCTGTCGGTGCCGCGGCCCCGCAGGCGGCCTTCCAGCACCTCCCGGGAGGGGGGCAGCAGGAAGATGATGGTAGACCCCGGGTAGAGCCGCTTGATGTTGGCCGCGCCGTGGACGTCGATGTTCAGCAATGTGAGCTTGCCGGCGGCCATCCGGCGCTCGACCTCGGCGGCCAGGGTACCGTAATAGTTGCCGCCGTAGCAGTTGCTCTCGATGATCTCCCCGGTCTGCACCATCCGCTGAAACTCTTCCCTGGTGCGGTAGTAATAGTTTACCCCTTCGGCCTCCCCTTCCCGGGGGGCGCGGGTGGTGATCGAGACGGTCTTTTCGATCTCGGGGTGGTCGGTGCGGAGCCGCTGCATGACGCTGTCCTTCCCAACGCCGGACGGCCCCGACACCACAAACAGATACTTTTCGCCTTCCATACCTTTATGATTCCTCCGTTTTCCCTTCCGGCTGGCCGCTGGCGCGGGCCGCCACCGTCTCGGGCTGGAGCGCCGACAGGATCAGATGGTCCGAATCCATCAGGAGGACCGCCCGGGTACTCCGCCCATACGAGGCGTCGATCAGCCGGCCCTCTTCCCGGGCCTCCTTGACCAGGCGCTTGATGGGGGCGGAGTCAGGGCTGACCACCGCCACCAGCCGTTCGGCGCTGACCATGTTGCCAAAGCCAATGTTGATGAGTTTCATCCTGGTTCACTCCAGGTTCTGGATCTGCTCCCGGATCTTCTCGATCTCGGCCTTCATCTCCACCACCACCCGGGTGATGTCGACGTCCTGGCACTTGGAGCCGATGGTGTTGGCCTCCCGGTTGAGCTCCTGGGTCAGGAAGTCCAGCTTCCGGCCCACCGGCTCGCAGCTGCCGAGGATCTCCCGGTACTGGGCGATGTGGCTGCGGAGGCGGACGGTCTCCTCGTCCACGGCGGTCTTGTCCGCAAAGATGGCCGCCTCGGTCAGGATCCGCGCGTCGTCGATCGAGCGGTCCTCCAGCAGGGTGCACAGCCGCTCGTAGAGGCGCTGGGTGTACTTTTCGACCCGGCCGGCGCTCAGCTGTTCGACCTGGGCCACGCACTGCTCCACCGTGTCCAGCCGGCTGCTGACATCCTCCAGCATCCGGCCGCCCTCGATCCCGCGCATCTCCATGAACCGCTCGAGGGCCTGGGCCGTCACGTCCGACACATCAGCCCAGAGCTGTTCCTCGTCCACCGGGGTGTGCCGGGCCACCAGCACGTCGGGGAAATGGGCCAGCATCCCGGCGGTGACGTCGTTCTTAATGCAGAGGGTCTCGGACAGGTCCCGCAAAGCCTGCCGGTAGCTGCGGGCCAGTGCCATGTCGACGGTGACCGCCGTCTCGGAGGCGTCGAGGGTCTGGAGGGTCAGGCTGAGTTCCACCTTCCCCCGCGCGATCCGGCTGCCCAGCAGCGCCTTGAGCTTGCTGTCCAGGAAGGCGCAGCTGCGTGGGATACGGGAGGTATACTCGAAGTAACGGGCGTTGACACTCCGCAGTTCGACGGTGATCTCCCGCCCGCCGCGCACCTCGCTGGCGCGGCCGTAGCCAGTCATACTGTAGATCATACCTTTTCTTCTTCTCTCTTCCTTGTCATTCTTGCCTGGGGCTTATTCGGTATATATATCCGCCTGGGGGCCTGGGGCCCCATGATACGATACATATGATTTCATTTTACTATTCCGCAGGCATTTTTGCAAGGGAAGCGGGGAAAAAAGGGAGCCTTTCACCCACTCTTCACCAAAAAAGGGCGGCCGGCCGGCGCAAATCCCCAAAAAATCCCGCCCGGGGGCAAAATCCGCAGGCGGGACGGCTCAGTATTCCTTTTCGACGGCGTCGAGGCCGTATTCCTTCAAAAAGCGGTCCAGGTCCCGCCGGCTGCGCACCAGCATGACCTCCTCGAAGCGGCCGGTGACCCGCTCCTTGAAGCCGGCGGCCTGCTCGCCGGTGCAGATGCTGCACCGGCGCACCGGCTTCCAGCAGGCAGGGTCGTAGGTCTTTTTCTCCTTCTTTTTTCCGAACAGCACGATGGACGCTCCTTTCGGGTGGTATCTATAATGTAAGAGGGCCTTCTCGGGTTGCCCTCTCAGTCTCGCCGTATAACCCTCTCCGTCACAGGGCCCGGCTGTGCCGGGCACCTGTGCCACCTCTTCCGGGT
>CAZEIG010000012.1:0-9909 GCA_964511805.1 uncultured Faecalibacterium sp.
CCGTGGCGCTGGGTGTTGAAGAAGCGGAGGGGCAGGGTCTGGATGTGGGCGAAGAGGTCCCGCCGGATGTCGTAGAGGACCTTCTGGGCCGCATAGACCATGGTCTGGGTGTAGCCGAAGGCGGCCAGCACCCCCACCCCGTAGATGGAGGCGGTGACGGCCACCCCCCGCACCAGGTCGTCAACGTTGCCGCTGCCGACGCTGTTGACCACCGGGCGGATCATATAGGTGCCCAGCAGGTTGCCCAGGGCGCTGATGGTGACCAGCACCGCCACCGCCAGGAAAAGAAACTTGTGCCGCCCCATGTAGGAAAGGAGCGACTTGAAGGTGAACCAGAAATGTTTGGGCTTTTTACCCATGATCGGCTGTGATGCCATCGGGGCTGCCTCCTTTCATCTGGGAGTGATAGATCTCCTGGTAAATGGGGTCGGACGCCAGCAGCTGGCTGTGGGTGCCCACCGCGTGGACCCGGCCGTCCTCCAGCACCACGATCCGGTCGGCGGACAGCACCGAGGTGACCCGCTGGGCGATGATGATCTTGGTGACGCCGGTCAGGGCGCTGAGAGCCTGCCGGATCCTGGCCTCGGTGGCGGTGTCCACCGCGCTGACCGAGTCGTCAAAGATGAGGATCTTCGGCTTTTTCAGGAGGGTGCGGGCGATGCAGAGCCGCTGCTTCTGCCCGCCCGAGACGTTGACGCCCCCCTGTTCCAGGTCGGCGTCCAGGCCGCCGGGCATCCGCTGGAGAAACTCGTCGGCACAGGCGGCCCGGCAGGCGGCCCAGAGGGTCTCGTCGTCGGCGCCGGGGTCGCCCCACCGGAGGTTGTCCCGCACCGTCCCCGAGAAGAGGACGTTCTTCTGCAGGACGATCCCCACCGCATCCCGCAGGGCGGTCAGGTCGTAGTCCCGCACGTCCCGGCCCCCCACCAGGACCCGGCCCTCGGTGGCGTCGTAGAGGCGTGGGATCAGCTGGACCAGGGTGGACTTGGCCGAGCCGGTACCCCCCAGGACGCCCACCGTCTCGCCGGGGCGGATGGCAAGGTCGATGCTGGCCAGGGCGTACTCGGCGGCGTCGGGGTGGTATTTGAAGGAGACATGGTCAAAGACGATCCCGCCGTCGGGGATGTCGGTGCGGGCGTCTTTGGGGGAGGTGAGCTCGACTTCCTCATCCAGCACCTCGGCCACCCGGTGGGCGCTGGCCAGGGAGCGGGTCATCAGCAGGAAGACGTTAGAGATCATCATCAGGGAGTTCATCACCTGAAGCACATAGCTCAGAAAGCTGGTCAGCCGGCCCACCGTCAGCGCCCCGGACAGGATCATGTTGCCACCAAACCAGAGGATCAGGACGATGGCGGTGTACATGGTCAGCTGGAAGGCGGGCTGGTTGAGGACGGCGGTGCGGAAGGTGGAGAGGCCGACCTTCATCAGCTCGCTGTTGACGGCCTCGAACTTTTCCTCTTCATACTCGCCCCGGACGAAGGCCTTGACCGCCCGGATGGCGGTCAGGCATTCCTGCACCACGTTGTTCAGGTGATCCATGGCCTGCTGCAGCCGGGTGTACATGGGGGCGATCCGCCGCACCACCAGAAAGAGGATGCCTCCCAGGATGGGGGCGCAGACAAAAAAGACCACCGCCAGCTCGGGGCTCATCCACAGGGACAGCAGGATGCCCAGCACCAGCATGGCGGGGCCCCGCACGATCGGGCGGAAGCCGCTGTTGATGGCATTCTGGAGGACCGAGACGTCGGTGGTCATCCGGGTGATGAGGGAGGAGGTCTCGAAGTGGTCCAGGTTGCCAAAGGCGTAGGTCTGCACCTTGGCGTACTCGGCCCGGCGGAGCTGTGCGCCGAAGCCGTAGGAGGCCCGGGCCGCGTACCTGGCGTAGAGCAGGCCGGTGATGAGAGCAAGGACGGCGCAGACCGCCATCTCGAGGCCGGTGGTCAGGATGCAGCCCACGTCCCCCTGGGTGACCCCCTGGTCGATGATGTCGCTCATCAGGATAGGGATGACCATCTCGAAGGCGCTTTCGACGATAACCAGCAGCATACCCAGGGCCATGTCCCGCCGGTAGGGGCCTATATAGCCGAACAGGCGTTTCAGATCGTTCATAGTGTTCGTTCCCTTCTTGTGACTTGAGGCTGCCGGCAAAAGGCACGCAGCACCTGCTTATCATAGCGCGGCGGTGGGGGTTTTGTCAATACGGCGGGGAAAGGGAGAGAAAAAGGCAGCCCCCGCAGCCGGAAATGCTGCAGGGGCTGCCCGCCGGGCCTCGGTTGTAGCTCAGTCGAGGTCCTCGCCGTTCGAGGCGATGACCTTCTTGTACCAGCCGAAGGACTTCTTCTTCAGACGGGCAAAGTCGCCGGTGCCGTCGTCGTAGCGGCGGACGTAGATCATCCCGTACCGCTTGGCGTACTCGCCGGTGGAGGCGGACACCAGGTCGATGCAGCCCCAGGGGGTGTAGCCCATCAGGTCCACGCCGTCCTTGACGGCCTCCTTCATCTGCTCGATGTGGCGGCGGAGGTAGTCGATCCGGTAGTCGTCGTTGATCGAGCCGTCGGGTTCGAGTTCGTCCTTGGCGCCCAGGCCGTTCTCCACCACCATCAGGGGCTTGCCGTAGCGGTCGGCCAGGTCGTTCAGGGCGTAGCGCAGCCCCTCGGGGTCGATCTGCCAGCCCCAGTCGCTGGCCTTCAGGTAGGGGTTGGGCACGCCGCCCAGGATGTTCCCGTCGCCGCTCTGGGTTTTGCCGGCACTCTGGCAGGAGGACATATAGTAGGAGAAGGAGATGAAGTCGACGGTGCCCTCCTTCAGGATCTCGGCGTCGCCGGGCTGGATCTCCAGCTTGACGCCCAGCTCCTCCAGCAGGCGGGGGGCAAAGGCGGGGTAGGCGCCCCGGGCCTGGACGTCGGTGCAGTAGTAGTTGTAGAAGCGGTTGTACCGCTGGCAGGCCAGGACGTCGGCGGGCTTGCAGGTCAGGGGATAGTTGGCCGAGTAGATCATCATGCTGCCGATGCGGTAGTTGGGGTCGATCTCATGGCCCATCTTGACGGCCAGGGCGCTGGCGACGAGCATATGGTGCAGCCCCTGGAACCGCTGCTGGGGGATGTCGGGCTGCTTCATGAACTCGGTGGGATGCTCGAGGTCGTTCAGGATGCCCTGGTTGAGCAGCGCGCCCATCGGTGCAACGGCGCTGTTGATCTCGTTGAAGGTCAGCCAGTATTTCACCTTCCCCTTATAGCGGGTGAAGATGGCCTTGCAGTAGTTGAGGAAGTAGCCGATCATCTCCCGGCTGACCCAGGCGTTGCACTTCTTGGTCAGGCCGAAGGGAACCTCGTAGTGGCTGATGGTGATAAGCGGTTCGATGCCGTACTTGCGGCACTCATCGATGACTTCATCATAGTGGCGCAGGCCGGCCTCGTTCGGCTCGGCCTCGTCGCCGTTGGGGAAGATGCGGGTCCAGGCGATCGAGAAGCGGTAACACTTGAAGCCCATCTCGGCAAAGAGCTTGATGTCCTCCCGGAAGCGGTCGTAGTGCTGGATGGCCTCCCGGCTGGGGTAGAAGGTGCCCTCCTCGAAGACGGGGGTGATCCGTTTGCTCTGGCCGTACTTGCCGCCGGTGCAGATGTCGGCCACCGAAATGCCCTTGCCGTCCCGGTCCCAGGCGCCCTCGCACTGGTTGGCAGCCGTCGCGCCGCCCCACAGGAAATCTTTGGGTAATACCATAAATCGCTTTACCTCCAATCATCGGCCGGACAGATGAAGATTGTCCCGCGCGGCGGCGGGCCTGCCGGTATAGGGTGTATTTGCCTGTATGTATTGTAGCAAATTCATACGTTGGGCGCTACCGTCATTTTTGACAAGAATTGCAGCGCGGATTCGGGAAGCGGACCCGGCGGAATATTGCTTTTTTCGCCCCCGGATGCTACAATGTATCCCTGATGATTTATAAGGAGGGGTGCTGTGTGCGCTACGCGCTGTTTATCCGCCCGGCGGCCACCATCTACGACTTGCCGGACAAGACCGGCGCCGACGGGGAAGGCCGGCCGTTTTCGAACATCGGGGACGAGGGGCTCTACGGCCAGAGCTGCCAGGTGCTGGACGAAGATGGGCCGATGGTCCGGATCCGTACCTTTTACGGCTACCCCGGCTATGCCGAGCGGTCCGACCTGCTTTTCCTGACCGAAGGGCAGATGCGGGCCTATCTGGCGGCCCCTGCCGTCATGGCGGGCCGGATGGCCGACCTGCTGGCGGCCCCAAAAGTGGCGGGCGTCCGGCTGCTGACCGTCGGGCGGGGGGCGCGGCTGCGGCTGGCGCCGCCCACCTCCGGGGAGGAAAAGCCGGACGGCTGGACCCGGGTCCTGCTGGCGGACGGCCGGGACGCCTGGGTCTGGGACACCTCCCTCGAGCCGCTGCGCTGGGAGGAGGACGCCGTTTTCACCCAGCGGGAGGGGCTGCCCTTCGGCGAGGCGCTGGCCGCGGCGGTGGGCGTCGCGCCGGGGCAGCTGGTCCGGCGGGCGCTCGACCGGTGGCACGGCGGCAGCGAGGCTGCCTTCCGCCGGGCCGTCTGCGACACCGCCCTGCGGTATCTCGGGGTGCAGTACCGCTGGGGCGGCAAGGCCGGGGACGGTGTGGACTGCTCGGGGCTGGTAAGCGACGTCTATATGCAGAACGGTGTCCTGATCTACCGCAACGCCCGGATCATGCCGGGCTGGCCGGTCCGGCAGATCCCCCGCGATGCAATGCGGCCCGGCGACGCCCTCTATTTCCCCGGGCACATCGCCCTCTATCTGGGGCAGGGGGTCTACATCCACTCCACCGGGGCGGCGGCCAGCGGCGGGGTGGTCTGCAACAGCCTCGACCCTGCCAGCCCCGTCTACCGCGCCGACCTGGACCAGAAGCTCACCGCCGTGGGCACGATTTTTTAAGGTGATATTTTATGAAGGTTTGGGATCTGCACTGTGATACCCTCAGCGAGCTGCGCCGCGCCGAGCAGGCCGGCCGGTCCCTCAGCTTTGCCCGCAACGGCCTGCACATCGATCTTGCCAAGCTGGAGGCGGGGGATTATATGCTGCAATGTTTTGCGGCCTTTGTCAACCTGGGCTCGGGGGAGGACCCCCTGGTCACCGCCCTGGAAGAGATCGATGTATTCAAGCGGCTGATGGCCGCCTACCCCGACCGGATCGCGCCGGTCTACACCGCCGCCGACATCGGCCGGAACGCCGCAGACGGGAAGATCAGCGCTATGCTGACGGTGGAAGAAGGGGGCTGCTGCAAGGGCAGCCTGGGGGTGCTCCGCCGTCTGTACGAGCTGGGGGTCCGGATGATGACCCTCACCTGGAACTACGACAACGAGCTGGCGGCCTCCAACGTCAAGGAAAAGGGCCCCTTCCTCAGGCCCTGCCCGCCGGACGCCGATCACGGCCTGACCGAGAAAGGCTTCGCCTTCCTGGCCGAGATGGAGCGGCTGCATATGATCGTGGACGTCAGCCACCTGTCCGACCGGGGCTTCTGGGACGTGGCAGAGCGGAGTACCCGGCCCTTTGCAGCCAGCCATTCCAACTGCCGCGCCCTGGCCCCCCACTGCCGGAACCTGACCGACGAGATGATCCGCGCCCTTTCGGAGCGGGGCGGCATCGCCGGGCTGAACTACTGCACCGTCTTCCTGGACGACCAGCCCGACCCGGCGGCCTGCCGGAGCACCGCCGCCCTCATCGCCAGGCACGCCGCCCACTTCAAACAGGTGGGCGGGGCGGAGATGATCGCCCTGGGCAGCGACTTCGACGGAATCGGCGGCCCGCTGGAGCTGGACAGCTGCGCCAAGCTCCCCCTGCTGGCCGGCGCGCTGCGGAAAGAGGGCTTCACCGAGGACGAGGTGGAAGGGATTTTCTGGCGGAACGCGAGAAGGTTCTTTGAGGAGAATTTGTGAGGGCGGCCCTCTCAGTCTCGCTTCGCTCGCCAGCTCTCCCGGAGGGAGAGCCGGCACGGCCGCAGGCCGTGACTGAGAGGGCAAAATAAGTACCCCCACCAATCAACACGAGGTAACCGTACTATGGACAAGAACATGACCCTGGAAAAGCGGATCGCCGCTGAATTGTATTCGTACCACGGGCAGATGAGCGTCTTTGTGGATGACCTGCAGGGGCACACCGTCGAGATCGGGGCGGACGAGCCCTTCGAGACGGCCTCCACCATCAAGGCGTATATTCTGGCGGCCCTCTACCTGCAGGCGGGGCGGGGGCTGGCCAGCCTGGAGGAAAAGATCGTCTACCGGCCCGAGCACTTTGTGGACGGGTCGGGGATGCTGCGGGCTCTGGGGGTAGGCGCCGAGCTGAAGGTGAAGGACGCCGCCACCATGATGATCATCTGCTCGGACAACATTGCCACCAATATGGTGATCGACTACCTCGGGCTGGAGCAGATCAACCGCTGCATCAGGGAGCTGGGTTTTGCCCACACTGTTCTGTATAACCCGCTCCATTTCGACCGGTACGACAAGCTGGGGGAGACCACCCCGCGGGACTACGCCGCCCTCTTCGGGCAGATCGCCCGGGAGACCCTGGTCAGCCCGGAGGCTAGCCGGGAGATGCTGGGCATCTTCCGCGCGCAGCACTACAACGCCATGCTGACGGCCGACTTCCCGCCCTACTACCTCGACTGCGAGGAGACCGGCGACGAGGAACTGATCTGGGTGGCCAGCAAGAGCGGCAGCATGAACGCCTGCCGGAACGACGGCGGCATCGTCCACACCCCCTACGGGGAATATGTCATCGTCCTGATGAATAAAAACTTTGACGACATCATCGAGTACAACGCCCACCCCGCCATGGTCTACGGGGCGCGGGTCAGCCGGATGATCCTGGACCAGGTGCTGGCCTGTGAAGGGAAGCTCTGGCTGACCGGCCCGGAAGGGTAAGCGGCGTTTTCGGGAGAGGGGAAGTCTGTATGGAAGCGATCGCAGTGAGCGGACCGGCGATGGTCTTTCTGATCCATATGACCGGTTTTGCCGGGGTGGTGGACTTGCTGGCCTGCCTGTTCGCGGGGCTGCCGGCCCGATACACCTGCGGCGCCAACAAGTTCAGCGCGGACTGCGGCGCCGCCTTTGCCGCCGCCCGCTTTCTGAAAAACGGTGCGCTGGCCCTCAAGGGGGGCACGAAGGTCATCCGCCCCATGATGCTGGTGGTGCTGGTGCTGCTGACGACGGAGGTGCTATGACCGACTACGAACTGATGGGCGCGGCCCTGGACGAGGCCCGGCAGGCGGCCGCCCTGGGCGAGGTGCCGGTGGGGGCGGTGGTGGTCCGCCGGGGGGAGATCGTGGCCGCGGCCCACAACACTCGGGAGACCGAGCGGAACGCCGTCCACCACGCCGAGCTGCTGGCCATCGAGCGGGCCTGCCGGGCGCTGGGGGGCTGGCGGCTGTGGGAGTGCGAGCTCTTCGTCACCCTCGAGCCCTGCCCCATGTGCGCTGGGGCCGTCATCAACAGCCGGATCCGGCGGGTGGTCTACGGCGTGGCCGACCCCAAGGCCGGCTGCTGCGGCTCGGTGACCGATCTCTTCGCCCTCCCCTTCAACCACCGCCCCGCCGTCGAAAAGGGGCTGCGCGCCGGGGAGGCGTCGGCCCTGCTGGCCGAATTCTTCGTCCGGCTGCGCGCCGAGCGGGCCGGCCGCCCCAAGTGGAAAAAGCCGGCGCCCTCCGCCCGGCCGGGACGGCAGGAACAGGAAAAAGAAAAGAAAATGTAAAAAGCTCTTCCATTTTTTGCGCGGATGGTGTATAATATACAATGGTATTTTGCCGAAAGTGCCCGCTTTTTTGACCGAAAATGCCGCAGGGCCGGCGATTCCGGCGCAAAGGACAAGACAGGCGGCGCGGCAGCGGGCGGCGCACCCGGCATGGATCCAGGAGAAAAAGCCCATGCACGAAGACGATTTTGAGTTGACATTTGAGCTTGACCCGCCTGAAGAGCCTGTCCCCCGGCAGCAGCAGCCGGAACAGCCTAAGGCCGCGGCGCCCCGGCCGGCCGTCACGGCGCCGGCCCGGGGGGTGCTGATCTCGGGTGGGGACCGGGGCATCGGCGCGGCGGCGGCCCGGGCCTTCTATGAGGCCGGGTACCGGGTGGCGGTGCTCTACCACACCAACGCCGCGGCGGCCGCGCATCTCAGGGCCAGCCTGCCCGGCTGCGAGGCCATCCAGTGCGACGTGGCCAGCCGCCCCGCCTGCGAGGCGGCCTTCGTCGCGGCGGAAGAGGCGGTGGGCCATGTGGACATTCTGATCTGCAACGCCGGCATCGCCCAGCAGAAGCTCTTTACCGAGATCACCACGGCCGAGTGGCAGCATATGCTGGACGTCAACCTGACGGGGGCGTTCCACCTCTGCCAGCTCGCCCTGCCTGGGATGATCCGGCGCAAGTGGGGGCGTATCCTGACGGTGAGCAGTATGTGGGGCCAGACCGGCGGCAGCTGCGAGGTCCACTATTCGGCGGCCAAGGCCGGCCTGATCGGCCTGACCAAGGCCCTGGCCCGGGAGGAAGGCCCCAGCGGCATCACCGCCAACTGCGTGGCGCCCGGCGTCATCGACACCGACATGATGGCGGCCTTTACTCCCGCCGATCGGGTGGCCCTGGCTGAGGAGACCCCCGTGGGCCGGCTGGGCAGCGCCGCCGAGGTGGCCCGGGCCCTGCTTTTCCTGGCCGGCGAGGAGGCCGGGTATATCACCGGGCAGGTGTTCGGGGTGAACGGCGGGCTGGTCATCTGACCGGCCGGGTGTGACGGAGGCAAAACGCGGCTGCAACATCGGGCAGGCGGGCAGAGAGGCCCCGCCTGCCTGGTTGGGCGAAAAGGAGAGGAAAACAATGGGCACGACCTTAAAAGAAATGCTGCGCAAGGGCGCCAGCGAGGGCACCGTCAATGCGGACGAGGTGCGGATGCTGGCACAGGAGTGCGGCCTGGACACCGAGAGCCTGTATACCATTCTGGAAGAGCGGGGGATCAAGATCCAGGAGAACGAGGGCTCCCTTGACGTGGACAGCATCCTGGCCGAAGTGGAAAGCGCAGAGAACAACGCCGCCGACGGCGACTTCGACGAACCGGAAGAGGACCGTGTGGAGGAAAACCCCGCGGATCTCAAGGCCGCCATGGACGAACTGCTGGATGATCCCGTCAAAAACTACTTAAAGCAGATCGGACAGATCCCCCTGCTGTCGGCAGAGCAGGAAGTGGAGCTGAGCCGCCGCATCCATGCCGGCGCCGAGGCGGCCCGCATCCTGCAGGCGGACCGGCGGAAGTACAACCGCCCCGATTACATCAAGCGGAACACCGCCCGCTTCTCGTTTGAGGAGGACGAGGACTCGCCCGACTACGAGGAGCCGGATGCCGAGGACGCCGAGGACAGCAAGGAGCGCCCCAAGGATGCGGCCGAGGACGCCGCCGAAGAGAAGGAGGCCATGGAGGCCGTGGAGGACGGCCCCCTGTCGGACGAGAAGCGGGAAGAGCTGCTCAAGATCCGCCAGGACGGGCTGAACGCCCGCCGCAGCCTCAGCGAGGCCAACCTGCGGCTGGTGGTTTCGATCGCCAAGAAGCACGTCGGCCACAACCTGGCCTTCCTGGACCTGATCCAGGAGGGGAACATTGGCCTGATCAAGGCGGCCGAAAAGTTTGACTGTACCCGCGGCTTCCGCTTCTCTACCTACGCCACCTGGTGGATCCGCCAGGCCATCACCCGCGCCATCGCCGACCAGGCCCGGACCATCCGGATCCCGGTCCATATGGTCGAGACTATCAACCGGATGCGGCAGGCTACCAGCCAGCTGGTCTACCAGAACGGCCACGAGCCCACCGCCGAAGAACTGGCCAAGGCGATGGACATGACGGTCGAGCGTGTGCGGGAGATCCAGCGGATGGCCCAGGAGCCCGCCAGCCT